>JAZNZI010000065.1:0-19991 GCA_045594865.1 Eubacteriales bacterium | reverse complement strand
TGGAAACAGCCTTCGCAACGCTGGATTTACCCGCGCCACCCGGGCCGTCAATTGCAATTCGTATCATAAAAAAACTCCTGTAGGTTTTTCGTATTTTCTTTAGTTAATAGGCTTCTGCCCCGGCTTTTCCTGCCAAATATCCGGTTGCAAAGGCGATCTGCAGGTTGTATCCACCCGTGTAGGCGTCCACGTCAATGACCTCGCCAGCGAAGTAAAGACCGCACACGAGCTTCGACTCCATAGTCTTTGGTGTGATCTCCTTGACCTCAACTCCGCCCGAGGTGATTATAGCCTCCTCAATGGGACGGTAGCCGTCAAGAGCGATCTCAAAGGATTTTAAGGTATTCAGCAACGCGCGGCGCTCCTCCTTGGTAATGGAGTTCACCTTTTTCCGTCCGTCAACCCCAGACAGAGCAATATATGGCTCTATCATCTTTGAGGGAAGCAGATCGCCGAGGGCATTGATCAGATCCTTGTTCGCGTTTTTCGAGAAGTCTGAGAGCAGCCTTGCGTCCAGCGTTTTTTCATCAAGCGCGGGCTTCAGGTCGATGCAGAGCTTCAGGGTTGAGATATCATAGTCGCGGATGTGGGCGGAGGCGGAGAGAATTACGGGGCCCGTCACACCGAAGTGGGCGAACATCATCTCACCGAAATCGGTGTACAAAACTCTTTCTGCCTCGTCTTTTATGCTGATTTTAACATTTTTCAGCGAGAGTCCCTGCATATCTCTGCACAGCGGAGAGTGGCTCGTCAGGGGGATAAGCGACGGGATAAGCTCGGTGACAGAATGTCCAAGCTTCATCGCCAGCTTGTAGCCCGAGCCGTCCGAGCCTGTGAGAGGATATGACCTGCCGCCCGTGGCAATAATTACCTTATCAAAGATATGCGTTTTTCCGCCCGCGGTGACCGTGAATTTTCCGTCCTGCTGTTCAACGGCGCTTACCTTATGATGAATAACCCTCGCGCCCGAGGAATACTCCCGCAGGGCGTTTACAATATCGATAGCCTTGTCACTTTCGGGAAAGACCCGTCTGCCGCGCTCGGTCTTAAGGCTGACGCCCATAGACTCGAAAAAGCTCATGGTGTCCTCGCAGGAAAATGCCGACAGAGCGGCGTAGAGAAAGCGTGAGTTCTTCGTCACGTTCTCAAGAAATTCCTCGCGGGTGCAGTTGTTCGTCACGTTGCAGCGCCCCTTGCCCGTAATAGCAAGCTTTTTGCCCAGGCGGTCGGTGGACTCAAAAATTGTAACCTCTGCGCCGTAGGTGGTAGCGGTTCCTGCCGCCATCATTCCCGCCGCGCCGCCGCCGATAACAGCAATTTTTACCGTATCATAAAAATTATCGTTTTGCATAGACCTCATACTCGTCCCAAAGCTTCTCAAGGGCGTCAAATCTCTCGGTGATCTCGCGCTCACGTCTGTGAGTTATCTCAATAACGATTGCATTGATAATGCTGAGGGGAGCTACGAGAGAGTCCATAAAGGATGCCATATCAGACTGGGCGATAAGCACACAGTTAGCAAACTCCGCAATAGGCGAAACGTTGGAGTCGGTGAATACAACTACCTTCGCGTTGTTTCGTCTTGCAAAGCGAATACCGTTTATCATCTTGGAGGAATATCTGGGGAAGGAGAAGGCAATAACAACGTCGTCCTCGCTTACCGAATACATCTGCTCAAATACCTCGGCTGAGGAGGTGGGAACGACAAGCTTTACGTTGTCGAAAATAAGCGAGAGGTTGTAGGAGAGCAGTCTTGCGAGAGGCTCGGAGCTTCTTGCGCCCGTGATGTAGATATTCTTCGCCCCGAGGATCGCGTCAACCGCCTCTGAGAAGGAGCGACGGTCGAGATGCTCAAGGGTGTATTTGATCTTGCTTATATCGGATTCCATAGCCTTATCAATAACATCGCCGTGGCCGATGCGCTGCTTTGTGATCTCGATACGCTGATTGGGGGTGAGCTTGATGCGCACAAGCTCCTGAACGGCAAGCTGGAACTGTGAGTAGCCCTCAAAGCCAAGCTCATCGGCAAATCTTACAACGGTGGATTCGGATACGCCCACCATATCGCCAAGCTTAGCGGCGGTAAGATATGCAACCTTGTCATAGTCGTTAAGTACTGCGTTAGCGATCTTCTTCTGTCCCTTGGAGAGAGTGGAATAGACGGCTTTAATTCTTTCGGAAATGTCGGCAGCCATATTAGTACCTCACATAAAAATTTAAAATAACAAAATTTATTATAACACAGTTAATTTGTTTTTGCAAGTATTTAATGCAAAAATTGCAAAAAAACCACCTTTACATATGATAAAAGTGGCTTTTGTTTCATATTTTGATAATTTTTGCTTCAAGAGTATCAATGTCCTCGGCACTGTGGGTGGCGATGATTACAAGGCGGCTTTTGCCTGCCTCAAGTATCATTTTTCTGACGAGCGCGGCGTTAGCCCCGTCAAGCTCCTTGGTGGGCTCGTCAAGCAGGAGAATGGGCGCATCCTTGATGAAGGCTCGCGCAAGCGAAACCCTCTGCTTCATACCTCCCGAAAGCTCCTCGGGAAGCAGGGAAATATCGCTCTCCGAAAGACCGAGGCCAGCGAGAATATCCGTGGCTTTTTTGCAAACTGCCTTATCTTTTTTGTCGGAAATTGCGAAAACAACATTTTCAAGTGCGGTCAGCTGAGGGAACAGACGATGCTCCTGAAATGCCATAGAACAGCTACCAATGCCGCCGCCGAGAACCTCGCCCGAGTAGTCCTTTTCAAGTCCAGCTATAATGCGTAGCAGAGTGGTTTTACCCGCGCCGCTCTCGCCCTGAAGGGCGTAAATTCCGCAGTCTGGGAAGTCATAAGAGAAGCCCGTGAGGACTGCTTTCCCGTCAAAGCTTTTACATAAATTATTGATCGTCAAGCTCATTTATCAGTCCTCCGAAGTAAGTATCTCGCGCCACTCTCAAGCGCAATGCTGAGAAGAATAATCACCGCCGTCCAGGCAAAGACCGTGGGGGTGTCCATATTGTATTTTGCATCGTTGATGCCCTGACCGATAGAGTGCTTCGTATAGGCTATGATCTCGGCCGCGATCTCCGCCTTCCAGCCAAGTCCGGATGCGGTGATGACCGCGGGTACGAGGTATTTTTTCAGAGTGGGATATGTTAGCAGCATAAAGCGCTTTTTTTTAGAAAATTCAAAGACGTCTGAAACCTCAGAGAGCTGCTTATCAATGGCGGAAAGACCGTCGGTAAGATTCTGATAAATAATAGGCATTACCATAAGAAAGCCGATAAATACCGACAGTGCGTCGCCCGACATCATCACCCACAGCACCACGATAAAGGATGCCACGGGGGTGGATTTTATGATCCTTAAAATCGGTGTAAAAAGAGAGCGGAAAAGAGCGAATCTTGAGCAGAGCAGAGCCAGCGCGATACCAGCCAAAAAACCGAGCAGAAGTCCTGTTATCACTCTCGCCGAGCTAAGCAAGATCGCGGTGTAAAAGCCCGCCGAGCAGAGAAGCTTTATCAACGATAAAACTGTGCTTTTAATATCGGGAAGGAGAAATTCGTTGCCTATGATCAGAGCCGAAATCTCCCATATTCCAAGCCAGAAAAGTAGGGGTAAAATAACCTTTAAGGCTATTTTTTTGAGCTTATTTTTCATAGTAGAAATCGTCAACGGGCTGGGTCATTTTAAGCGCTGAATAGAAGGCAACAAGGGTGTTCTTCATATCAGCTCCGTCAATGTAACAGATGGATGAGCCGAGATTTGCAAGCGCCTTTTTTGCGGCGGGAACGGCAGCCATAATTCCTGTTTCCACAATATAATTTGCGGCAGAGTCCAAATTGTCAGGATTTGCGATATAATCAACAGATGCCTTGTACTCGCTAAGGAAGCTATCAACCGTAGCCTTGTTTTTTGTCAGCATATCGGCGTTGGCAAGCAGACATCCCATAGCGATCGGAGTGTCACAGAAGTCCGCCCACTCGTCTGCCAGGTCAATGTCAACGGTGTAGACGACAGAATCGTCAGCGTTCTTTGCAATGGTCAGCAGAGTAGAGGTCACAAGGGGCTCGGGGATCACCGCGTAGGGAAGCTCACCCGTGGTAAGATAGGTTGATACATCCTGGGGCTTTACAAGCTCCTTGCCGTTGATCTCGTAGGAGACGGTTATGTCAAGTCCAAGCTTGGAGATGATATGCTCAAGGATGACTCTCGGCGTACCGTTCTTGCAGGTGTAGACCGTCCGTCCCTCAAGCTCGGATAGGGATGTGACCTTTTCCTTTCCCGCAGAGAGAAGATAGAGCGAGTTAAGACAGTTGATTGCCAGCACCTTGACAGGATGGGCTGCTGTGCTATAATACATAGCTGCCTCGTTGGTGGGCAGACAGATTATATCAACCTTTCCCGCTGCCAGATCCGCCTTTGCCGCCGTGGTGTCGGCGTATTTTGTGAAGATGTATTTGCCGTTTTCGGCATCATCGCTGATAAGCTTTGCCATTCCCATACCCGTCGGGCCTGTGAGATAGCCGATACGCAGCTTTGTTTCATCGCCCGAGGGCACACAGCATACCAGTCCCAGCGAAAGCGTTATTAGTAAGAGTAAGCAAATTAGTTTTTTCATATTGATCCTATACCTCCAAGACCCTTTGGGTCTAAAATATTAACTTGTTTTTCCGACACGGAGATAAGCCCCGCCTCGCAGAGCGCATTTACCGCTCGATAGACCGAGGCGCGCCCCGCGTTGATCTCCTCGCCGCATTTAACATAGTTAAATGGAAAGACGTCGGAGGAATATTTTTCCGCCTCGCATAGCAGGAAGGCGGCAAGCCTGTCCTCCACCCGATTGCCCGAGAAGGTGGCGATCTTCTTGTTAAGAAAGGCTATCCTGCCTGCAAGAAATTTTATAAGGTTTCGGTTTACCGCCGTCGATTCGGCGATAAAGCTCTCTATCTGCCTGTCGGTGAAAAAGAGGATCTCACAGCTCCTTGCGGCATAGACTCGGGTAGGGAAGTCGGCGTCCGAAAAGACTGACAGTATGCCAAAGGAATCCCCTCGACCGAGCAGGTTGAGAAGCACAGGTCCGCAGGAGCCACGCTCTCGCCTGACCTCACAGCCCCCTGAGAGAACGAAGCCGACAAGCCGCTCGCTGCTGGCGGAGGAGTAGATAAGCTCACCCTTTTTGTAGCTTGAAATTCTCGGCTCGTTGTCCCTTAGGAGTCGGGAAAGCTCCTCTTTGTTTAACCCGTTAAAGAGAAAACTGCTTGAAAGCAAGTCAAAATTCTTCATAAATTACCTCTAAAATGTATCATATGATACATATTATATCATATTTGATCCTCAAAGTCAACAAAATACGCGAAATAAATTCGTAAAAAAACAAAAGACTATTGATTTTTAATTTTGCGTGTGATATAATTAATATGAAAAATTATTTTAGTATGGAGCCGAACTGATGTACGGATTACTTTCTACCAACATAAAAGACGGCGTTGTGGACTTTTTCTCTAACGCAAAAAATATATTTGCAGGCTTCCATTGGACCGATGCGATTGATATTATCATCCTCGCGCTTCTGTTCTACTTCGTCTTCAGCTTTTTCAGAAGCAGAAAGGCGGGAACGCTTCTTATCGGCATTTTCATTTGCCTTGTTCTTTACGCGATCGCGGTTCTTCTCAATCTTACTGGCGTGCAATATATTATGTCGGCGGTCTTCCAGATAGGCGCTCTTGCGATAATCATTATTTTCCAGCCCGAGATACGCGATCTGCTTGAAACCATCGGCTCGGGCTCTCTTAAGGGTATTAAAACACTTCGTGAGCAGGCACACAAAAAGCAGGCGCAATACAAGGCTATCGACAATATCTGCAAGGCGGTGCACGTTATGTCCAAGGACAAGTGCGGTGCGCTTATCGTCATCGGCAGAACCACCCAGCTTGACGACGTCACCCACACGGGCATCGAGATCAACGCTGACGTTTCTTATTATCTGATAAGAAATCTGTTTTACGATAAAGCGCCTCTGCACGACGGCGCGGTGGTTATCGAGAACAACCGCATCAAAGCCGCTGCCTGCATCCTTCCTCTGCCGAAGCGTACCTTCGTTGACAACGACCTTGGTACAAGACACCGCGCGGCAGTGGGCATGAGCGAGGTCAGCGATGCAATTATTATCGTTGTTTCCGAGGAGACGGGCGTTATCTCGGTTGCCAAGGAGAGCGAGCTTAAGCGTGACTTCACCGAGGACTCTCTGCGTAAGTATCTCTTCAAGGAGCTTGCGGGAGAAAAGAGTAGTCAGGAGTAATTTCTGCTGACGCATACGCCGTTTTTACGGCTATATAGAGGTTGATATGAAAAAAAGTTTGTTTAATAAGAGGGGCGGCAATATCCTTCTCGGTATCTGTTGCTTGCTGCTTGCGATACTGTTCTGGTTTGCCGTTGAGTATACCAGTATCGAGAGCATACCCCTGTTGGGATTTATTTTTAGTTAATGGAGCAGGTATGGATTCTATAAAGAGTTTCGTACTGATAAACAATATCAAGCTTCCTGTTAACGCCTCTGTATCGGAGGCGTTTTCGGTTGCTAAGAGGATTCTGCGTAAGGCAGGACTGCTTTCCTATGCCGAAGAGTATTCTATTTTCCGTCGCAGTGTGGACGCCAGGCGGAAGCCGGATATTTTTTATGTCTACACGGTGGCGGTCAGAGGTGATTTTCCAAAATTCAGCGAGGAGCAGGGCAGAAGGCTCGGTATCTCGCTCCACACTCCCGTAAGTATGGAGAGCGCACTTATCGGTGACACACCGCTCAGCGCACCGCCTGTTGTGGTCGGCTCGGGCCCCTGCGGTCTGTTTGCGGCTCTTTTGCTTGCCGAGTGGGGCTACAAGCCCCTGATTCTCGAGCGAGGCGGCTCGGTTAAGGACAGACACGCACAGCAGATGAGGTTTGAGCGCGAACATATTCTGGACACAGACACCAACATTCAATTTGGCGCAGGCGGTGCGGGAACCTTCTCCGACGGCAAGCTTGTGACCAGAATAAACGATCCGCTGACAAGCTATGTTCTCGAGCGTTTTATCGAATTTGGCGCGCCCGAGGAGATCAGATACATTGCAAAGCCCCACGTTGGCACCGACGTGCTTTCGGTGGTGGTTGACCGTATGATCGACCGTATCACAGAGCTTGGCGGCAGTATACTTTATCACACAAAATACCTCTCGCCCGCGGTAAGCGGCGGAAGAGTCAGCGCGGTTTTAACAAGCAATGGAGAGATCCCCTGCGGCGCGCTTATCCTGGCTATCGGTCACAGCGCGAGAGATACCTATGAGAATATAGTTAAGTCAAGCTTTTCTGTTGAGGCGAAGTCCTTCTCGGTCGGTATGCGTATAGAGCATCTGGCGGAGGATATAGACTATGCGCTTTACGGCGAGGCGGCAGGCACCGAGGGACTCGGACACGCCGAGTACGCCCTGTCCCACGATACAAAAAATCGCGGAACCTACACCTTCTGTATGTGTCCCGGCGGCACCGTGGTCGCGGCGGCAAGCGAGGAGGGCGGTACCGTGGTCAACGGTATGAGCTATCACAGCCGCTCGGAGAGAAATTCCAACAGCGCGGTGGTCACAACCGTTTTCCGCGAGGATTACGGCTCTGATCCACTGTCGGCTATCGAGTTCCAGCGGAAAATAGAGCGGGCAGCCTTTGGGGCGGGCGGTGGCGGATATGCCGCGCCTATCTTCACCGTAGGCGATTTCCTCGCAGGCAAGTGGGGCACGAGTCCAAGCCGAATTACACCCAGCTATATGTCGGGCACGAATGTTAAGCTTGCAAATCCCGATAGCTTCCTCCCCAATTTCGTCTGCCGCGGTATACGCTCGGCACTTGTTGATTTTGACAGAAAAATCAGCGGCTTTGCCACACCCGACGCGATTCTTACAGGCGCGGAAACAAGAACCAGCGCGCCCCTGCGTATACTCAGAGATAAGGATACACGCACAGCGCTCGGCTATGAAAACATCTATCCCGCAGGCGAGGGCGCAGGCTACGCAGGCGGTATTACCAGCGCCGCAATCGACGGCATCAAGAGCGCACTCGCGCTTATGAAAAAATATTCGAACAAATAATATATTCATCGAGTTCACTCTGCACTTTAAACTCTGCACTTTAAACTCTGCACTTTAAACTCTGCACTCTGAACTCTGAACTCATTATTTGGCAGGTGAAACATAGACTGCCTCCTCCCTCGGAGGGAAACCACTTTACCCGTGCGATCAACCGTCGCCCCTACGGTTTTGGCTATCCGAGCTTACGTGTGCATATTAAATGAAAGGCGGGAGAAATCCCACTTGGTTTTAAAATAATGCTGAAAATCAAAGAAAAGAAGGAGAAGAACTGGCTAATTAAATCAACTGACAGCGCAGAATATCGCTCAGCTACTGCCGAGATCGCCTCGGAGCTGGGCATTAATCCCGTTGTCGCCAAGCTTCTTTACAACCGCGGGTATACCACACCTGCATCCGCAAAGGCTTTCGTCTATATGGAAAGCGAAATGCTCCTCGATCCCTTTAAAATGATGGACGTGGAGCGGGGTATCGACGCTATTGCCGACGCTATCAGATGCGGCGAGAGGATCACCGTCTACGGAGATTATGACGTTGACGGAGTCACCTCTGTATGTACCCTTTATCTCTATCTGAAATCGCTGGGCGCGAAGGTGGATTATTACATCCCCAACAGAGCAGGCGAGGGCTATGGAGTTTCCACTCAGGCTATCGACGCCATCAAGGAGAACGGCTCCACCTTTATCATCACTGTTGACACCGGCACTACCGCCGTTGAGGAGATAGAGTATGCCAAGAGCATTGGCATCCGCTTTGTCGTCACCGACCACCACGAGTGCCGCTCGGATCTTCCCGACGCCCTCGCGGTCATCAACCCCCACCGTCCTGACTGTCCCTATCCCTTCAAGGAGCTGGCGGGCGTAGGCGTCGTATTTAAGCTTATTTGCGCTTATGAGGAGAAAATCGTGGGCAGAACTCGTCTTGAGGCTGCGAAGCGCATATTCTCGCTCTATGCCGACCTTGTGGCTATCGGTACTATTGCCGACGTTATGCCTATCAAGGAGGAGAACAGAATTATAGTGAGATACGGTCTTGCTATGATCGAAAATACCAATCGCATAGGACTTGCCGCGCTTATCGAGGCGGCGTCTGCAAAGAACGATGCACAGCGCTCGGCACAGAAAAAGAAGAAGACTAAAATCACCTCGGGCTACATAGGCTATACCATTGCACCAAGGATCAATGCCGCAGGCAGAATCAAGGAGGCGTCTCTCGCCGTTGAGCTGTTCCTGTCGGGCGATCCCCGCCGCGCAAAGGAGATTGCCGAGGAGCTTTGCCGCACCAATAAGGAACGTCAAGCAGAGGAAAACAAGATTATGCAGGAGGCGTACGAAAAGATCCGGCAGTACGATATCGAGAAGAATCCCGTTATCGTTCTTGACGCGGATACCTGGCACCACGGTGTTATCGGTATCGTTGCATCCCGCATTACCGAGAAATATACCCGTCCTGCTATTCTCGTGTCCTTTGAGGGCAACGAGGAGGGAACTCCCCGTATGGAGCATATGGGAAAGGGCTCGGGCAGAAGCATCAAGGGTATGAACCTTGTGGACGCGCTTTGCTACTGTCAGGAGCATCTGGTAAAATTCGGCGGCCACGAGCTTGCCGCAGGTCTTTCGGTGACGAGAGCCGAGCTTGATAACTTCAGGCGTCTTATAAATGAATACGCCCGCGCGAATCTTAGCGAAAAGGATATGATTCAGACGGTGGAGGCAGACTGCGAGCTTGACTTCGGCGACGTTAACGTTGCACTGGCAAAGGGAATTCAGCTTCTCGAGCCTTTCGGCGTTTCTAACCCTATTCCTGTTTTCGTGCTTCGCGGTGTGACAGTCAACGACATCAACGGCATCAGCGAGGGCAAGCACACCAGGCTTTCGCTTGGCAACGGCAGATACACCCTTTCGGCTATGTATTTCTCTAACTCTCCCGATAGCCTTGGCGTTTACGTTGGCGATAAGGTTGACGTTATGTTTAACCTTGACCTTAACGAGTGGGGCGGCAGAGAGAGCGCGCAGCTTATCGTCCGTGATCTCAAGCCCTCGGTAAGCGAGAAGGCAAAGCAGCGCAGCGAGTTCGATCGCTTTGAGGAGATAAGATGCGGAGCGCCCTTTACTCCCGAGGAGGACGTTATACCCTCGAGAGAGGATTTTGTCGCCGTTTACAGATTTATCCAGAACTCCGTGCGCTCGGGTGTTGACGTTCTGAAGCACAGAGATATCCTCTCTCGTATCAAAGGCTCGGACAACTCGGTTTCTATTAATTACGCAAAGCTCAAGGTCATTATTATGGTTTTTAAGGAGCTTAACATCGTATCCATCGAGGATCTCTCCGACGAGGTCTATAAATTCAAATTACATTATTCCACCACGAAGGCGAAGCTTGATAAATCAACTCTTCTTCGCCGTCTTCGCTCGCAGATGAGCCGTGGTTAATTATAGGTTTTATTATGTACGAAGAAATGAAATCTCTTCTCGAATATCTCGGGAAGAATGAAAAATACTACGATCTTGCAAAAATAACCGAGGCATATTATTATGCCGACAAGCTCCACGAGGGACAGATGCGCCAGAGCGGCGAGCCATACATCAGCCATCCCGTAGCGGTTGCAAGGATCGTTGCCGAGCTTGGTCTTGACACCGACTCTATCTGTGCGGCTCTGCTTCACGATACCGTCGAGGACTGCTCGGACAAGACTAATCTTGACACTATTGCCAAGATGTTTGGCAGGGACGTTTCTATGCTTGTCGACGGCCTGACGAAGATAATTCAGGTGCAGGTTGCCGATAAGGAGGAGGCGCATATTGAGAACATCCGTAAGATGCTTCTCGCTATGAACAAGGATATCAGGGTTATCTTCATCAAGCTCTGTGACAGACTTCATAATATGCGTACCCTCGCTGCAAAGAAGGAGGACCGCCAGCGCGCCATCGCCCTTGAGACGATGTATATTTACGCGCCCCTTGCTCACCGCCTCGGTATTCAGCGAATCAAGCAGGAGCTTGAAAATATCAGCCTTTACTACCTTGATACAGTTGGCTATCAGGAGGTTCAGGCGGAGATCGAGAAGAAATTTGGCAGAAGCGGTGATTTTATCGACGAGGCGAAGGCTATCATTGCAGAGAAGCTTGCCGAGAACAATATCTCCTTTGTTCTTGAGGGCAGAGTAAAGTCTGTTTACAGCCTTTACCGCAAGATGTACTCGCAGAACAAGGCTTTTGACGAGATCTACGATTTTTACGCGGTGCGCGTTATAGTTGACACCGAGCTTGAGTGCTATACCGCTCTCGGCCTTGTTCACGAGCTGTTCAAGTCTATCCCGGGTCGCTTTAAGGACTATATCTCTACACCCAAGCCCAACCTTTACCGTTCTCTCCACACCACCGTCATCGGTCACAGCGGCATACCCTTCGAGGTACAGATCCGTACGAAGCAGATGCACGAGGAGGCGCAGTACGGTATCGCGGCACACTGGAAGTATAAGTCGGGCAGCAGCTCGGCATCTAATATTGACGAGAAGCTTCGATGGATCGCCCAGCTTCTTGAGTCGGATGAAAGCACCCGCGATCCCGATGAGTTTATTCACTCCTTCAAGACGGATATTTTCCATGACGAGACCTTTGTATTTACCCCGAAGGGCGACGTTATTTCGCTCCCCCTTGGCTCGACTGTTATCGACTTCGCCTACGCTATACATTCTGCCGTGGGCAACAAGATGACGGGCGCTAAGATCAACGGCGTTATCGTTCCTATTGATAAGGTTCCCGCAAACGGCGATATTATCGAGATCATTACCTCGGGTTCCTCAAAGGGACCAAGCCGAGATTGGCTTAAGATCGTTAAGACCGGTCAGGCGAGAAGCAAGATCAGACAGTGGTTCAAGAAGGAAAAGCGGGCTGAGAATATCATCGTCGGTAAGGCTGAGGTAGAGCGCGAGATGAGGCGCATTTATAAGCAGATCACCGATGCCCAGATAAACGATATCGTTTCGGTTATTGCCGCGAGAGCAAGCATCAGCTCGCCTGACGATTTCTATAATACCATAGGC
Source organism: Eubacteriales bacterium (assembly GCA_045594865.1). Classification (GTDB taxonomy): domain Bacteria; phylum Bacillota; class Clostridia; order Oscillospirales; family CAG-272; genus UBA1740. Next base: position 7,841 of record JAZNZI010000065.1, on the reverse strand, counting down.
TTCGGCGGTCTTTCGCTCACGAGATTTATTCCTAAGATCAAGGAGGAGATCGAGAAGCTTCGCGCCGAGGAGGAAGGACCTCTCACCACCGAGGACGAGCTTGCAAGAGTTAAGCTTACCGAGGTTAATAAGCGCAAGCATAAGGCGGGCGGTATCATTATCGACGGTGAGTCAGGCTATGCGGTTAAGTACGCGAAGTGCTGTAATCCCTTGCCGGGCGACCGCATCGTCGGCTTTGTCACTCGTGGCTTTGGCGTTTCGGTGCATAAGGCTGACTGTCCTAACGTTATTGCCTCCCGCGGCAACGAGGATAACCTCGCACGTTGGGTGCGCGCCGAGTGGGAGCAGACCGAGTCTTCGCAGAGCGCTCTTTACGAGGCTATGATCCAGATCGGAGCAGAGGACGGCATCGGCGTACTTGCGAGCATATCTATGGCTCTTGCCGATATGAAGGTTTCTATCTCTCAGATCAACACTCAACCGGGTAAGGACGGGGAGATAACTATCAATATCGTGGTAGGCTGTCGCAACGTGTCGCATTACGAATCAATCGTGTCCCGCTTGCGCTCTCTGCCTAAGATTATCTCAGTAAAACGCGGATTTATAAACTGATAGGAGTCGCGTATGATTTGTGTAATTCAAAGAGTATTTTCGGCTACCGTATATGCGGACGGCGCTCTTTCGGGCAGTATAGATAAGGGACTTTACCTGCTTCTCGGAGTGAAGAATGGCGATGATAAAAAGGACGCTACCTTACTTGCTGAGAAGATTTCAAAGCTGCGTATTTTCTCGGATGAAAAGGGAAAAATGAACCTTTCCGTCAAGGACGTAGGGGGCAGGGCGCTTGTGGTCTCAAACTTCACGCTCCACGCAAATTACGCTCACGGCAACCGTCCCGATTATCTTAACTCCGCGCCTCCTGCTGTTGCAAACGAGCTTTACGAGTTCTTTATCTCCGAGCTTTCGGACAGGATAGGTAGATGCGAGAGCGGAGTTTTCGGCGCGGATATGCGTACCGAGATGTCTACCGACGGCCCCGTCACAATAGAGATGGACTCCGCTGTTTTGAGAAAATAACTCATAAATTGATATAACTTTTAAGGATTTGGATTTATGATCTTACGAATTAGTGGTGACATAAATAAATATTACGTACAGACGCTGTGTATGGTGTTCTTTCCGGGCGCAACCTTTGGCGAGAACGAGCTGCCCCGCGAGGGGGTTCCCGAGGTAAACGTGGAGGTCTGTCGCGACGAGGCGGCAGGGCTTGTGACCGCCTTTGCCTCTATAAAGCTTAATGACAAGCTCTGCGAGTCTACCGAGAGCGTTTCGCTTGCCGAGGAGATCACCTTTGCTACCCACGAGGCTATCGCGGTGGGTAAGGCTATTTTTGCCGCAGGCAAGGAGCTGCTCGGTCACACGCCCCCTTGGGGTATTCTGACGGGCGTTCGTCCCGCCAAGGTGGCGAACTCTATTCTCAGGCTTGGTAAGGGCAAGATTGTGGCAAAAAAGGCTCTGCGCGACGAGTATTTCTTGAATCCGCAGAAGGCGGCGCTTGCCGTTTCGGTTGCATCCGCTGAAATGAAGATTTTAAAGAAAACTCACCGCGGCACCTGCTCGCTTTATATTTCTATTCCGTTCTGTCCCTCACGATGCGCCTACTGCAGCTTCGTTTCCTATACGACAAAGCGACTTTTGTCAATGGTTGACGATTATCTTGACGCTATGCTTATCGACCTTGAGGACACATTTGACACTATAAAGAAGCTCGGTATGAGGCTTACCACAGTTTATATCGGCGGCGGTACTCCTACCACGCTCAGCGCAGATCAGTTGCGCCGCCTGCTCTCAAAGATACGCGAGCACGTGGATACAAGCTCGCTTCTTGAGTTCACCCTTGAGGCGGGACGTCCTGATACTATCACAAGGGAAAAGCTTGAGGTGGCGAAGGAATACGGTGTCAGCCGTGTCAGCGTAAATCCGCAGACCTTAAACGACGATATTCTCCGCGAGATAGGTCGCCGACACACCGTTGAGGACTTCTTTAAGGCGTATGCTTTGGCTAAGGAGGTTGGCTTCCGCGATATCAACGTTGACCTTATTGCAGGTCTGCCGGGGGATGATTTCCAGAACTTCTCAGAGACGGTTGATAAGGTCATTGAGCTTGCGCCCACAAATATCACCGTTCACACCTTCTGCGTAAAGAAGGCGTCGGATGCCCTTCGCAACAACTCCAGCGTTTACTCGCTCTCGGGCGGTGACGCGGCAAAGAGCGTGTCCTATTCTCAGCTTAAGACTAAATTCGCAGGCTACAAGCCCTATTATATGTACAGACAGAAGAATACCGTGGGCAATCTTGAGAACGTTGGCTTCTCACTTGAGGGCCACGAGGGACTTTACAACGTCTATATGATGGAGGAGTTCCAGACCATTTTTGCCGTTGGTGCGGGCGCTGTGACAAAGCTTGTCAAGTTTGAGGGGGAGTTTGGTGTTGATCCTAAGATCATGCGTCTTTTCCGCCCCAAATACCCTTACGAGTATCTTCGCGAGGCAGAGGAGTCGGATGAGAACGGCTATGGTAGACGAGAGAAGAATAAAGAGCAGATATTCGAGTTCTTCGGCATCGATAAATGATTTTTCTTCAATAATATTATAAAAAGAGAGACTTGCTAATATATTTTAGTGAGTCTTTTCTTTTTTGGAGGAAAAAATGCAGATTGTTGGTAAAAGAAAGCATCGCGGTGAGCTACTGTCGGGACTTCTCGGCGGAACGCTGTCGCTGACGGTTTCCACCCTTGTAGTAAAGCTTCTCGGATTGATATATAAGATACCTCTTGCCTCAATTCTTGGGGACGAGGGAATGGGATACTTCAACTCGGCGTATACCGTGTACGCCTTCTTTTATCTGCTATGTACGGCGGGAGTACCGAAGGCGGTTATGATACTCGTCTCGGAGGCCAAGGCTGCGGGCAGGGGAGATATGGAGAGAAAAACCGTGCGGGTGGCATCGATACTGTTTCTGTCGCTGGGCGCAGTTTTGACTACCGTTTTTATGGTATTTTCAGCCCCGCTTGCTACTCTTATCGGCAACAGTCGCTCGGCTTACACTATGCTTGCCATAGCTCCTTCCATAATTTTTATCTCGCTTGCAGGTGTTATCCGCGGATACCTGAGCGCAAATATGCTACTGCTTGATATTGCGGTCTCGCAGGTTATCGAGGGGGCGGGAAAGTTGGCTATCGGTATGCTTTTTGCAATGGTCGGCAGGAGAATGAATATGCCCATCGAGATGCTTTCGGCTATGACGATTTTAGGTGTGACGCTGGGTGCGGGACTTGGACTTCTGTATCTTCTCGTTTGCTCGAAAATCAAATTAAAAAGGGAAAATACAGGGCAGAATAAGAAAACGCAGACGAGCAGGGAAATAATTAAGCGCATTTTATCCATATCAATTCCCATTACTGTAAGCGCGGCGATAATGAGCATTACCAACCTGATTGACCTTGGTCTGATTATGCGAAGCCTGACCTTGGTAGGCTATTCGGAGAGCGAGGCAAGCGCGATGTACGGCAATTATACAACCCTTGCCGTGCCGATGTTTAACCTTGCGGTTTCGATCATCACCCCCCTCTCGGTTGCCTATCTTCCTATACTTACAAGATGCGCTGTCGGCGGTGATACCGACGGACTAATAAGAGCAGAGCGGGGCGCACTTGATTTTACTGCAATACTGTCTGCGCCTATGACGGTTGGTATGGTTGTTTTTGCAAAGGAGATCCTCGGCTTGCTTTATCCAAGCTCGGAAATAAAGCTTGGCGCATCGCTGCTCGTGCTGATCTGCTCTGCCATACCCTTTTATTCGCTCCTGCTCGTCACTAACACCAGTCTTGAGGCGCAGGGCAGGGTTAATTCTCCGCTTATTTCAATGCTCTTCGGCAGCATTGCAAAGGTTATCGTCAGCTTTCTTCTTATCACGAAAACCGAGCTTGGCATACTTGGCGCGCCAATCGGCACAGTTGCTACCTACGCCGTGGCTCTTTTCGTTTCATTGATAATATACGGCAAACGCTTTAAGCGAAGCCTTCCGATAATCACCAGCTACCTACCGCCATATCTTGTGGCGATAGCTTCAATTCTTCTTTCAAGAGCGGTGTACGATTGGCTGTATATTGTTATTGACGGACGGGCGCTTATCTTGATTTGCATAGTTCTTGCCGCCTTGATTTACCTTGGATTGCTTACATTTTTCGGCATTTTGTCATCGAAAAAAATAGAAGAATTAGCAAAATATACAAAAAGAGGATAAAAAAATTATAAAATTGGACGAAATCTGTAATCATAAATACAAAAAAGCCTTGAGAATACTTGACTTTTTCCAAAATTAGTTGATATAATTAAAATGGTAAAACAAATTTGAAAGGATGTACAAACCAATGAACAAGACAGATCTCGTAAACGTAGTAGCAGCAGAAACCAACCTTAACAAGAAGCAGGCTGAGGAAGCTGTAAACGCTACTCTTGCTGCTATTGCAAACGCACTTAAGAGCGGTGACAAGGTTCAGCTTATCGGCTTCGGTACCTTCGAGGTTAAGGACGTAGCTGCAAGAGAAGGCCGCAACCCCAAGACCGGTGAGGTTATCAAGATCGACGCTTGCAAGAAGCCCTCTTTCTCCGCTTCTAAGGTTCTTAAGGATCAGGTTAACGGCTAATCAATGCGCCTTGATAAATTCCTGAAGGTTTCAAGACTTATCAAACGCAGAACGGTTGCAAACGAGGCGTGTGATTCCGAACGCATATCTGTTAACGGGAAGATCGCAAAGGCGTCCTACGACGTTAAGGTAGGCGATAGAATTACAGTCGCTTTCGGCAACAGATCGGTCACTGTCAGGGTGCTTGAAATCAAGGATACTACTAAGAAATCAGAAGCTTCGGGTATGTATGAGATCATATCCGAAAGCTAAGCATATTTGCTCTTTGCGCCGCATATTTTCTACCAAGGGAATATGCGGCGCTTTTTTATTTAAAAGCGCTTTTGGGAAAGGAAATTATTATGGCAAAAGAACAGACAAAGCACACCGATCTGCACGTAAAGGAGAGAAATAAGCTGACGCTAAACGGCGTTTGCAACGTAGTAAGCTTTGACGAGGGCTACATCACCCTTGAAACCTCCGACGGACGCGTTTGTGTCGAGGGCGAGGGGTTGAAGATCGAAAGCCTCGTAAGAGAGAGCGGGGAAATAGAGATAGTAGGGAAGATAGACGGCGTTTTTTACACCGAGCAGAAGAAAAAGACAAAGGGCATTTCTAAACTGTTCGGATGATAAGCTTCAGTATACACGAAATACTTCTTTCCTTAGGCTACGCCGCAGGCTACGGCGTGGCTTATTCTGCTATATTTTCCTTATGTCTGCTTCTTCGCGCCATAATTTTCAGCTCGGCAGAAATTGTAGCTGAAATTTTTAAATTTGAAAAGCTTTTTCCCCTGCCAAGCTTTAAAAAACATATAAAGCTTAGTGACAGAGGCGCGGTATTCAGCTTTTTCTCGGTCATAATTTTTGCGCTCGGTTATGTTCTTATCTCCTATTTTGCCCTCGACGGAGTTGTAAGGATTTATATGCTCGTTTTGGCTTTTGCCTCGTTTTATCTGTCGAAATTTGCATTATTTGACTTTTTAAGCAGGATTTTTGTCTGGATTTTTGATAAGCTTTTGATGCTTTTATGCCTTTGCTTGCGGATATGCTTTACTCCAATTCGCTTCATCGCAAGGCTTGTCAAAAGAAAATTTAAATATTTTTTGCGCGCGAGTAAATAAATATTTGTTATAGACTTGACAAAGTGACTTTAAAATGCTAAAATATTTAAGGATAACTATATAAAGGAGAAGTTTGTATGTCAAACACCGAGCTTGGAAGCTATTTTTTCCATCAGGGAACTAATTTTCGCGCATACGAATACCTTGGTTGTTCGTTATCAATGAAGGACGGTAAATACGAGTACACCTTCAGAACCTGGGCGCCGAACGCAAAATCGGTTGGTCTTGTTTCTGATTTCTCGGGGTGGCACAGAGCCGTTCCTTTTTCACGAGTGACCGATAACGGTATCTGGGAGCTTAAGTATCTCTCGGACAGATCTCTTGAGCTTTCCCCCTATAAGTTCCGTATCAGATCAAGAAAGGGAACTCACGACAAGGGCGATCCTTACGCACGTTTCTCTCGCGGAGGAGCAGACGGCGCATCGCTTATTTTTACCGACAAGTCGTTTAAATGGGAGGACAAGCGTTGGCTTGAGCATAGAAAAAAGACTATCTCATCCGACGGCAAGTATTATATCAGCGCTCCCATCAATATCTACGAGATGCATTTCGGCAGCTTTATGCGTCACGAGGAGGATAACCGCTATTATTCCTACAGCGAGCTTGCGGACATTCTTCCGTCCTATCTCAAAAAGCTTGGTTACACGCACGTTGAGTTCTTACCTCTTCAGGAGCATCCTTACGACGGCTCCTGGGGTTATCAAGTCTGCTCCTTCTACGCGCCTACCTCCCGCTTCGGTACGCCTAACGAGTTCAGACATCTTATAAACAATCTGCATAAGGCAGGCATCGGTGTAATTATGGACTGGGTTCCCGCCCATTTTCCGAAGGACGAGTGGGGACTTTACGAGTTCGACGGCACACCTCTTTACGAATATCAGGGCAAGGACAGAATGGAATCCCGCTCTTGGGGCACCCGCTTCTTCGACCTCGGTCGTGAGGAGATACAGTCCTTCCTTATCTCAAACGCGCTTTATTTCTTCAGGGAGTTCCATATAGACGGTCTTCGCGTTGACGCGGTGGCATCTATGATCTACCTTGATTATGACAAGGATCCCGGTGAGTGGCGTCCCAACCATCTCGGCACAAATGAGAATCTTGAGGCGACCGCCTTCCTACGTAAGCTTAATTCCGCAATATTCGGGGAGTTCCCAGATGCGCTTATGATTGCAGAGGAGTCGGGCTCCTTCGGAGGTATTACGAAGCCCGTTAATATGGGTGGTCTCGGCTTCAATATGAAGTGGAATATGGGCTGGGCAAACGACTTCTATGACTACGTCAAAACCGATCCTATTTACAGAAAATATCATCATAAGGCGCTGAACTTCCCACTGATGTACGCCTTCACCGAGAAGTACTGTATGCCTATCTCCCACGATGAGGTGGTTCACGGCAAGGGCTCCTTCGTTAACAAGATGTTCGGCAGTCTTGAGGACAAGTTTGCTCAGGCGAGAGCCTCGCTTCTGCTTATGATGACCTATCCCGGCAAGAAGATGCTCTTTATGGGCACCGAGTACGCCCAGTTCAGAGAGTGGGACTTCGACAATTCTCTCGAGTGGTTTATGCTGGAGTATCCCAATCATAAGGCATTTAGAGAGTACGTTGCCGCGCTTAACTTCTTCTATCTCGATCACAGCGAGCTGTGGGATATCGACTTCGACGAGGAGGGCTTCAAGTGGCTTCTCGCGGACGAGGCGGACAAGAACGTTGTTGCATACAGAAGATTCAACAAGAAGGGCGAATACCTTATCGTTGCCATCAACTTCTCGGGCAGCACGCAGACCGTTACGATTCCCACCGAAAAGGGTGTCAGACTTGAGGCAAAGTTTGACACGGGCAGACTTGCACCCGAGCATAGAGATATCAAGATCAGGAAAAAGGGAAGTGAATACTCGGCAGAGCTGGTTCTCTCACCCTTCTCGGGCGTAATTTATAAAAAATATTCAAGTAAGAAAAAAATTAAAATATAAATAAAATTAAGGAGAAAAAAGATGTACTGTAAAAAAGAATGTATAGCAATGCTCCTTGCA
>JAZNZI010000064.1:0-12807 GCA_045594865.1 Eubacteriales bacterium | reverse complement strand
TATCATATGAAAAAGTATGCCTCCAGAATTTATCTCTGCCTTGTATTTGCCATTCTGTATATTCCCATACTTACGCTTATGCTCTTCTCCTTTAACAACACAGAGAGCACGGCAAACTTCACGGGCTTCAGCCTCGAATGGTACATCAAGCTCTTTAACGACGAGAATGCGTTTATTGCGCTCAGAAATACACTTATCCTTGCGGTTTCCTCCTCCCTGCTCTCCACTATTATCGGTACTGCGGCGGCAGAGGGCATATACCGTATGAGATCCAAGTGGCTTAAAAACGCGGTGACCTCTGTCACCAACGTGCCTATGATGAACCCCGATATCGTGACGGGTGTATCCTTTATGCTCTTCTTTGCGCTTCTCGTTGCGCTGTTTGGCATTGACGATTACGATTCCATAGGCTTCGGTGCTATGCTCATCGCGCACACCACCTTCTGTCTTCCCTATGTTATTCTCTCGGTTCTCCCGAGAATCAACGAGCTTGGCGAATCGCTGACAGAAGCGGCGCTTGATCTGGGCTGTACGCCCGTTCAGGCATTCTTCAAGGTTAAGCTTCCCAATATTATGCCCGGTGTTCTCTCGGGTATGGTAATGGCGTTTACCCTTTCTCTTGACGACTTCGTTATTTCCTATTTTGTAAGCCCCTCTAACTTCCAGACTCTTCCCCTGCTCATATATTCTATGACCAAGAAGACTGTTAAGCCTGATATGTACGCGCTTTCCACCATTATCATCATCACGGTATTTATGCTTCTTATCATATCGAATATCAAGAGCTTCAAGAAGAGCGACAAGGCAAGGCACAGAAAGAGAGGTAAGGCATAATGAAAAAATTTAGACTTATTGCCCTGCTTCTGCTTATCTCCGCGGCTCTGCTTGTGCTCTGCTCCTGCGGTATCGATAGCGATGGGGAGAAGAAAAATCTGCCCACCAAGACGCTCAACGTATACAACTGGGGCGAGTATATTTCCGACGAGGACGATGAGGAATGCGGTCTGTTTGACGTGAACTCCGCCTTCGAGGAATATTTCAACGAGCATCTTGCCGAGAAGTACGGCTATTACGTAAAGGTAAACTACTCTACCTACGCGACCAACGAGGATATGTACGCAAAGATCACCAACAGTGCGGTAGCGTACGATATCGTTATCCCCTCGGACTATATGATCCAGAAGATGATAGACGAGGGACTTCTCAATCCCATAGATCACAGCAAGCTTTCAAACTACGGCAACATCAGCGAGAGCTTCAAGGGTATGTACTACGATCCCGACGATGCATACTCTGTCCCCTACACCTACGGCATGCTTGGCGTTATCTACAACTCTGAGTTCGTCAGTGAGGAGGATATTGCAGAGGAGAGCTGGTCGCTGCTCTGGAATGAGAAGTACAAGGGTAAGATACTTCAGTTCAACAACCCGAGAGACGCCTTCGGTACTGCTATGTACTGGAAAAATCTTGATATAAACTCCAAGGATCCTGCGGTTTGGAATCAGGCGCTCGAGCTGCTAAAGGAACAGAAGCCTCTGCTTCAGGGCTACGTAAACGACGAGATTTTCAATAAAATGAAGGGCGCGTCGGCTTATATTGCTCCCTACTTTGCAGGCGACTTCTTGACTATGGCGGCGGAGAACGAGGATCTGAACTTCTATTATCCCAGGGAAGGCACCAACTACTTCGTAGACGCTATGTGCATTCCAAAGACCTCGAAAAATACCGATCTTGCCCACGCATATATCGACTATATGATATCGGTTGAGGCGGCTACCGCAAACGCGCTTTACATTGGCTATGCCTCACCCAACAAGGCGGTCACCGACAGCGAGTATTATAAGGAGATGCTCTCCTACAACTACGACACCGATTTCGTTGACGCGTGGGAGGTTCTCTACAGCAAGGATAAGGCCGAGGCAAACGAATCCTACTCCTACAATCCCGCATATATGAGCTACTACAAGGACGAGCAGGTGGACATTCAGGTTCACGTAAACTCGCTCTGGGAGGAGCTTAAAACCGAAAATGCCACCGAGCTTTGGGTGCATATAACGAGCATTGCCATCGTTGCGGTAGTTCTCACTGTGGCGATCTACGATATCTATATTAAAAAGAAGAGATCGAGAGATTACCGTCTGAGAGATAAGGCAAACAAGAAAAAAGCTTAAAAAAACAAAGGGCTGACAAGGGAAACCGAGTCAGTCCTTTTTTGTTTTTAAATTTTTATTCCGTCAAAGGGCGGTATGTAGCTTTTATTATCCGTTCCATAGTCCTGGGTAAAGCCGTTTATCACACCGATTTTTTCAGCATATTCAACAAGCTGGCTATATTCCTCGTGCTTTATCGGACGGTTCAGCGGTGGCTGCATATCAGGCATAGGGGTATACTGATTCATCAGGCTAACGTAAACCGAATCACCGTAGGTATCGTGGAGATATTTCAGCGAGAGCTTTGCCTCGGCAACGTGCATAGGAAGCAGAAGGATGCGAACCAGCATTCCGCGCGTCATAATTCCCTCTTCGTCAAATACGGGTGCGCCGACCTGTCGGTACATTTCAGCCAAAGCCGCCTTCGCTACATCGGGATAATCCACCGCGTTTGAGTATGCCAGCGCCGACTTGCCCGTGTAATACTTGAAATCGGGGAGATACACGTCCACGAGTCCGTCAAGCAGCTTCAGCGAGGACGGAGTGTCGTAGCTACCCGTATTATAGACCACGGGAAGTGAAAAGCCCTTTGATCTGGCAAGCCTTATTGCCTCGGCAATAGAGGGAATATAATGGGTAGGGGTGACGAGATTTACATTATGGAGCTTCGCCTCCTGCATTCTGAGCATAATGTCTGAAAGGTGCTCAATTGTCACCGTCTCGCCCTTTCTGCCGCGGGATATCTCTCGATTTTGACAATATATACAGGAGAGCGAGCAACCCGAAAAGAATATCGTTCCGGATCCACGCGTTCCCGAAATGCAGGGCTCTTCCCATTTATGAATGCCTGCGCGGGCAATATACATCTCGCTCGGCATTCTGCAATAGCCGATGCCTGAGGTACGGTCAATGCCGCAATTTCTCGCGCACAGGCGACATTCTTTATATAATGAGAGCATCAATTTCCCTCCTTTTTAAATCTGTATTGACATAACGAATCATTTGTGCTAAAATATAAAAAAACACAAATGGAGCTTATTATGGACAAGAGACAAGACTATATATCCTGGGACGAATATTTTATGGGCGTTGCCATACTGGCATCCCGCAGATCAAAAGACCCCAGCACCCAGGTAGGTGCCTGCATAATTGACGGTGAAAAGCGCATACTCTCCACAGGCTACAACGGTTTCCCTCAGGGTTGCTCTGACGACGAGTTCCCCTGGAACAGAGATGAGAGCCTGGGCGAAACAAAGTACGACTACGTAGTTCACGCCGAGCTTAACGCAATACTTAATGCCAGTGGAAAAAGTCTTGCGGGTGCGACCGTGTACGTTGGTCTGTTTCCCTGCAACGAGTGCGCCAAAGCTATTATTCAGTCGGGCATCAAGGAGGTAATCTACCTCTCCGACAAGTATCACGATACCCGGTCTATGTCCTCGTCAAGAAGAATGCTTGATGCGGCAGGAGTAAAGTACAGACAGTTAAAGCCCACCAAGGCAAGCATTGTCCTTAATTTTAAATGATTCTCATAGGTGCTGCAAACGCAGCACCTTTTTTTTATTTTTCAAAGTATTTTTTGATTTCCGCAAGAGACGCGGAGAATGATCCCTGGATCATCTCGGGTCTGCCGCCGCCTCTGCCCGAAAGTGCAGAGTTAATTTCCTTCGCCATAGCGCGAAGATCAGCAGAGGAGGCGGAGATAACGTACTTATAGTCTCCCTCGCTGCCCGAAAGGGCTACGGTGATGCCGCCTACCCTTTTGTTTGCTATATTGGAAAAGGCGATAAGCTCGGGGATAGTGAAATCGGGAAGTAGAATCACAAGGTTGCCATCGGTCACCTCAAGAGAGTGGGCGCTCTGCTCTGCTATTTTCAGTCTGGCTTCTTTAAGAGATGCCTTCACTTTTTCGCTGTCGGCGATATAGACCGAAAGAGTGTCTGCCACGTCGGGCTGTGGTGTACAAAGCATAGCGGAGATCTTCTTAACGCTATCGTATTTTCTGCGGTAGTCGAGGAGCGCACGCTTGCCCGCTACCATCCATATGCGAGTGCCACCGCGATGCTTCATAAAGTCAAGGATCTTTATCAAGCCGACCTCACCGGTACGGCTGACGTGGGGCGCACAGCAGGCGCAGGTGTCAACGTCACCGATCCTTACAAGGCGAACTCCCTCGGTAAGATCAAGCTTTGAGCGGTATTCCATAGAGGAAAGCTCATCTGCAGCGGGGAAAGAAGTTTCAATTTTAAGATTCGCAAAAACTGCCTCGTTGGCGAGCTGCTCCACCCTGTCAAGCTGCGAGCGGTCAAGAACGCCGTCAACGTCAAAGGTGACCTCGTCAGCACCGAGATGGAATCCTACGTTATCAAGACCGAAAAGACGGTGGATTATTCCGCAGAGGATATGCTCGGCGGTGTGGCACTGCATCTTCTCAAATCTGCTGTCAAAGTCAAGAACGCAATGAACCCGCTTTCCCTCGGGAGATATGTCGGTCAGGTGATGAATTATACCATCCTTTTCGTACACGTCAAGCACGCGTGCGCTGCCAATACTGCCCGTATCTGCGCTCTGTCCTCCCTCCTCGGGGAAGAAAGCCGTTCTGTCAAGGACGATGTCAAAGCCGCGCTCTGTGGCGGTCACCGAAAGCAGCTCGGCATCAAATTCCTTGGTATAAGCGTCTATATAATAAAGCTTTTGTGTCATTGTCTGTAAATCTCCTCTCGGTAGAGCGACCAGGGATATTGGGTAAGCTCGGGAAGCCTTGATACGTCCACATTTTTTCCGTCAAGCTCGAAGGCAAGTCGGGTGGCAAAAAGTGCGGGGGTTTTAGCTAAAAAATCACGACTGCCGTATTTTTTGTCCCCAATAAGGGGCATTTTGCGTGAAGCAAACTGGGCGCGTATCTGGTGAAATCTGCCCGTTTTAAGGGACACTCTGACAAGCGAAAGCTCCCTATCGCCCTGCAAAACAGTGTCGAGCGATACGTAATCGAGTTCTGCCACCTTCACTCCCGCGCGCTTTCTGTCGGTGACGAATGCCTTGCCGAGCGTTGTGTCCTTGTAAATATAGTCTCGTATTGTTCCGCCCTCTGCTCTGCCCTCGACCACCGCAAAATATTCCTTGGTAAGTCTATGCTCCGCAACTATGGCGGAGAGTGCAGCAGCAGTTTTCTTATTTCTTGCAAAGACGATAAGTCCGCCCACCACTCTGTCAAGACGGTGGATAAGAAAGAGGCTATCCGGCTCACCAAAGGCGCGAAGCTGCTCTGCACAAAGAGTCATAGCATCCTTGTCGCCACTTGGATCCGCCTGCGAGGGTATACCGGGCGGCTTATATATAATTACGTAATCCTTTGTTTTATCAATAATTTCTACCATAATTCACCAAAAAAATCGGAGGCAAAGCCGCCTCCGATCTCATATTTTTTTCGAGAAACAACCTGTAGATTAATTTTATCACAGCTTTGCTTCTTTTTCAAGTGCTTTTACTCTTTTTCATCCCTTGCTTTTTCCTTCATAGTGACGGTCTTTATTGCCTGACCTCCCGTCAGGGCTATCATCTTGACCGCGCAAAGACTGAATTCGTTGGCATAAATGGACAGAGGCTTATCAAGTCTTCCGCCACCGAGCACCTTGAGATAAGCGGTATCGGGAGAAACAAGCTTTTTCTCCTTTAACCTGTTTACGTCAACTCTCTGCCCCGAGAGAAACGCCTTGCCTATATCCTCTACACTCATAACAGCCTTTCTGTTTCCGTCGGTGTAGATGATCTCACCGTCTCTTTTAATAAGGCTTCTTGCCAGCGAGTCGGTGATAAGCGAATCTGCCTTATCCGCGTCTATCTCGAACTCTATTATTTCCTCGCCCTCGGGCTTTTCCTCCTCGGGCTCATCTTCGTTTTCCTCGGGTTCGGTTTCTTCCTCGGTATCAAAGCTCTCCTCCCTCTCCTCTCTTGGCTTCAGCTCAAAGGCGAACTTTGTTCTGCGGGGATCCTCACTCTTCTCATCCGTTACGGGCGGGTCCGCCTTAAAGTGTCTGTTATGCCATCTGCATTTGATGGCCGCGCCCGCAGTGACAAGCCTGTGGCGGTTGCGATAGAGCTTTAAGCCAAGGTAAATCAGCAAAAGAATCAGCAAAACGACCGAAATAATGATAAGCAAGCCCTCGGGTGTGGGATAAGGAAGACGGATGATTTTTCCCTCCTCAATATCAAGGGTATAGTTGGGGTTGTTTACTCTAAGAAGTATTCTCTCCCCGTCTGAATAGGGAGTAAGCTCCACAATATCATCGCCGTAAATTATACCGTCGGTTATAACGTATTCTGCACCCGAAAGCTCCTCAAACAGTCTGAGCTTTACGTCGGACACACTTACCGAAAGAGTTGCGGGCAGAATCTCAAATATTGCCGATGCACTGTCACTGCCACCCGAGAATTCATAGTTGTGGGGGTCTGTAAGAGTGGCACTTATTGTATACACTCCTGCCATAAGCTGTTCCCCTCCCTCCACGGCATAAAGGGGCGAGTTTGATGCGGGAATATGAGGCTGACCGTTATAGGTCATCTGAATCAGCGGAGCCGGTATCACGCATTTATTAATTGTAAACTCACAAGGGGAAATCTTCGGCTCGTTGTAGTTCTCGCTGTCGTAGCTGAGCCTTACGTACACCCTGTAGCTACCCGCGTTAATCATATCATTGCCAAGATAGCTCTCAATGCTGACACCTGCCGGAAGTCCCGTCAAGGTCGGGCGCTTTGGCTCGCCGTCATAGGTCTGCTCCGTATCATTCCAGCGCACCCCCGACATGTCGTAATCGGCAAAATCCACCTCTACAGGCAGAGTCAACGTAAAGTCCCGATACTTCAGCACCACCGTTTTATCCGCCTTGCGCAGAGAGTCGCCCTGCTCGTAGATAACAGTGACCGCGGCCGCGTCTATATAATCAATGCTGCCGTCGTTATTCAGCACTGAGCATACCAGATCGTCGGGAGTTAGCTTATCGAAGGCGCGCAGTTCATCCTTGGTAATCACGCCAAGGAAGGATACGGCAACGATCTCCACGATCTCAAATGATATTATATCGGAGGAAAGTCCATCGTAATTCTCGGTGGACTCAACCGAAATGCGAGCATAATATTTGCCACAAACGGTAGGACGGGATATTTCTATCTGCCCCTCGGCATCGGCATAAAAGCTGTAATGCAGCTCGCCGAATTTACTGCTTCCAATAAGATTGATTGCCTTGCCCTCGTAGCAGGTGGAGGCGGCAGGCGGGGTTGTCCACTCGTTTTTTGCTCTGACAATGCTGAACTCTGCCTTATCGTTAAGAATATAATAGTCGGAATTATCGGTAGTGGCGGTGGCGGTGTACTTACCTACCACGGTGCGACCGCCCGATACGGATACGGCACATTCCTCGGCATAGACCTCGGGAGACTGCTCCTCGCCGCTATAGCTGAGTGTCAGCTCGCCCCAGCTTACCTCAATGCCAAGGGGAGTTATGCTGACGCTTGAATGGCGTTCGGGGGGGATATTATAGTTTTTGCTGGCGCTGCTGAAGCTGATAATGACTGATACAACACCGTCTGACACGTGGGCGGCACCTGCTGAGAAGCTGTATTCCAGCGGTATTCCGTCAGCTCCCGTAGGCATAATTCCGACGAGAGTGGGATAGTGCATATTTCCATCAAAGACCGCCGTTGCCGCCTCAAAGCTTACGCCCGACATGTCGTAATCCGCCTTTTTTATCTCCCAGGTGTGACTCAGGGGCGAGGGGGTGTTATAATTCTTCTCATCCCAGGAAAGCAGAGCCACGGCGGTGTAAATGCCCGCGTCGCTGCCGCGATCACCCGTATAGCCCGTAATGCTTACTCCCGCGGGAAGTCCCGACAGGGATATACTCTTTTTGCTACCGTCATAGGTAAAGCTATCCTTGCTCCACACGACCTCCGAGAAGTCGTAATCCGCCTTTTTGATTTCAAATCCCACCGAGGTGTTGATGAATTTATAGTTGGGATCGTAAACGCTGGCTCTGGCGGTATAGCTTGTCCCCGCGTTCGTTGCCGCGCCGATAACGGTGGGATAAACTCTTGCGCCGTTTACGTCTGTATAACAAGCGGTTGGAGCCTTACTCCTTCCGTCGTAGGTAAAGGACAGCCCCGACCAGACAATCTCCGCGGTGGCAGGCTCAATAGTCATAGTTATTACCCTGCTCTCGGGGAGAAGATAATCCCTGCTCTCGGTAGAAAAATCTATGCTTATATCGTATTCGCCCGCGTTTACACCGCCGCCAACCGCGTTTACAGTCAGGGCAATACCGTCAAGCCCGACGATGCGCGGGATAAGCGAG
This sequence comes from Eubacteriales bacterium, assembly GCA_045594865.1. GTDB lineage: Bacteria > Bacillota > Clostridia > Oscillospirales > CAG-272 > UBA1740. The sequence goes on along the minus strand of JAZNZI010000064.1, from coordinate 4,310 downwards.
GCATAGGACTGATATTCACCGTTATACACGGTGGAAAATCCGCTTAGCTGCAGAGCGCCGAGATCGTATGATATTCGGTTTACGGTGACGGGCAGACTGATGCTTTTGCCGCCGTAGGAGATAATAACCGAGTCGTCCCCTACCCTAAGACAGCTATCATTAAGATAGGAAATGCGCAGATCCTTTCCCGATATGATTTTCTCGCTGCCGTCGCTATAGGAGGCAAGCAGCTCAAGTCCCGCAGTATCAAGCTGCTCGAATGCGCCGTAGACCGTTCTGTCGGGATAGCTGTGCAGGCTTATGGAGCGCAGGGTTGCATCCCCACCTGCGCGGTCGGTTGCCGCCGACGATACCATAAGCGCGAGAATAAGTAGTACGAAAATGCCAAGTGATGTTAACGTCTTTTTCATTTTTTCCTCCGAAAATTACCATAATTTTCCATTAAGTCGTGGTTATTATACCACCAAATCCGGTAATCTTCAAGGCATACGGCGGTTAACATATCGGGCAGTTGCGACAGAAAAATGCCGCCCTGTATCGAAGGCGGCATAATCGTTTATTTTATTACAAAAATCGGCAGATTGTGGCTGATCAATTTTCTATCAGTCTGCGTTTTTGTTTATTATCAAGGCAAAACGGTCGGTTATCTGTTCGCCTCGATCTTCGCTTTAAGGGCGGGCTTTGGCACGAAGCCTACCGAAAGATCGGCAAACACGTTGTCCTTTACGAATGCGACCATAGGAATGCTGGAAACGTTAAACTCGCGGGCAAGCTCCGGCTCATCGTCCACGTTTATCTTACAGAACTTAACGTCAGTGTACTCACCCTCGAGCTGCTCGAGAATAGGTGCAAGCATACGGCATGGACCGCACCAATCGGCATAAAGATCTATAACCACAAGGCCTGAGTGCTCCTCTACCTCGGTTTTAAAATTATCCTTTGTAATTACTGTCATTTTTTCTCTCCTTTGCTTTCTTACATCTATATTTTATCACGCGAGAGAGAAAAAAACAATAATATTTACAATTTTTTAAAAGTAAGTATTTGACTTTCAGGGGATTTTGGTATAAAATAGAGCTACAGAAAGGATTTGGCTATGGAATACAGAATGAAATGCGAGGTAGACGTACACGACGTTGACTATAACGGTGTAGCAAAAACCTCTTCAATAATGAAATATATACAGACAGCGGCGCAATGCCAGCTTACCGAGGGCGGAATGTCCTACGATAATCTGAAGAACGCAAATCGCGCCTTTATTTTAGCAAAGCTGAAGCTTGAGGTGCTGAAGCCTCTTCGCGCCTACGCTCCCCTGACGGCAGTCACCTACCCCTGCGACAGCCGCGGATATAGCTTCCTGCGCTGCTACGCGCTTGAAAGTGACGGCGAGGTGGTGGCAAGGGCAATCTCGGTATGGGCGCTTATTGACACCGAGAGCCGCTCTCTCGTAAAGGTAAACGATTTTGAGCTTGGACTAACCACTCTGCCGAAGAACGATCTCGTTCTCGGGGCGATGAAGCTGCCCTCGGCTATGACCGACGTGGGCGGATACGGCGTTCACTACGGCGACGTTGACCAGAATATGCATATGAATAACACCAAATACCCAGATATGTACTCCAACTTCCTGCCGCTTAAGGGCAAGATGATAAGGTCTATCTGCATCAACTATTCCTCCGAGGCGCAGATCGGCGAAAAGCTAAGGGTACAGCGTGGCGAGGCAGACGGATTATATTATTTCCGCACCGTGAGAAGCGACGGAAAGGTTAATTCGATGGCGCAGATCGAGCTTTGTGACATAGAATAATTGCATTTATTGCTTTCGACAGGTCAAAATGGCATAAAAATAGATTTTTTTCGCTATTTTGCAAGCTTTATTTCCTCAAAATGAAACAAAATAATGCAAGGAATAATTTAATACTCACTTAAAGGGCGATAAAATCGCCCTTTGTTTTTATTTATTTAGCAATTTTTGCAATATAGTTTGTTAACGACAAAAGTCCTGCTTTTTTTACCCCGTATTTCTCAACGACAAAGAAAATATAAATATGATACAATGTTAGTAAGGAAAAAAGGAGGAATTAATATGAAGCAAGGACTGTGCGACAAGATAGTGACGAGAGAGGAACGGAAAAGTGAGGGATACCTTTATACATACGAGCTGACGGTGCGCGAGGGTGAGAGGACGGCAGATTGGCGGCTACCGCTGTACTCGGTTAAAATAAAAATGACCGACAACGAGGGCAAGAGCAGTCAGAGAGAGGCGAGAGATCTTTTCACCTGTCCGAAAAGAGCGCGGGAGTTCTTTGACAAGCTGGTTAGAAATCTCGCAACACCCATAGACCTCGGCTACGTGGTGGAGGACGAGGTAAGAAGCTAAAAATGCTTGAAATTTACCTTGCTTTATGCTATAATAGGATAAAACCTACAGCGAGGTATTTTTTATGAAAATATGTGTGCTTGGAGCAGGAACCTGGGGAACGGCGCTTGCCTCCCTGCTGGCTAAGAACGGACACAGTGTCAGGCTCTGGTCTGCTATCCCCTCGGAGATAGATGAGCTTAAGAACAAGGGCGTACACAAAAACCTGCCGAACGTTCTATTGCCCGATAATATTATTTACCTAAAGGATATAGCCGATGCCGCGCGGGGAGCGGAGATAATACTGATAGCAGTTCCCTCCTCCTACCTTCGAGCCACCACCGAAAGGCTTGCTCCCCACATAGATGACGGGGCGATAATCGTCACCGCGGCTAAAGGAATTGAAAAGGATAGCCTTCTGACGATGACCGAGATAGTTGACGACGTGTTATCGCGCAAGCGTCCCTATCTACGCTACGAGGTAGCGGCACTGTCAGGGCCTACTCACGCAGAAGAGGTAGCGGCAGATATTCCCACCTCTATCGTTTCTGCCTGCGAAAACGAGAATATCTCCGTCGCGGTGGCAGATGCTTTTGCAGGCTCTTGTATGCGCGTATACACGAACACCGACGTGAAGGGGGTGGAGATATGCGGCGCAATGAAAAACATTATTGCAATTGCGGCGGGAATACTGAGCGGTATGGGACTCGGCGACAACACGCGGGCAATGCTGATGACGCGAGGAATTGCCGAGATAACAAGGCTTGGACTTGCTATGGGCTGCAAACGCCGAACCTTTATGGGACTTGCAGGCATTGGCGACCTTATCGTCACATGTACCTCAAGGCACAGCCGAAATAACAGATGCGGTGAGCTTATTGGTCGGGGGCTTGGCTATGAGGATGCCGCGAAGGAAATCGGTATGGTGGTCGAGGGATACTATGCCCTTGAGGCTGCAATGGCACTTTCAAAGGAATATAACGTTGAGCTGCCTATCACCGAAGCTGTTTACCATATTATTAAAGAAGGGCTGTCGCCGAAGGAGGCTATAGAAAGTCTGATGGCGAGGGATTTCAAGAGCGAGCTTGATTAATAAGATTGAAAGGGGCTGTCTCAAAATGCAAATTTTAGACAGCTCCAAAAATATGAAAAGGGGATAGGCAGATTTAGGGGAGAAGCGTCGTTTTTCAAGACGAGAGTTCTCGCTGCAGCTCGCTCCCCTCACAGCTTTGACGTTATTAACGTCATTCACTACCGTTCGGTCGCTTTGCTACGTATATAAATACGTCGAGGCTTGAAAACGGCGGTAGAAAAAGTCTATATAAATCGAAGAGATCCGCAGGATTTCAACCTCTTATTGTCTCATTTTCGGTTCTCGCCGAATTTGAGGCTTTTTTGTTTGATTTTTAGACTTTTTCGGTCTCACCAAATGTGACAGCCCCTTTTGTTTTTCGGCATGAATAACATTATGCATTCAAGTCAACAATGAGGTCATCTGAAAGGAGATATAAAAATGAACGGATTAATAAAATACACCCTGACGGTGCTTGTTGTGACGATGCTGCTTACTGCCCTGCCCACCGAGGCGGAGGGGGAGATATACGGGGACACTCTACGGCTACATATTATAGCCAATTCCGACACGGCAGAGGATCAGGAGATTAAAATACGGGTCAGAGATTATATTCTGACCGAATACGGCGCAAGGCTTAAAGATGGCGAGAATGTCGGGGAAGCAAAAGAAAAGGTATCGGCACTGCTCGGTGAGATAGAAACGGAGGTTTCCGAAAGACTGGGCGAGTGGGGATACGGCTACTCTGTTCGCGCCACGCTCAGTGAGGAGTGGTATGACACAAGAGAATACGAGGACTTTACTCTACCCGCGGGATATTACACTTCTCTGCGTGTGATAATCGGCGAGGGAGATGGCAAAAACTGGTGGTGCGTGATG
>JAZNZI010000063.1:0-24191 GCA_045594865.1 Eubacteriales bacterium | reverse complement strand
ACGACCTCATCCTTTTCATTGCAGATAACAACCAGATATTCTTTATTCAGCACCAGCATAAACTGGGAAATAATCTCGTCCTGCACCTGTTTCGAAAGAGACACTGTACCGTAAAGGTGGCTGTAGCACTTATCTATACAATTAAATAGTCCGTCACGGTATTTTTCTATGTATTTTTTCTTCGATATGCCTTTTGTATCCACTATATGCAATTTATTCATCTCAAGGGAGCGCTTTGCCACTCTGGAGAGCATTTCGTTGCGCTTTTCGGGTTTTTTGAGCTGATATTCAAGCCAGTCAACGTCCTTTTCATAACCGAGGCGCTCGATAAGTCTGCCGTAATACTCGTAATTATACTGCTCCTCAAAGGTGGAGTTTTCCTCGAAGCCCTCAACGAGCAAGCCCTCTCGGTCAAGGTCGGTGTAGCCGAGAGGACCGCAGATCTCGGTCATTCCCTGCCCGACGCCCCATCTCTCAACCGCGGAAAACAGTTCGCGAGCCACCTCGATATCGTCAATGCAGTCAAATCTGGTGAAGCGGATCTGCTTCGTATTATGGGCGTGATTATACTCCTTCTGCAAAATTCCCTGAATACGACCAACGGTTATACCGCCGCGCAGAGCAAGGTAGAACACCGCATCGGAATCCTGGGTTTTACCGCCGCTCTTCAGCAGCTTTTTCTCATCCGAGTAAAGCGGGGGGACGAAATAGGGGCAATTCTTATATAGGCGCAGAGGGAATTCTATGAATTCACGAATATCACACGCCGTTTTTACCTCTCTGATTTCAAGCATAAATATGTATTATCCTTTCCTGCCAAAGCTATCCCTTATTCAAGGGGCTCATCGTCGCGACGGAGGAATGCAAGACCGTAGCCTGCAAGCCAGGGACCGTTGTGACTACCGCTTACAGGGGACATAATAACCGCCTCGTGATTGGTCTGAATACCGAACTTGCCCTCGATCTCCTTTAAGGTTCCAATAAGCGAGGGGCCTGTGTATACGTGCCAGAGCAGATAGTCCTCGGGGGAGCGGTCACCGATCTTTTCCTTGATAAGCTCGCAGCTGCGGGCAAGCGCCTTCTTCTGCGTACGAACGCTCTCAAGCGCTACGCACTCGCCCTCCTTATTAAAGGTAAGCACGGGGCAGAAGTTCAGGATCTGTCCCATAAGAGCCTTTCCGCCCTTGAGTCTGCCGTTATAGATAAGGTAATCAAGCTTTCCGTCTACGCCAAGGAATACCTGACGGTCCATCATCCACTTGGTTTCCTTAAGGATCTGCTCGCTGGACATACCCTTGGCTGCGAATTCCGCTGCGCGTACCGCAAGGAATCCCTCGCCGAAGCAGGTGATCTTAGTATCAACGACGTGGATCTTAAGTCTGCCCTCAAACTCCTTTGCGACAAGGCAGATCTTGTTATAGGTACCGCCGAGATAGGATGAGATGGCGTATACGATAGCCTCCTCATAGCCCTCCTCGATAGCTCTCTCAAAGCAACCCATAATATCCTCGGTGTCGGGCATAGCGGTGGAGGGGAGATTCTTCTTGGGATCCTCAAGTGTTTCAAGGTACTGATAGAAGGCTACGGGATCAAGGTCAAGTCCCTCCTTATACTCCTTGCCACCGTATATTACGTGGATGCGGAGAATGTCGATGCCAAGCTGTCGGTATCTCTCGGGAGCGTAATCGATACAGCCCGTGGACGTACATATAATTTTGATTTTGCTCATTTTTATTTACCTCTTGTTTAGATTTTATTTTTCTCTTTATCAAAAATCGCCTTATTTTCTGCCATATTCATAAACATACCTGCGATGCTTACGATAGCCTTCTCACCCGCATTGCCGCGCGCCTTGATAACAGGCTTTGCCACACCTAAAATATTGCCGCCGCCAAGCGAGCCGATATCGTAGATGCTCATAAGATGCATACCCAGCTTCATAATCTCCTGGCTGCCCGTGCGGTGAGCGTACTTCATAACGTCGGTTATAATTCTGGTTGCAGTTCCCTCAGTCACCTTCATAACCTGATTTCCCGCAAAGCCGTCGCACACAAGCACGTCGCAGGCACCCGAGAGCGCGGTGTTGCCCTCAATATTGCCGACGAAGTTAAGGCTACCGTCAGAGGCGAGAAGAGGATATGTTTCCTTCACCAGCTTATTGCCCTTTGAGGACTCGGCTCCGTTGGAGAGCAGACCGATTTTGGGGCTTTCTATTGCGTATGTATTTCTCATAAACTCCGAGCCAAGATGGGCGAAGTGATGAAGCATAGCGGGGGTGCAGTCGATGGTTGCGCCCGTGTCAACGAGGCAGGTAAAGCCACCGTTCTCGGCGGGGAGAACCGCCGCAAGCGCGGGACGGACTCTCTCCTTACCGGACAGATAGCGCATAGCTCCCGTGAGAAGCACACCCGTGTTGCCCGAGGTGACAAATCCAAAGAGATCCTCCCTCTCGGAAAGGGTTTTCAGTCCCTTCAGCATAGAGGACTCGGCCTTATTGAAGATCGCATCCGCGGGGGAATCGTAATTTGTAATTTCAAGGGGTGCGTCCAGGATCTCAACGCGATCCATAGGCATACCAAGTGACGCGCACTCTGCGGCGATAAGCTCGCTATCGCCAACAAGCATAACCGAGAGATTCTCATACTTTTCAAGAGCGAGAGACGCGCCCTTTATTACCACGGCAGCTCCCTTGTCGCCGCCCTTTGTATCTATAACTATTTTGATCATAACAATCTCCTTATTCTACTGCAATGAGGTAATCGTATACATCCTGTCCGCCCTCATATACAACGATCTCAAGATCGGGATACTCCTCGCCTATTCTATCGGTAAGACTGACGCGGCGGTCGGCATCAACATCCTTGCCAACGAAGATAGTGACTATCTCGGCAAGATCGGTATCAACGACCGTCTTCAGCATATCGAGAGCCGCCTGCTCTGCATTTTCGGCAGTGGCAACTATCTCGCCTGCGCTTATCGCCATATAATCACCCTCGTGGATCTCTCTGCCGTCGATAGTCACATCGCGGACTGCGCGGGTAATCTCGCCCTCTTCCACGGTGCCCGCAGCCAGAGTTGCGCCTCCAACGATAACCTTAATATCAGCAATGGTCGGGTTGATAACCGAGAGAGCCGCATAGCCCTGCATAAGATTCTTGGTGGGAATGACGTGAACTGTCGCACCCTCGTAAGTTTTTGCCGCCTGCTCTGCCGCCAGAAGAATGTTCTTGTTATTCGGGAGGACGAGAATATGCTCTGCATTGCAGGCATCAAACGCCCTGATAAAGTCCTCGATAGAGGGATTTGCCGTCTGGCCGCCACGAATTATGTAATCTGCGCCCATATCGGAGAAGAGTGCGGATATACCCTCGCCCAAGGCAACGGCGGCGGTGGCAACTCTTTTCTTCGGCTTGTTCTTCGGCTTTTCGCTCTCCGAATGGCCGACGGACATATTCTCTATTTTTACGGTAAGAAACTCACCGTATTTCTGCATTCGATCAAGGATTAGTCCGGGGGTAAAGGTATGTACGTGAACCTTTATCACGTCGTCCTGCTTATAGGCTACTATGCTCTCGCCGGACAGCTCGTTTAAGTCTGCTAAAACGGTGGCAATATCAAAGCTGTCGGGATCCACCTTTGCGCTGGTGAGCCTGAGCAGGAACTCGGTGCAATAACCGAACTCAAGGATACTGTCGCGAGTGAAGCTGTCGATATTGATAGAAGGCTTACTATGGTCAGTCGTAAGCTTTACCTCCGCCTTTACCTCACCCGTCAGCGCGCCAAGCATACCCTCGGCAATAAAGAGATATCCTGCTCCGCCCGAGTCCACCACCTCTGCCTCTGCAAGTGCGGGAAGCAGATCGGGGGTTCTGGCAAGAGAGCGGCGAGCCTCCTCCACGTGAAGCCTGAGGAAGTCCTCTACCGTAGAGTCCTCACGCATATTGGCAATAGCGTACTCGGTGCTTTCTCTGAACACGGTGAGAATAGTTCCCTCGGTGGGGTTCTGTACCGAGGCGTAGGAGGTCTTGATACCGTTTTTATACGCGGCAGCAAGGTCTGTGGCAGTTGCCGAGTCACGATCCTGAAGATATTCGTTTATTCCCGCGAAAATTTGAGAGAGGATTACTCCCGAATTTCCTCTTGCGGACAGGAGCGCCGCGCGGGCAAAGCAGCGGGAGACCGCGCCAATGCTGGCAACGTCTGCGCCAAGGGTGGCAAGACCGCCCTCAACCGTGCTGAACATATTTGTACCCGTGTCGCCATCGGCTACGGGGAAAACGTTAAGCGAATTAAGCTCGCCTATATGCTGACAAAGTACGGCGGCACCGCCAGACAGCATCTCGGCAAAGTATTTTCCGTCAATTTTCTGAGTGCTCATTATTTACTCCTAAAAATAAAAAGACTTATTATTTTAACATAATGTAAATTATATATTAAAAATTACAACTAAACATCAATTCAAAATCAACTTTTGTTGAAAAAAGGCGTATGCTGATGCACACGCCTTTTAAATTATTCGACTAATGTGACGACAAATCTTGCGCCGCCGCCCTCATTATCCTCTACCCTGATATCGCCGCCGCAGAGGGTTAGTATCCTCTTTGCAAGAGGGAGGCCGAGGCCGTGTCCCTGCTGCTCGCGGGAGTTGTCGTGCTGATAGAATTTATCGAAGATGCGCTTTTTCGCATCGTCGGGAATTCCGGGGCCCCTGTCCTCTATAACGAAGATAATCCTGTCCCCCTGCTTCGTAAGATTAAGCCTTACGAGTCCGCCGTTTTTGCTGAACTTTATAGCATTGCTGAGCAGGTTGTCCCACACGTGACGCATAAGCCCCTCGTTGCCCAGATATTTGATATCATCAAGCTCTACGTCAAACTCAATATCCTTATCGAGCCAAGCGCCCTCCATACCTAAAAGCGACTCGCGGATCTGCTCGTCAAGCTGGTAGAGCTGCTGATTGGTTTCGATAGTCTGATTCTCTAACTTTGAAAGCAGGAGAATGTTGCCCACGAGGTCGGAGAGCCTGCCCGTGTTATAGAGTATTTTCTCCACGTACTGCTGCTGATCCTGTGAGAGATTGTCACCGCCCTGAAGCAGAGTTGAATAACCCTCTATGGCGGCTATGGGCGTTTTAAACTCGTGAGAAACGTTGGAGGTGAAGTCGCGCTGGAGCATTTCGGTGGTGCCAAGCTCGTGTACCATCAGGTTAAAGCCCGAGTAAACCTCCTGTATCTCCCGAGAATTTGAGGTTTCAACGAGTCTTGTATCAAAGTCACCGTCTGCCACACGCTCCATAGCGGCACAGAGGTTCTTTATAGGCTCAAAGATCCATTTTGACGTGAGAAATGAGAATGCAAGACCGAGGATAAGCGCAACTGCGGTGATCAGAAGCGAAAGCTCGGTGTTGTCAAGCTCTATGCCCCATATTCGCAGAAACTGATATATTCCGTATCCGAGCCAGATGCTGGCAAAGGGCGCCACTGCAACCACCACGAAAAGTCGCCACTGAAGGTTAAAGCCATCCTTTTTTTGATGCCTTGTATTATCAAAAGCCTCTCTGACCGAGGCAAAATATCCGTTTTTTTCCTCTGGGGTTTGATTGTTCTGCTTCATAGCTTTATCACCTTGTATCCTACACCGCGCATTGTGACGATCTTGAAATCGGCGCTGTCGCGGAAGCGTTCGCGAAGTCTGCCGATATGTACGTCGACGGTGTGGGTATCGCTCTCGTTATCGTAGCCCCAGATATCGTCCATAAGCTGATGCCGGGTAAAGATCTTTCCGGGAGATGCCGCCATCTTATAGAGGAGCATAAACTCCTTCTGCGGCAGGACGAGGCTCTCGGTCTCGGTGGTGACTGTAAGCGAGTCTATTTCCATTACGGTGTTGCCGATAACCTGGCGGCGCTCGCTTATCATCTGGGCGCGACGAAGGAGAGCCTGCACGCGAAGAACCATCTCGTTTACGTTAATAGGCTTTACCATATAATCGTCGGTGCCCGCGAGGAAGCCGCGGCGCATATCGTCGAAGGTATCCTTGGCGGTTATCATAAGCACGGGGGTGGTGTTCCCTGCCTCGCGCAGAGTGCGAACAAGCTCGTAGCCATCCACCACGGGCATCATTATATCCGAAATAATAATATCAAAGTAGTCGCCGTCAAGGGCATCGAGCGCCTCACGTCCGTTGGCAACGCCCTTTACATAATATCCGTTTTTGGTAAGCACGTGGGCAAAGAGGGTGCGAAGCTCTCTGTCATCCTCGGCAATAAGTATTTTAAGCATACCTTCCTCCAAATTAGATTTATTATATATATTTTAAACCTAAAGTGAGAAATTGTCAACAAAGTATTTGTCAATTTTTGTTTAAGTAGCAATCGAATACATTTTGGGTTGCTTTTGGCTAAAGAAAGCCCCTCGGCAAATTGCCGAGGGGTGTAAGATTATTTAAGGGTTAGCCTACCAATATTTAATCAGTAAGCGATCGTGATAGAGCCAATATAGCCGTTTGCTGTACAGGTGAGTGTGCAAACACCGTCAGCGATCTCAATTGTGAAGATCTCTGCATCCTGATAAGTTTTAGCCGAAACGGTCGCGCCCTCGGCTACATTAAGCTTGATGATAGTGCCTGCGTTTACCTGCACCCAGCCGCCGCCGTTGTCAGCAAACTTGCCGCTTGTGGCGTCAACGGTAAGACCCTCGTATGAACCTACCGAGCCCTCAATGTGAGCTCCGTTGGTCGCAGAGAGATTAATGGTAGTAGCCTTGTCGTATACTATGGGATAAAATACGGTAATGGATCCAAGATAATCGTTAGCTGTGCAGGTGATGGTGCAAACACCGTCTGCAATAGCGATGGTGAAGTTATCTGCGCTGGAGTATGCCTTTACGGAAACCTCTGCGCCATCAAGCACATTAAGTCTGATAACAGTACCCGCATTTACCTGTGTCCAGCCGCCGTTGTTGTCTGCGAACTTGCCGTTTGTAGCATCAATCTCAAGGCCCTCGTACACGCCTGTAGTGCCCTGGATGCTCGCGCCTGTTTTGGAGAGGTCGATGGTAGTGCTCTCATCGTAAACTACGGGGTAAACGATGGATACAGAGTAGAAGTAGTTGTTGCCTTCTGTGTGAGAAATTGTGATTACACAATCCGACCACGCAGTATAGGTGAAGAATTCGTTGGTCATCTTCTCATAGGTAATGTCACCGTCGCTAAGGTTGTAGGAGGTGTAATCCTTATAGCCGTGAACAGTAACCTTTGCACCCTCTCTTACTGCGAAGGAGAAGGAGCCGTTCTTGATCTGGGAGTTGTCGCCACCGTTGTCACCGATGGTGATGCCCGAGAAGTCAACAACAGAATCCTTGTAGTTGCCCTCGGAGCCGAAGGTGATCTCGGTGTTTTCTTCAATAAACTTGGGAACCGATACCTCAATGTAGGTGATATAGGACTTGTTCCAAGCGGGCTCTTCCTCTGTACCAACATTAACCGCCTCAATAATTACGGTGGAGGCATATAAGGGAGTGAATACATACTGTGCATTGCTGTTCATCTCAACAGGAACGCCGTCAACCATAACGAGAAGCTGACCGTAGTTAGTGTCAAAGCCCTGAACTGTGACGGTTGCAAGAGCGGGAAGGATGAAGATGATCTGAGAATCCGAACCAAGCTGCGCGCCGCCGGAGTGGGTCTTGCAGGTACCGGAAACCGACATACCGGGAATGCTACCAAGAATGCCTGTTACGTCGCCCTCTATGGGAGAGCCGCCGAATACATACTTGCCATCACCGAGAGGACACTCAATAGAGATCTGGCAGAGATAGTTATTCTCAAGACCCTCGTAAATAACGGTGCAGTCCTCAAAGAACATTACTGATTGCGTTGAGTCATAAACGATATCGGTCGTTTGGCCCTCTGCGTAAATCTTATAGGAAGCATACTTAGGATCTGCGTAAGGAGTAACGTTTATAACAGTACCGGCCTTAACCTGGAAGGAGATAGTACCGGTGATCTGGATCTCGTTGCCGTTGTGTCTTACGCTGCCGCTTATGGTAACTCTGGGATTGCTCTTAACCGACTCAAGTCCATCTACGGTGGTGAAGTCAAGAACGGTATTCTTGGTAAACGCGGGATCTGCGTTGGGATCCTCGTAGGTTACCTTAACGGATGCAGTCTTGCCGCCGTAGGAGAATACTACCTCATACTCGCCTGCAGCAGTGTTATCAACTGCGCTGGAGTCAACGGTATAATCGGGGATGGTGCGTACGGAGTTGTCGGAATAGTAAGCCTTTACTTCAACGCCATCGAAGGAGATTTCATCGCCTACTACATAGTTGGTGTTGAAGCCGGAAACCTTGATCTCGGAAAGAGTGGGAGCTGTGGGAGCCTCCTCATTGGGATTGATGATGATGGAGTAGAGATAGCAGTCACCAATAGACATTACAACAACCTCGGTCTCCACTGCGAAGTACTGAGAAAGCGTAGCTGCTGCGGTACCAACGCCGTTGATGGTGAAGTGCTGATAGCCCGAGAATGCCTTTACGGTTACCTCGCTGCCTGCGGGAACGGTGAACTTAATAAATGCTCCCTGCTTCATATTAAGAGCGTTGGCGTTCTGGTTCCAAGCAACGTTGCCGTTCTCTGCGCTGATATGGAGGCCTGCCCAATCAAGAGTAGTGCCGCTTAATTTAGTGGTGGTATCAAGAGTATTGGAGTTTCCTGTGGTGCTTGATCCCTGATCGAAGAAGTAATATGTTCTGTCGTCGATCTTGATCTCGGTGGAGTTGGGATCCCAAGGATCGTCGTAGGCAACCTTATTGTTGAGCTTACCGAAGATAACCTCGAAGTCTACGTACTTAGCAGCCTCCTCGGCAGTGAGGAATCTCATACCTGCAACTGCTTCGATAATAGCGCCTGCGCCTGTGTTGTTATACTCAACGAACTGAACGGTCTCGTCGGTGGGCTTAACGCCGCTCATAATTACATAACGCTCGTTCTGAGAAGCGGTGCCGCTGGCGGTAGTAGCGATATGCGCGCCAAGCTCACACTCGATAACCGCAACTGCCGCATACGCGCCCCAAGGACGACCGATAGCGGTGAGGCCGTTTGCAACGCCCTCGTCTGCGGTGAACTCACAGTGATAGAAGATCGCGCCGTAGGTAATAGCATCAGCCGCGCCCTTATTAGAGCCCTTGAAAGCGGTGAGATAGCCGCCATTGGATTTGCCCGAGTAAATAGTATTGATAAGGCAGTCCTCAAAGAGCGTGGTATTGTTAGTACCGAAGATGAAGTCGGTGTAGCCGTGGATCTCAACGTTCTTGAAGTACTGACGGCCTGTGAAGAGCTCTACAGTATCCTGATAGCCGAGAAGCACGCTGTTCTTCATAATGAAGCGATCACCCATTACGAGAAGAGCAAGAGCTCTGTGCTCGGGATAGTTCTCGCCGAGAGTCTTATCAAAGTATTCCTTAGAATTAAATGCGTTGGAAATGGTAACGTTTTCGATTGTACAGCCATACGCGCCGTCACGGATGGCAACGGTAGCGGTGGAGTCGGTGGTATGAGTAAATCCACCTGCATCCTTTAAGCCGTAGAGAGAATCCCACTCGATCATAACCTTATCAGCGCCTGCGCCGTAGATATGAAGGTTAGGAACTGTGATCTCAAGCTTTTCCTTATAAAGACCGGGAGCGATATACATAAGCTTCTGCTTATTAGCATCGGTATTTGCAAGGAAGTTGAGCGCCTGCTCAATAGTAGTGAAGGTGTTGTAGCCGTCAACGACAGCACCGATGGTGCCATTATAGGACTGGTCTACCTTAACCTGATAAATATCGTTTACAATGGAGGGCTCTGCGTCAACAACGTATACGTTAATGACAGCGGAAACCTTGCTTTCGCCAAATACGTAGTCAACGTTAATAGCCTTTACACCTGCAGAAGAAAGATCTACCTCAGAGGTAACGAAGCTGTCGCCTACGTTGAAGCTCTTCTTGGTCTCGCCAAGGCTACCGTTTACGATTACGGAAAGGCCTGTAAGATCAAGGGTATCGCCAACCTTATATACTTCCTTGAAGCTGTAGTTGAAGTATACACCGTTGCCTGCAGCGGAATTCTGCGCAAGCTTTTCAACAGCGTCAAGGCCAAGGGTGACGGATTCGGGAAGGTATACGTTTACGTTATACTTAATAGGTGTGTATTCCTTATAGGAAACGGTAATCTCGTAAGTACCGGACTTGGAAAGATCAACGAGAGAGGTGTCAACGGTGACGTCCTCAAGCGCGAGAGGCTCGGTCTTACCGTTAGCATATGTTGCATTAAGTCTGAGACCGGAGAGATCAAGCTTCTGACCGCAGAGGTAATCTACAGTACCGTTAGAAACTATCTCAAATCCGTTCTCCTCGGACTTCTCAACGATACAGGAAAGCTCAAGGGCATAGATATCAACAGTATTGCCCTGACCGCGCTGGATGGTCCAGTCACCCTCGGTCACGTCAACGCTAAGCTTTACAACAGGGCTACCGTCGGTGTTGCCCGCGAACTCTATAATCTGCTCCTTACCGTCGGGAGAGATGATCTTTACCTTCTGGGTATCTGCGCTGCTGGAGCCGTTCTGAGCCCAGAAAACAAGCACGCCGCTACCGGGAACACTAACCTTGATAGCATTGCTATTGGAGCCGAACTTAACCGAATTTGTAAAAGCTCTGGTATCAGAGGAATCATCGGGGTTGGTCCAGTTCTTGGTTCTGCTTCTGATCTCGGTGCCCGCAACTATGATGAACTTGCCTGCAATAACGTCGGTCTCGGAAACGCCTGTCTCAAGCTCGCCAATGTCAATTGCATAACTGATTCTCTCCATATTTTCGGGAAGCATTTCCTTGCCGCACACATCACACTTGTAGTCGGTGTCTGCGTCTGCACACTCGGAAGCTGCCTTGCCGCAATATGCACAGTTGTGGCTGCCCTCTGCAGCTACGTGCTCACCCATATCGGTGCCGCACACATCACACTTGTGGTCGGTGTCTGCGTCTGCACACTTGGAAGCTGCCTTGCCGCAATATGCACAGTTGTGGCTGCCCTCTGCAGCTACGTGCTCACCCATATTGGTGCCGCACACATCACACTTGTGGTCGGTGTCTGCGTCTGCACAATCAGAAAGCTTTGTTTCACAAAGATCACAGCTGTGGTCCTTGTTCTCATCCTTGTGCTCGCAATCAGGCTCAGGCTGAGGACTATCGTGCTCAAGTCTTTCTTCGCACCTGTCGCAGATGTAGTCGCCGTTTTCGTCTACGTGCTCTTCACAGGGCTTATTGATAAGATCGCCGATGAAAGGAATCTTACCGATAAGCTCGCATGAGGAGAGCGCGAAGATCGATACAACGAGCATTACTACTAAGAGAATTGCTGTTTTTTTCATAGTTTTTTCTCCTTTTTTATTTTTTTATATATGGTATTTGCTTAAAATCAAGAATTGATATTATGCGCCCTGGGAGTCGCCGGTGATCTCAAAGAGAACGTTGGTGAACTCTACGAGGGTTCCGCGGTTTGCAAACATACCGACGTACATATAGTCTCGGTCCTTTGCAACCAGGTCGAAGTCGTAGTGAGTGGTGGATACGGTCTTGTCACCGCAGGTAACGGTAACGGTTATGGACTGTCCTACGCGCTCAATAGACATAGTGTAAACGTCGCCTGCAGCTACGGTATCAACGAAGGACTGTCCCTTAGAAAGAGTTGCGTTCTCTCTTAAGAACAGCGCGGTGGTACCACTGCTTCCGCAAAGCACGCCTGCGGTCACGTAGTTAGACTTTATGGACGAATCCTTAACAGGAAGATATACGTCATCGCGGAGCATAAGTCCAAAGCCAGACTGATTTGTAGCTGAGGTTTCAAGGATCGTAGCGGTGACGCTGATCTTGAAGTTCTTATCAGCCGAAACCTGTGTGAATAAGAAGGCAAAGCCGTCGGAGGTTGAGGAGAATTTACCCTTATTGCTACCGTCCAGGCTCTGACCTACCTTAAACTTACCCTGCTCGGTCTCGGTAGCATAGAAGCCGTTGGTGACGGTTCCGTCATCTCTTACAGCGGCGGGATCTCCTCCCGTATCACCGAAGGCGGTACCGTACCAGCCCTCAGTAGTCGTCTTGAAGTGATCCTGCTCGCCGAATTTGGAGAAATCGGGAGCGGTGTAATCGGAATAAACGTAATCGGAGTCAACCACCAGGTCAGCATCGGTGGGAGCCGCGATATCGGCAAGAACGTAGCCGCCGATGCCCTCAAGCTTTGCAAGCTCGGTAGCAAGGCTGTATGCAACAAACTTTGCGCCGTAAATATTAAGGTGTGTCTTGTCAATGCTGTCCCAGTTTGGAACTACGGTCTCGCCATCGGTGTCAAGCATACCGACGGTGACTGCGTGATATTTCTTGATGGTTTCGTATCCCTTTGAGGAATACTCTGCCTTGGTGATAGCGGTAAGGTCAACAACTGCGACGTTGAGAGCAGTGCCGAGATCACGGATAGCCTGCGCATAGTCGCCGGTAGCGGTCACGTGACCCTCATTGCCCGAGTAATCGTCGTTTGTCTTAGCTCTGACTACAGGGGTACACAGAATGGGAGTTGCGCCTGCTTCAAGAGCGAGCTTGATATAGTACTCGTTAAGAGAGTAGCCGAAAGAGCTCTCATCGGTATAAGGCTTGGATGCGTCGGTAAATCTCGCCGCATCGTCACTCTTTTCATCGTTATGACCGAAGCCGATAATGAGATAATCGCCCGCCTTCAGACTGTCTTTAAGAGTTTTGTAATTATCCTCGGTGATAAAGCTCTTCGAGCTTCTGCCCGAGAGAGCGAGGTTGACCACGGTAGCCTTTTCATCAAGATAGCCGCCCAGCTGTGTGCCATAGCCGTATCTTGGATAGTAGTAGGGATCGTCAAAGGCGCATACCGTAGAGTCGCCTACAAGATAAATAGTAATGGGATCGAGCACCTCCGGCTCCTCCTTATAGTTGGGATCTGTCTCACCGCACTCGCACTTGCCTTCTACGAAGCTATGCTCGTGGGGAGGCTGATAGTTGGGATCGGACTCACCGCACTCACACTTGCCTTCAACAAAGTTATGCTGATGGGGAGGCTGATAGTTGGGATCGCTTTCACCGCACTCACACTTGCCTTCTACGAAGTTATGCTGGTGGGGAGGCTGGTAGTTGGGATCGGACTCGCCGCACTCGCACTTGCCTTCCTTAAAATCATGGGTGTGCTGACCCCCGCCAAGCCCCGGGATCTTCGACACCAGGTCACAGCCCGACAGAGCGAGGATAGAGATAACGAGAAGCAATGCTATGATCGCAAATCTTTTTTTCATTACAGTTCTCCTGTTCTATTTTTTTGATTACGTTATCATTATAGCACAATGAACAAAGTAAAGCAATATATTTATTTAGTTTTGTTAATTATATACAAATAAGTTCATTTATTTTGACTATTACTAATTTGATGTGAATTATTTTCATATCAAAAAATTGCTATTATTGTTTAACAAACAAAAAATCGGCAGACCGAAATCTGCCGATTTTTTGTTATTATTCTGTTTTTATGCGAAGTTGGGAAGAACTGCGAACTGAAGCACGCAGTATGCTGCGTACAGGCACAGAAGGCTGATGCCCTGCCATCTGGCAAGCTTGCCGCGGATGATGGTGGGAATAGTCAAAATACCCATTGTGACGAACACGAGAGGAAGGTCGAACACGAGAGATGCATTCATTCCCATAAAGGTTGCGTCCGCGGGAACCTCGAAGGGGCTGATGGAAATAGCTGCGCCCGAAACGAGAACGAGGTTAAAGATGTTTGCGCCGATGACATTGCCGAGAGAGAGCGCGCCGTGTCCCTTCATAAGAGAGGTGATAGCGGTCACAAGCTCGGGAAGGCTGGTGCCGAGAGCAACGATGGTAAGAGAGATTATGGTCTGAGGAACGTTAAGCTTCTCCGCAATAACGATCGCATTGTCAACGAGGAGATCTGCTCCGACTGCAATTACGAGGGCAGAAACCACAAGCATAACGATGTCCTTGATAAGACCTGCCGCAGAGGGCTTCTCGGGAAGGGCGGGAGTCTCAAGCTCCTCGGTCTTTTCCTCGGGCTCTGCAGCCTCGGGATTCTTCTTCATATTGATAACGTTGATGATCATATATACGACGAAGCCGCAAAGAAGAACGATACCCATCCAAAGATCGAACTTACCGAAGATGTATGCGTTGAGCGCATAGAATACAGCGGCGCCGAAGAAGAAGCATACGGGGAAGATAAGCGATTTTCTGTCAGCCTTGGCAGGCTTGATAGCGATGGTAATAGCTGCGATAAGAGATGTGTTGCAGATGATAGAGCCAATGGCGTTGCCGTATGCCATAGCTCCGCTGCCGCTTGCCGCACCGATAGCAGAGGTCATTACTTCGGGGAGTGTCGTACCGATGGAAACTACGGTCGCACCGATAAGAAGCTCGGGGAGGTGGAAGCGCTTTGCAATACCGGTTGCCGCATCAACGAACCAATCTCCGCCCTTGATGAGCAGGATAAAGCCGAACGCAAGCAGAAAGACGTAATCGGGAATGAAATCAAACATTTTTGTTTCTCCTTTGTTTTATGTACATTTTTAGATAAACGAGGTAATAAAGATCTCAAGTCCTATAAAAATAAGGATAGATCCGCCAAATATAGCAGATTTTCCAGCCAGGGCGGTACCGAATTTCTTGCCGAGATAGATGCCCGCGGTGCAGATACCGAAGGTGACTGCGGCAATAAGCAGGGCGCAGACCACAGCCTGCAGCGTATTGTAATCCGAGATAGTGAAGCCGACAGAGAGCGCATCAATAGAGGTTGCAAGTCCCTGAACCAGAAGCGCGGTGATACCGAGCTTTTTGGGAACGGGGCATTCCTCTCCGCCCTCCTCGTGGCACTTAAACTCCTTGATTCCCTCGTAGAGCATCTTGCCGCCTATGTAGCCCAGCAGACCGAGAGCGATCCATGGAATGAATTTCTCAAAGGCGGAAAAGGCGGAGGCAATAGAGTGAACGCAGAACCAGCCGATAAGAGGCATAATACCCTGGAACACGCCGAATATTCCTGCGACACCGAGAGTTTTTTTAGTAGACATATCAGGCTCGTTCAGACCGTTTGCCAAAGATACCGAGAAGGCGTCCATAGCAAGTCCTATGCCGATTAGGAAGCTGTTAAAGAAAAATAAAAAATCAAACATTTTTGTCCTCAAGCAATAAAAAAAGTATGACTGCGCGGTCATACCCTAACAAAAAAGAGAGGTCATGTAAGGCTCGCGCAATACATGAGTCTCGCAATTTAATCCAAGCCAGACCGTAAGGTCAGGATGTTGACTTGGAACGCTATGCGCTTGCTACTCCCTCACACGAACTATAGTATAGCATAACAAGATAGCTTTGTCAAGATTTTCTTTACCAAATCTTTGCTATGGGCTATCTTCAAGCAAAAAATGGAAATTCAAGGGCGGAAAAATCCGCCCTTTTTGAGTTTTATTTAATGAACATAGCGTCTCCGAAGGAGAAAAATCTGTATTTATCCTTTACCGCGATCTCGTAGGCGTTCATCACGTTTTCCTTACCTGCGAGGGCGCTGACAAGCATTATCAAAGTGCTTTCGGGCAGGTGGAAATTGGTTATCAGGGCGTCGATCGCCTTGAATTTATATCCAGGGTAGATGAAAATTGCCGTCTCAGCGTTCATAGGATGAACTATTCCGTCGGGGGTAGATGCGCTCTCGAGAACGCGGCAGGAGGTGGTGCCGACAGCAATAATTCTGCCACCTGCGGCTCTTCTGCGGTTGATCTCGGCGGCGGTTTCCTCAGAGATGTGGAAATACTCGCCGTGCATCTCGTGATCCTCGATTCTCTCCACCTTTACGGGACGGAAGGTGCCAAGACCAACGTGGAGGGTGACCTCGCCGTAGCCTACACCCTTTGCCCTGATCCTTTCAAGCAGCTCGTCGGTAAAGTGCAGTCCCGCGGTGGGAGCGGCGGCAGAGCCCTCCTCCTTTGCATACACGGTCTGGTAGTCCTCTTTATTTTCAAGCTTTTTGGTGATATAGGGAGGCAGAGGCATATTTCCGATAGCATCAAGCACCTCGTAGATATTCTTATACTTTTCGGTGTCGTACTCAAATTTTACAGTTCGGTTGCCGCCCTCGATAATTGAGGTGACGGTGGCGCGGAGAATGCCCGAAAAATCAAAGGAGGCGCCAACCTTGGCGCGCTTGCCGGGGCGAACGAGAGTTTCCCACTCGCCGTTTTCAAGCATTCTAAGAAGGAGAAGCTCCATATCTCCCCCTGTTTTCTCGGTCTTGCCAAGAAGGCGGGCGGGAATGACCTTTGAGGAATTGACCACAAGCATATCCTCGGGGTTAAGGTAGTCGATTATATCGCGGAAAATCTTATGCTCTACCCCGCCCGACTCTCTGTCAAGCACCATAAGGCGACAGCCGTCGCGCTCCTCACTTGGTGACTGTGCTATAAGCTCCTCGGGCAGATCGTAGTAAAAATCCTCGGTGGCGAGGCTGGTTGCCACACGCTCGTTTAAAATTACGTTGTCTTTCATTTTGTCCCTTCAACTCGGTAAATCATATATTATTAGCAGGAATATTATACACTAAACATATAAATAAATCAAGACGTGAGATGAATTTTTCTCGGAAAGAAGGCTTTATGAGAAAGAAAGAGATTTTCAGAGGCGCTGCAACTGCGCTGATAACACCGTTTATTGACGGAGAAATAGATTACAAGGCGCTCGGTGAGCTGATAGAAATGCAGATAGCAGAGGGGATAGATGCGCTTGTCATCGGAGGCACTACCGCCGAGGCGGCAACCCTGTCTGACGGAGAGCGATACAAGCTATACAGCTTTGCAAAGGGGAAAATCGCTGGGCGAACGAGGCTTATACTCGGCACGGGAACAAACGATACAAGGGTGGCTATCGCCCACACGAAATTTGCCGAGAGGCTTGGCTGTGACGGCGTGCTTCTCGTCACTCCCTACTACAACAAGGGGACGGAGGAAGGAATAGAAAAACACTACTTAAATATAGCAGAAGCGGTGGATTTGCCAATAATTGTTTACAATGTGCCATCAAGAACAGGGGTAAATCTCGGTTTTAACCTGCTTGAGCGACTGTCAGATCATCCTAATATTGTGGGTATAAAGGAGGCGTCCGACTCTACTGACAGGCTTGTCACCCTTGCCGCCTTTGGCGATAGGCTACACCTGTACGCAGGCAACGACAGTCAGATATTCCCTACCCTTGCCCTTGGCGGCAGAGGGGTGATCTCGGTTATGTCAAATCTTCTGCCAAGGGCTACGCACAACCTGTGTCAAGCCTATTTTGACGGCAGGATTGCAGAGGCGAGGGAAATGCAGCTTGTGCTTTTGCCTTTTATCAAATCGCTGTTTATTGAAACCAATCCCTCGCCAATAAAGTTCGCTATGGCAAGCATTGGACTATGCTCGGATGAGGTGCGCCTCCCTCTCTCCACACCGAGAGAAAGCACGAGATTAGAAATACTGCGAAGATTGGCTGAAATATCCGATCTGAAATAAAGCGATTTTTAAAGAAAATCCCCGAATGATCGGGGATTTTCTTGTTTTTTATTTGTTTTATTATGTTTTTAGTAATTATACTGTTTACGCTTGGCTATAAGAAATACGGTGGTGACCAGTGCCGACAGAAGCTCAGCGGCGATTATAGAGAACCACACTCCGTCAAGCGCGAATATTTCTGGCAGAATAAGCACCGCCGCGCTCTGAAAAACGAGGGTACGCAAGAATGAAATGACAGCCGATACGCCACCGTTATTCAGCGCGGTGAAGAAGGAGGAGCCGAAGATATTGAAGCCCGCGATAAGATAGGAGAAGGCATAGATCGCAAAGCCGCGCAGGGTTATCTCGTATAGTCCCTCGTCATAGCCAACGAACAGACGGCAGAGGGGTACGGCTAAAAGAAGCGCTGTGAAAAGCATTATTGCACCTGCCGTGAAGACGATGCAAAGGCTCTTTTTCCTAAGGCTTTTCAGCTCGTCGGTATTACCCGCGCCGTAGTGGAAGCTGACTATCGGGCCTGCGCCGATTACGAAGCCGATGAAGATAGCAACAAAGATAAAGGCTACGTACATTATTGCGCCGTAGGCGGCAACACCGTCCTCGCCTGCAAAGCGCAGAAGCTGATAGTTATATAGTATGGTGACTATGGACGCAGAAATATTGCTCATAAGCTCGGAGGAGCCGTTAAAGCAGGTCTGAAGCAGCACGCGCCAATATGGACGGGTTCTGCAAAAGCTGATGGCGGCGGTGTTTTTCGATAGGAAATACACCACGGGGATAAGTCCACCGACCGCCTGACTAATTGCGGTGGCTAAAGCAGCGCCGACAAGACCGAATTTGAACACCGCAACGAAAAGCGCGTCAAGCACAATATTGGTAATTCCCGCGGCAACCGTGACCGCAAGTCCGAGCTTCGGCTTTTCGGCGGTGATAAAGAAGTTCTGGAAGGTGTTTTGTAGCATAAAGAACGGCAGGGCGATAAGCACGACGCGGGCGTAGGTGACCGCGTAGGTCAGCATATCTCCCTCTGCGCCGAGAAGCCGCGCCACAGGCTCGGCAAAGATGATACCGAGAGCGGCAAGAACGGCGCCCGTCACCGCTGTGGTAATGATGATAAAGGTGAAATACTCGTTTGCCCTCTGCTTTTCACCGAGGCCCAGAGTTTTCGCAACGATCGCCGTGCCTCCCGTACCAAGCATAAAGCCGAAGCCGCCCAGGATCATTATAAGAGGATAAATGAGGTTTATTGCCGCGAAGGGTGTTTTTCCAACTAAGTTGGAAACGAAAAGACCGTCCACCACGCCGTAGATAGACGTGAATATCATCATAACCACAGACGGAATGACGAATCTGATAAGTCTGCGGTAGCTGAAATGGTCGGAAAGCTGTATTTGCTCCTTCATTTTTATCCTCCTTTTTGCATTATTTCACATACCAAAGTATTTTAACACAATAAAATTTAAATGTCAACCGCCGAGGCTTTAAATAATAGACAAAAAAGACGATAATATTACTTTATTTTTGTTTAATTTAGTAGTTGACTTTTTTCAAATTTAGGAGTACAATATCTAACTGTTGAAAAAAAGCATCAAAGGAAGACATTTATAATGGAAACACTTTTATCACTTTCTATTGCACTTATCGCAGGACTACTGCTCTCCAGAATCACGAAGAAGCTTGACCTGCCTGCCGTCACCGCATATCTTGTTGCGGGAATTATCGTCGGTCCATATATGCTGGGCAGTCTGGGCATCCCCGGCATAGGCTTTACCTCTATGGAAAACGTGCACGACTTTTCTATAGTATGCGACACGGCGCTCGGATTTATTGCATTCTCTATCGGAAACGAGTTCAGACTCAACCAGCTTAAAAAGATCGGTCGTCAGGCTACTATAGTCGGTATTCTTCAGGCCGTAATCACCACCCTTGTGGTTGACGTAGCGCTTATCGCGCTGCATTTTGCGATCCCTCAGGTTCTGTCTATCGAGGCGGCTATTATCCTCGGCGCTATTGCATCTGCCACCGCACCTGCTGCAACGCTGATGGTAGTAAGACAGTACAAGGCAAAGGGCCCCGTCACAGATATGCTGCTGCCCGTAGTTGCTCTTGACGACGCGGTCGGACTTATTATTTTCGCGGTTTCCTTTGGTATTGCGAAGGCGATGAACGCGGGAACAGTAAATCTTATCTCGATAGTGGTAGAGCCCCTTATTGAGATCGTCGCATCCCTGCTGCTGGGCGCGGTTATGGGCGTGCTGTTCCATATCTGCGAGAGATTCTTCCACTCCAACTCCAAGAGAATCTCGGTTTCCATCGGATTCGTCCTTTTAACTATAGCTCTCTCCCAGATGCAGTTTGACGCCTGGGGTATACATATCGCCTACTCTCCCCTGCTTACCTGTATGATGCTCGGCACTGTTTTCTGCAACATCTGCGACTTCTCCGAGGAGCTTATGGAGAGGGTTGACAAGTGGACTGCGCCTCTGTTTGTTCTGTTCTTCGTGCTTTCGGGCGCGGAGCTTGAGCTTAGCGTATTCGGCAATCTGCTGATGGTGGTGGTAGGTATCGTATACATTATCTTCCGCTGCGTAGGTAAGTATTCGGGCGCGTACGTCAGCGCAAAAATCTCGGGATGTGACGAAAAGATCGTCAAGTACCTCGGTATTACCCTGTTCCCGCAGGCGGGAGTTGCTCTCGGAATGGCGATGAAGGCAAAGGAGTTCGGAGAGATAGGCAATATGGTTGCCAGCATCACGCTCTTTGCCGTGCTTATCTACGAGCTTGTCGGCCCTGCTCTCACCAAGGAGGCTCTGCTCAAGGCGGGTGACATTGATCCCGAAAAGAGAAGAAGCGCACGTCACGCCCACGTGGAGAATATGCCCGAGCATAAGAAGGAAAGACATATGCGCCGCACGGCAATAAAGGAAGAAATAAAGAAGCTTATTAAAGCGACAAAAATCAATCACGACGAAGAAAAGTAAAAATATAAAATCCCTCGGTGTCCAAAAGGATGCCGAGGGATGTTTTTATTAAGTAAAAATATTATTTTCCGTCATTTTCCGCCAGCTTTGCGGCAGCCTCGGCGCGCTCAGCGCAGATCTGCTTCCAGGATGGGATGGTCTCAAGGAGCTTGGAAAAATCGATCATAACCTTTGGAATATCAATATTCTGCGGACACATCTTCACGCAGTTGCCACAGCAAATGCAGGCGGTGGGGCGCTTATCCTCGGGCATAAACTCGATCTTGGATGCGCTGTTCACACCCGGAGCATAGCGAAGGTCGTTATAGACCTCGATAAGCATAGGAATATTAAGTCCCATAGGGCAGCCGTCCACGCAATAGCGGCAGGCGGTGCAAGGGATATTGTTTTTCAGACTCTCGGCTATACCGTAAAGCGTCTGAATTTCGCCGTCGGTAAGCGGCTTTTCCTCGCTGAAGGTGCGAATATTATCCTCAAGCTGCTCCATTGTGGACATACCGCTGAGGATAACGCCCATATTATCGAGGGTCATAAGCCAGCGGAAGCACCAGGATGCAACACTCTCGTCGGGGCGGAGGGACTTCAGATGCTCCTTTGCCGACTCGGGCAGCTTGTCAACCAGCTTGCCGCCGCGGACGGGCTCCATTACCCATACGGGAATGTTCCATTTTGCAAGCAGCTCGCACTTTTCCTTTGCCCGCTGGAGAGTCCAGTCAAGGTAGTTCAGCTGGATCTGGCAGAACTCCATCTTATCGCCCGCGGCATCGAGAAATTCACGAAGATTCTCGGGCAGACCGTGGGTGGAGAAGCCGAGGTGCTTTATTCTACCCAAGCGCTTCTGCTCTACGAAGTAGTCGATGATGCCCCAGCGTTCATCAAGGTAGGTGGCAATAGAGCTTTCGCTGATGTTATGAAGCAGATAAAAGTCAAAGTACTCTACCCCACACTTCTTAAGCTGCTCCTCAAAGATAGCGGCGGGATCATAGCTGTCAAGCACCTGGTGACCGGGGTACTTGGTTGCGATATAATAGCTGTCGCGAGGATACTTTGAAAGCACCTTTCCCGTCACGATCTCAGAGTTGCCGCCGTGATAAGGGTAGGCTGTGTCATAGTAGTTTATACCCGCCTCCATAGCGCGATCTATCATTCTCTCCGCCTCGGCAAAATCTATTGCGTCATCCTTTCCCATAGTGGGCAGTCGCATTGCGCCAAAGCCAAGCAGAGATAATTTCTTTCCCTGAAAATCAACGTACTTCATAGTATACCTCCAAGTAATTACTAACATCATTATAAACTAAAGATAGTGATATGTCAACAAAAAAGTTTGAGCCGCGGAAAAACCGCGGCTCTTTTTGTTAAAATAAGATTGATAACATATTTTATGTTTTCTCGCTCTTTGGATTTTTAGGAGAAATTCACGTTCTTCTACCCGAAGCAATAGTTACCTATTGCGAGCTTGGGAGAAAACGAGAATTTATACAAAAATGCATTAGCGAGAATTAGTACATTCCGCCCATTTCGGGGTTTACCGGCGCTGCGGGGGTGGGCTCCTTCTTATCGGACACTACCGCCTCGGTGGTGAGGACGGTGGATGCTATGGATGCCGCGTTCTGAAGCGCGCTTCTTGTCACCTTTGCGGGATCGACGATACCTGCCTCGATCATGTCGCAGTACTGCTCGGTGTATGCATCAAAGCCGTAGCCTGCCTTGCCGCTCTCGCGAACCTTGGCAACTACTACAGAGCCGTCGATACCTGCATTGTCGGCAATCTGCTTCATAGGAGCGGTGAGAGCCTTAACTACCATCATAGCACCCGTCTTCTCGTCGCCCTCAAGACTGTCAATAACCCGTTCAACCGCGCCGATAACGTTTACAAGTGCGGCGCCACCGCCTGCAACGATACCCTCCTCAACTGCTGCCTTCGTAGCGTTGAGAGCGTCCTCAATGCGAAGCTTTTTCTCCTTCATCTCAACCTCGGTAGCCGCGCCGACCTTGATAACGGCAACGCCGCCCGCAAGCTTTGCAAGGCGCTCGGTGAGCTTTTCCTTATCAAACTCGGAGGTGGTGGTTTCAAGAGCCATCTTGATCTGACAAACTCTGTCGGTAATAGCAGCCTTGTCGCCGTAGCCGCCTACGATAATTGTATTTTCCTTAGTCACCTTAACCTGTCTTGCGCGTCCGAGCTGACCGAGGGTGGTGTCCTTAAGATCAAGACCGAGGTCGGAAGTGATGACCTCGCCGCCGGTAAGGGTTGCGATGTCGACGAGCATCTCCTTACGTCTGTCGCCAAAGCCCGGAGCCTTTACGCAAACGACGGTGAAGGTGCCGCGGAGCTTGTTAAGCACGAGGGTGGTGAGTGCCTCGCCCTCTACGTCCTCGGCAACGATAAGCAGCTTTTTGCCCGACTGAACTATCTGCTCAAGAAGGGGGAGAAGGTCCTGGATATTGGATATCTTTTTATCGGTGACAAGAATGAGGCAGTCGTCAAGGGTAGCCTCCATCATATCGGTATCGGTTGCGAAGTAGGGAGATAGATAGCCGCGGTCAAACTGCATACCTTCTACGACCTCGCTGTAGGTCTCGGCACTTCTGGACTCCTCAACGGTGATAACGCCATCGCTGGTCACCTTTTCCATAGCATCAGCGATAAGCTGACCGATAGCATCGTCGGAGGCAGAGATTGCGCCAACGCGGGCGATATCCGCAGAGCCCGAAACGGTCTTTGACTGATTCTTCAGCTCCTCGACAGCGGCATCAACCGCCTTGAAGATACCCTTGCGGAGAATCATAGGATTAGCGCCTGCGGTCACGTTCTTCATACCCTCGTGGATGAGAGCCTGTGCAAGCAGGGTTGCGGTTGTGGTGCCGTCGCCTGCGGCATCGTTGGTCTTGGTTGCTACCTCGCGGACGAGGCTGGCACCCATATTCTCGGCAGCGTCCTCAAGCTCGATCTCCTTCGCTATGGTCACGCCGTCGTTGGTGATGAGGGGTGCGCCGAACTTCTTCTCGAGCACCACGTTTCTGCCCTTAGGGCCAAGTGTAATTTTAACGGTATCGGCAAGCTTATCAACTCCGCGAAGAAGCGCAGAGCGAGCGTCCATACCGTAGAGAATTTCTTTGGACATTTTCGTTTACCTTTCAATTATAATATTATGTTTTTGTAGTTGGTATTTGATGAAGTGCGAGGATTGTTTGTCGCAAGGCGTAGAAATCTACGTCAAGGAAAAAATCCGGTGGCGATTCACAAAATTATTCAACTATTGCCAGAATATCGGATTGGCTGACAATAAAATATTCCTCTCCGTCAAGCTTAACCTCGGTGCCTGAGTACTTGCCGACGATAACCTTATCGCCGACCTTTACGGTCATCTTGATCTCCTTACCGTCTACAAGACCGCCGGGACCTACTGCAACTACCTCGGACATCTGAGGCTTTTCCTTTGCGCTGCCAGTGAGGAGGATTCCCGACTTTGTGGTTTCCTCGGCGGCGGCAGCCTTTAATACAACCTTATCAAATAAAGGCTTAATTGTCATTTTTAAGTTTCTCCTTTGTTGTTTTTAGCACTCAACCGTTGCGAGTGCTAACGCTTACAAGTCGGAGGCCAAGCGGG
>JAZNZI010000062.1:0-15153 GCA_045594865.1 Eubacteriales bacterium | reverse complement strand
GAATGATAAAATACACACTGGGCTGGCTTCTGATGTTTGAGGCAGGCTTCTTCCTCGTTCCGATGATCACCGCGGTGATCTACGGCGAATGGCACACTCTGGTCGCGTTTGCGATCTCTGCCCTGATATGCCTCGCCATAGGCTCGCTCTGCATATATAAAAAGCCTGAAAAGACAGGCATCTTCGCCCGCGAGGGCTTCGTTATCGTGTCGCTGAGCTGGATCTTGCTCTCTATATTCGGCGCGATCCCCTTTATGCTCTCGGGCGTGACGACGAATTTCTTTGACGCGCTCTTTGAAACTGCGTCGGGCTTTACCACCACGGGCTCGTCCATCTTCCGCGAGGTCGAGTCACTTCCAAAGGCAATTCTGATGTGGAGAAGCTTCACCCACTGGGTAGGCGGTATGGGAGTGCTGGTATTCATTATGGTATTCCTTCCCCTCGGCGGCGGGCAGAACATGCACATTATGCGCGCAGAATCGCCCGGTCCCGAGGTATCGAAGCTCGTTCCCAAGGTAAAGCAAACCGCCTTTATCCTCTACTCCATATATTTTGTAATGACGTTTTTGCAGTTTATCATACTGCTTATATCCGGCATGGGAGTTTTTGAATCCATAAACACTGCGTTTGCTACTGCAGGCACGGGTGGCTTTGGTATAAGGAACGACAGCTTCGCCTCATTCAGCGCGGCGCAGCAGATCATCGTCACGGTGTTTATGCTACTGTTCTCCATAAACTTCAACTCCTATTATCTGATACTGAAGCTGAAGCTGCGCGACGCCATCAACTCCGAGGTAAAAACCTTTATCGTTATAGTTCTTGCCGCTATCGGCATCATTACTCTTAACATTTATCAGAGCTACGGCAGCATAGGAGAGGCTCTGCGTCACGCCTCCTTCACCGTATCCTCTCTGATCTCCACCACCGGCTTTGCGACCGAGGACTTTGACCTGTGGCCATCTCTGTCAAAGACTGTGCTGGTGCTGATAATGTTTATAGGCGCCTGCGCAGGAAGCACGGGAGGCGGTATGAAGGTGTCGAGAATAATCATCGCCTTCAAGGGCTTCCTTCGAGAATTATATACTCTTATCCATCCGAAGCAGGTTAAGGCGATAACCATAGACAAGCGTCCCGTCGACCGAGAGGTGGTCAGATCGGTAAATGCATATCTTGCCTGCTATGCTCTGGTATTCATATCCTCACTTTTGCTGATAACCCTTGATGACTTCGACCTCGTCACCAACTTTACCGCCGTGACCGCCACGATCAACAACATCGGTCCCGGTCTTGCGATTGTCGGTCCTACGGCTAACTTCGCCAACTTCTCGAATATATCTAAGCTGGTGCTTACCTTTGATATGATAGCAGGCAGACTTGAGCTGTTCCCGATGCTTATTCTGCTCAGCCCTGCCACCTGGAAGAAGGCCTGAATAATAATTCAAAAATCTAAATTGCATTATTGCTGACTTTCCCTCAGCCTTGCAGAACAAACTATCTATGAAAAAAAGAATTTCCTATCTTTTACTGATAATAGCCACGGTTATCTGGGGGCTTGCCTTCGTTGCGCAGAAGGCGGCGTCTGGCATTCCCCCATTCACCGTCGGCGTGATAAGAAGCCTTTTTGCCGCGATTTTCCTCATTTGCCTGATCCCCATAACCGACAGACTGACGAAGAACGGCAGGAGGCTTTTTAACTCTAAAAAATTACCCGACTTTAACCGCGCGGAGCTGATCGGCGGAGTTGTGCTTGGCGTGATACTCACCATCGCCACCACCTTCCAGCAATACGGTATCAGCGGAGACACCGACGCGGGCAAGGCGGCATTTATCACTGCGCTTTACGTGGTGGTCGTGCCGATCTTATCGGCGCTTTTCGGCAAAAGGCCGAGTGTGAACGCCATAATCAGCATACCCTTTGCTATCGTGGGCTTCTATCTTCTCTGCATAAAGCCCGGGGTTGACTTTGCCATATCCGACCTGCTTGTACTGATATGCGCGCTTATTTTCGCGGGGCATATAATTGCGGTAGACCGACTTTCCCCCGGGTGTGACGGAGTGCGAATGTCCTGCGTGCAGTTTATCACCGCGCTTGTGCTGAACGCCATAGCTATGCCCTTTGAGCCCGCGGCAGATCCTGCGGAGCTGCTATCCGCCCTGCCCTCGCTGCTCTTCCTCGGCGTGCTGTCAAGCGGAGTTGCCTACACCTTCCAGATCCTCGGGCAGAAGGACACCGACCCCACCGTGTCCTCGCTGATTCTGTCTATGGAGTCGCTGTTCGGAGTGGTTGGCGCGGCTATCATCCTTGGCGAGCGAATGGAGATACGCGAATATATCGGCTGCGGTATCGTGTTCCTTGCTGTGCTGCTGGCACAGCTTGATATGAAGACCGTTTTAGCATATTTCAGGAGGAAAAATGAGAGATCTTAGTGAAAAGCAGATAAGCCGCGAGGAGATCTTCGCGGGTGTGGCGCTCCACGTGGTGCGCGACGAGATATTGCTGCCCGACGGCACAAGGAGCGTGCGTGAGATAAGCCTGCACAACGGCGCGGCGGCGGTTATTCCCATTCTGCCTGACGGCAGAGTTATTATGGAAAGGCAGTTCCGCTATGCCCACGGCAGAGTTTTGTTAGAGATCCCGGCAGGCAAGCTTGACACTCCAGACGAACCACCCCTTGAGGGCGCGAAGCGCGAGCTTTACGAGGAGACGGGCGCTACCGCAGGCAAGTACACCTACCTTGGCAGTATGGCAACCTCCCCCGCCCTGCTTGACGAGGTGGTGCATATCTATATGGCGGAGGATATCACTCTCGGCGAGAGCCATCTTGACGAGGGCGAATTTATTGAGGTTGAGTATTTCACCCTTGATGAGCTGCACGCTATGGTAATGCGCGGCGAGATCACCGACTCCAAAACCCAGATCGCCATATTAAAGGCGAAGGAAATATTAGAAAAACGGTAAGAAATTCTTACCGTTTTTTGTTTACAAAAGCGTTATTAAATTTTCCTCGCGGTAGATGGGGAATTTGACGATATGCTCGCCCTCGCAGAGCGAGTCGGTGAGGGTGGCCTTTCGGACGGTACGGCAGGCGGCGGTGGTCAGGTAGTAGGTCGGGCTGTCCATATCCATAAGGGCGCTGTAGCGGGTAAAGACCGCCTCGCCCCCGTCAGACAGAACTGCTCCGCGGGGTATAGCCACCGAGGAGAGAATATCAAACGCCTGTCCTACTCCGCCCGACGTGCAGTCGGCTTTGTTTTGTCCTCCGCCGCCCGAGGTGCAGTCGCAACATTCCTTTAAGAAGGCGGCGCGCAGGAATCTTGACGAGGAGGAATAGTCCCCCGGCAGACCGATAGCGCCCATTCCGCGCGAGTATAGGGGTGCTGCGTTTTTAGCCAGCGGATTTCTCGGACTGAGGGCGGTAAGATCGGCAAGGCGGGCTAAGTGATAGTCAAACCTCGGCGAGTTGGTCAGCACGCCCACGGGATTATCACGCACAGAAAGTCCGCTTGCCAGCGGCTCGACAACAAGAGAGCTACGAGGGTCGGACAGCATCCAATGGAGCGGTGTGGGCGGTGTTTTTTCATCCGCGCCCTCGGCTGAAACCGAGATGTGTGACAGCATATCCCGCGCCTCCTCACAGCTGCGGCAGAAGCCAAGGACAAGCGAAATAAGGTGAACCGAGGACACCCCTGCCCTTGCATTCTTCCCCACCCCGTAGACCGCGTACTGTGGGAAATTCAGCGCCGCGGCGCATAGCCCCCACTCGTTCACTCCGTCAAAATAAAGCGGTGTTTCGCCAACTATAACACCGATGCCCATCACGGCGTAGCGGTTCTCCGCCTCGCCTATTCTCATCCGTCCGCGAGGCGTCACTATAAGCTCCTCGCCATAGCTTCTCTCATAATCAAAGGTCCTGCCAAAAAGTCGCTCGTTAAATCTTATTGCGGTGCACATAGCCTATTACCTTCCTTTTGAAGATGTTTTTTTTAGAATATTTTGTGAAGGCGGCTCGCTTTTTATTCACCACCCCTTGCCATTTTGACTTTTTTATGGTAGAATATATAAGAAAACAAACTGACGAAAGGAAAGTCATCTTGGAAAAGAAAAAAGCAGGCATTTTCACCGCCATAAGCGACGTCACACGCCGTATTTCTATCACGGTGAATATGACGATCTACACTATCTACCTTATTTATCTTATATACTCGATCTCCGCCGACATCGGTATAAAGTGGCTGAACATTGCGCTTGCGGTGCTGACGGCGATCTTTATGCTGGTCTACCTGATCCTGCGCCTCTCCTCCACAAAGAAGTCGAAGCAGATTAAGCAGGCAAAGAAATATTACAAGCGATTTAAGCTGGTGGCGAGAGCGGTAAGCTCGCTGACCGCCGTTTACGCCCTTATCGTAGCCTTTGACTCGGTGTCCCCCTTTGCCCTTATTGCAGCACTGCTTGGCGCGGTGTTCATAGTGCTGAGGCTGGTAAGCGAGCTTATCACCTACCTTATCGGCAGAGCCTTGAAAAAGGCGAAGAACAGGATCACGGGCCACCGCGTTAAGAGGTCTGCCGACGACGAGAATACCGACACCGTCGAAGCGCCGAGAGAGCTGAAGCATAAGCAAAGTAAGAAGTCCCGTCGCAAGCACGAGTCTAATTTCCTTGACGAAATTGATGAGAAAATCACCCCCGAAAGCGAGTGCCTTCTCAGCGATTTTGAGGAGCTTTAAACGGCATTTTGACAAGTTATATTTACATATTGCGGTAAAAATCGCCATAGGCGAATAAAACTGCCGCAGGCAATAAAGCTCGCTATAGGCGAATAAAACTGCCGCAGGCAATAAAGCTCGCTATAGACGAATAAAACTGCAAACAAAAAAACGAACACAGCTGTGTTCGTTTTTTTTGTTTGCATCAAAGCAGTGGTGCGAAAAGCCTTATGGCGTTTTTAGTTATCCACTCCCTGACAGTTAGGCGGGAGCGCTTATCGTCCACCCGCTCGGACTCGCCGATGGTTTTCAGAAACTCATCCTTTGCCACCAGAACGGTAGGAGATGCGTACATCCAGACGGCGTTTTCAAAATGGTGGGCGAGGCTTCGGTAATCGAAGTTTATCGTGCCGATGACCGCGTACTTATCGTCGCAGACAAAGGTTTTCTCGTGGATAAATCCGGGGATATACTCATATATCTTCACTCCTGCCTTCATCAAATAGGGATAGGAGCTTTTGGTCATTATCTTAACCTTCTTTTTATCGGGTATACCCGGGGTGATGATACGCACGTCAACACCGCGCAGGGCGGCATTACAGAGCGCCTGAGTCAGCTCGTAGTCGATAATAAGATAGGGTGTGGTTATGT
The DNA here is from genome assembly GCA_045594865.1 of Eubacteriales bacterium. Classification (GTDB taxonomy): domain Bacteria; phylum Bacillota; class Clostridia; order Oscillospirales; family CAG-272; genus UBA1740. The sequence goes on along the minus strand of JAZNZI010000062.1, from coordinate 9,798 downwards.
AAACGTAGTTTCGCGCCTGGTTGATAAGATTAAGAAAGGCGTTCTTACCCACGTGACGCTCGTAGATGGGCGCGGGGCCGGAGCCAAAGGGCAAATAATAGCCGCCGTCGCTGAATTTACAAGGCTCTACCGCAGAAAAATATCTGTCGTAATCGCTGATAGTGCCACATGTGAAGTCCCAGCCCGAGAGGAAATACTTCATAAGTCCGCCGACCGCATCTCCCGACAGCTTTATTCCTCCGTCCTTCCAGTAGCCGAATCGCTCCAGCTTATTAACATACTCGTCGGCGATATTTACACCGCCCGTGTAGCCCACCTTGCCGTCGATAATGCATATCTTTCGATGGTCGCGGTTGTTGTGGATAGAGGACATCTGGGGGCTTACCCTGTTGAAGCGATACGCCTTTATGCCCTCTTGACGCAAGGTAATCTCATAGTAGGGCGGCAGGGTACGCATACAGCCGAAGTCGTCGAACAGAAGCCTGACCTCAACGCCCTCCTTTACCTTTTCCACAAGGATATCGTGTATCTCGTCCCACAGCTCGCCAAAGCCGATTATGAAATACTCAAGAAAAATAAAGCTCTTCGCCCCCCGAAGCTCGTCTGTCATCGACTTGAAGAACGCCTCGCCCGTGGGGAAGAACACCGAGGAGGAAGCCGAATAGACCTCAGATAGCGAATCGTCGTTCATTATAGCCCTCGCCTTTCCTGCCGCGAGGGGACTGCGGCGGCGCATCATATTAAAGGTCTCAGAGCTTCCGCGGCATGCCTTTATCTTGGTGAAAATACTGTCAAGCAGCCGTATCTCCTTTTTCGTCAGATTGCGGCGATAGAAGATGAGATAAAGCAGAGTGCCAAAAAGCGGCATAAGCAGAACTACGGTGATCCAGGTCACCTTGTACTCAGGGTTGGCATCGCGGTTAATTATGGAAACAACCACAACAACGTCGATTATCAGAGTAAGTCCAAAGAACACGTAAGAAACGATAGACGCCGCCGCGATGATAAGCCCCATAAGCAGAATTTCGGCTAAAATGGTAAAGGCGCAGATAGCGTATCTTGAAAATAAAAGACTCCAAAGCTTCTTTTTCATTCTTTAAACCTCCTCTTTTTATTTTTGACTAATAACGGTTTTATTCTACGTCTTACGTAATTTTGTAAATCGAAAGCCGTAAAAAGACGTGAAAATTCATCGCCGTAGGGTTTATCAGCGGTTTTCTTCTCCGTCTACGTAGTCCTCAAAGCGACCGACGCCAACCAGGTCGTCAACGGGAAGCGAGAAAATGACCGCGCCTCCCTCGGTCTTAAGGCCTGCCGCATCGCGAACGGCCTCCATAATTTTGGTCTTATATTCAAGGGTGGTAAGGAAGAACACGCTGTCGGTCTCCCTGTTTATACCCGTACCGATAGCCTGCTCCGCACCCTCGTTATTAATGCTCTTGGTATGGAAAACGGTTGCGCCTGTCGCGCCTGCGGCTCTCGCCGCCTCGATGGCGATATCGGTGTATTTCGTATTTACAACGGCAATTACAAGCTCGTGCATAATCTCTTTCTCCTTTTTCTTCTTTGAAATGGGGACGCGGCGGCCTGTGGATCTGTCGGTCTTGTCAGCGCCAGACAGAATTGCGCCGTTGATAATGCTTGATATTCCCGAGAGGGGAAGGGTAAAGGCGATGCCGCGTCCGACGAGATAAAGCTTCAGCCCGTGACCTATGGCATTAAGAATATTATGCTCGGCTGACTCGGGGATAAGAGACATTGTAATACGCTTCTCCACCTCGCCAAGACCGAAGTAATTCATATAGGCGTTTCTCGCAGTTCCGTGGCCGACGCCCGAGAAATGCACCGCGGTGGCGCAATCGTTTACTATCTCGGTAAGGCGGCTCTCGTCCTCCTTGCTGATTATACTGATGAGGAGCTTTACGCGGTTATTTTCTTGCTTTCTTGCCACTTGCCTCTTCCTCCTCAATGTATTTTGTATAAACGTTGCTTCTGCGGACGTCGCGGTCGTACTCGTAGTCGATAAAGCTCTCGCTTGCGGATACGAACTTGCGCGCTCTGTCCTCGGTCTTTACCTTATAGAAGAAGCCGCAAAGCTGAATTGCGATAATAGGCGCCATCGCCACGAATGCAACGCAGCCAAAGGCGTCGGTCATAACGTTTCCGCCCAGCTGATTGCAGGCTCCCATACAGAGTGGGAGAACGAAGGCAGACATCATCGTACCGCTGGCAACTCCGCCCGAGTCGAAGGAAATACCCACGAATATCTTGGGCACGAAGAAGCTCAGTGTCAGGGCGATGATATAACCCGGGATCAAAAACCAGAGGATGTTCACACCGGTGATGATACGGAGTGCGGCAAGGCCCAGCGCCGCCGACACACCGATAGAGAGGCCAAGGCCTGTGGTCTTGCCCGAAATTGCACCCGCGGACATAGTTTCAACCAGCTTATTAAGCACGTAGACCGAGGGCTCTGCCTTAACGATAAAGTAGCCGAGCAGCATACTGACAGGCACGAGCAGCCAACCGCCGCCAATGGCAGCGAGGCTTTGTCCTATGGCAGTACCCGTGGGCAAGAATCCAACGTTCGCACCCGTTAAGAATACCGCAAGTCCGACGAGGACGTATACGATACCAACAGCCATACGGATAAGCTGGCCGCGGTTAAACGCGTGGGTGAGAAGCTGGAAGAGAATTGCGAAAACGATAATGGGAGCGAGGGCAATAAGCACGTCGAGAGCGTGCTCGCCGAGGCCGTGAAGGAATCTAAGCACTCCCTCTCTCGTATCGGGAACGGGCTCGTTTACCGTGGGGATATAGGTACCCTCCACCTTCATAACGATGCCGAGCACCAGCACGGAAATAATAGGTCCGATGGAGCAAAGTCCGGTGATACCGAAGGAGTCACCGCGGTCGTCACCCGACATCCTTGACATAGACACACCCGCGCCGATAGACATAATGAAGGGCACGGTCATAGGTCCGGTGGTCACTCCGCCCGAGTCGAAGGCGAGGCAGAGGAAGCTCTCGTCCACGAAGAAGGCAAGGACGAACGCCACGGCGTAGAAGCCTATCATTATGGCGGTCAGATTCCAGTTAAAGACTATACGCATAACCGCGATAGCAAGGAATATTCCCACACCCACCGAAACGGTGAGAATAAGTATCATATTTTCCATACCGCTGACCTGCTCGGCGAGGAGCTGAAGGTCGGGCTCGGATATGGTGACGAGTATACCGATTATAAAGCTGATGAAGGCGATAAGCCATATTTTTTTACTGCCGCCGACGGTAGAACCGATCTTCGAGCCGAGGGGCTGCATTGACATCTCCGCGCCCGCGGTGAAAAGGCTCATACCAAAGACCAGACATACTATTCCCACTAAAAAGAGGAACATATCTCCCGTGGATATGGGCACTACTGTTATACTCAGCCCGAGGACTATCAGAGCTATAGGCAAGACCGATTTTAAGGACTCGGTAAGCTTGTCTTTAATTAAATTCAATTTATCTTTTCCTCTCGTTGATTTTCTAAAATAAATGTTATCACACCCGTCTGCGCCTTTTCAAGCGGGGGGATGAAAAGTTTAAGCAAAATTTATGCTTTATTCATATAACTGTCGATTTTTTCTCTGATGAGCTTTAAGGTATCGAGTATCTCCGCGTAAAACTCTCTTGCGCTTACGCGAAGTCCGCCCGAGCCGAGAATAACCAGCTGCTCCTGGTAATCCGAGGTGACCACTCTTACGCTGTGATGCTCTGCGATCTGGTAGGTGGTGCGCTCGATATAGGCGTCGGCAGTCTGCTTCTCACGGGTGTAGACCACGGTGACGGGGCCGATCTCCTCCACGCTTCCCTCTCCCCCACGGCGCTTATATGCGTCAAAGGCGATGATAACTCGGCACTTGCGGAAGGCAGCGTAGTCGCACATCAATCGGGTAAGAACGTCGCGGGCTCTGGCAATATCGCTCTCGGCGGCGCGGCGCAGGTCGTCTATGGCAAAGAGGAAATTATATCCGTCGATAATGATATACTCCTCGCCGCGAGGCTTCAGCTTTTTCGGCCGCTCCTTTTTCTCGGGGGTGGTGGCGGCGTTTTCCTGTCGTTCGCTGACGGTGCGCTTCTTTATCTTGCCGTAGGTGCTTTCAAAAATACGCATCAGCTCCTTGTCCTCCTCCACCGTGCCGCGATAATCCAGCTTGCGAGGCACTCTGACCGTCTCGGTCTGCTCGGCAAGCTCGCGGGACACGCCCGTAGGAGTAATATGCATCAGCGCGTCCGCCTCATCCCAGGGGACAGCGTAGCTCGAGCCGCCCTTGCAGAACACGCTGCCCGCAGGGTTACGCTCGTCAAGCTCTGGGGAGTAGGCTCGCCTTGCCACCACCTCGGCGGTGTTATGACAGGGCTTATAGGGACCGACGGTCAGGGCAATTCTTCCCTCGCCGCGAGTATATGCGCGCAGCTCGCCCGCGTATGAGCGCATAGTGGCAACGGGGCAATTTCCCTCAAGGATAGCAGTGCTTTCGTTTATCTCCGGGGGTGCGCTTACGCCGTACATTGAGGTTATATCGTTCATCAGCCTGCCGAGATTCTCCCTCGGTAGCTCGATGCGGAAATCAAAGGTTGGCTCAAGCAGCACCGATTTTGCCTTCATAAGTCCCTGCCTTACGGCGCGGTAGGTTGCCTGGCGGAAGTCACCGCCCTCGGTATGCTTTAAGTGCGCCTTGCCTGCGGTCAGGGTTATGCGCACGTCGGTAAGAGGGGCGCGAGTCAAGACTCCTCTGTGTACTCTTTCTTCAAGATGGGTTATTATAAGCCTCTGCCAATTAAGGCTCAGGGTATCGGTGGCGCATTCGGTGGCGGTGACTACTCCGCTGCCCTCGGGAAGCGGCTCGATGCGCAGATGCACCTCGGCATAGTGACGAAGCGGCTCGAAATGCCCTGCTCCGTATACCTCCTCTGCCACCGTTTCCTTATATAAAATCTCGCCCTCGTCAAAGTCCACCGAAAGACCGAATCGGTCAAGGATCACCCGCTTCAGCACCTCGATCTGTATCTCGCCCATAAGGCGCACCCGTATCTCGTGGGTGGCAGGCTCGTAGGTCATAGCAAGGCTCGGGTCCTCCTCGGCAAGCGCCATAAGGCGCATATAGGCTTCGTAGGGGTTTGCCTCCCTCGGCAAAATAAGACGGTAGTCGAGGACGGGAGAGAGCGTCTGGGTGTCACTCACCTCAAAGCCGAGTCCCATACCAACCTTGGTTGCGGTTGGACCGAGGACGGCGCAGACCGTGCCTGCGGGCGCGGAGGAAAGGCTCTTATATTTATCACCCGAATAAAGACGTATTTCTTCAATTTTCTCGCGGACGACCTCGCCAGAGGGGGTGATGATCTCCAGAATATCCTTTGGCTTTAAGCTGCCGCCCGTGATCTTCATATAGCTGAGCCTCTTGCCCTGGCTATCGCGGCTGATCTTATACACGCGCGCGCCAAAGAGGCTGTCGGAATAATTGCGGGAGAGGGTGTATTTATCAATACCAAGGAGCAATTCCTCAACGCCTCGCATCTTCAGCGCAGAGCCAAAGAAGCAGGGGAAGATACGCCGCTTCATAATGGCGCGGCATATGCCCTCAAGGCCTACCTGCTCTGTGGCAAAAAACTCCTCCATAAGATGCTCGTCGGCAGAGGCGCATGCCTCAAAAAAGTCGGTAGTATTATCCTCGGTAAAGTCCACGCAGCCGACGGATAGGTTGCAGCGAAGCTCCTCCAGAAGTGCTGCACGGCGGCGATCGGATATATCAAGCTTATTTACGAAAATAAAGGTGGGAATACCCCTTGAAGCAAGCAGATGCCAGAGGGTTTTGGTATGTGCGCTGACGCCGTCGGTGGCGCTGACAAGGAGTATTGCGTAATCCTGAACCGACAGGGCGCGCTCCGCCTCGCAGGAGAAGTCGATATGCCCGGGGGTGTCGATAAGGGTGATCGTGGTATCACCGAATTCAAGAATAGCCTGCTTTGAGAAAATGGTAATTCCTCTCTCCCGCTCCAGCGAGTGGGTGTCGAGAAAGGCGTCACGCTTATCCACTCTGCCAAGCCTTGACAGATTGCCCGAGGAGTATAGCAGTCCCTCGGAAAGAGTGGTCTTGCCCGCGTCAACGTGAGCTAAAATTCCAACCGTCAATCGCTTCATATAACGCTCTCCTTCCTCGAAAATCTGCAAATATGTTAATATTTGTTTACAATTTTAGGCTAAATTTGATTATTTCACCCGAGATCTCTCCCGAGCCAAAGACCTTCTCCGTCATTCTGACGGACGGTATATTCTCCACCGATACGGTAGCGTAGAGTTTTATCAACCCCATACGGCGAGCTATGTCGACGAGAGCCGACAACGCGCGGGTGGCATAGCCTGCGCCGCGGTACTCGGGCAAAAGCCTTATAGCGCACTCGCAGCCGCCCAGCAGATCAAAGCGGTAGAGCGCCGCCTCGCCGGCAAATTTCCCACCGATCCTCACCGCCAGCGACATAAGCACACCGCGGTCGATCTCCCTCTCGTTTTCCTCGCGGAAGTATGCGTCGGTTGGATTTGGCATATCAAGGCTATAGTCGTAGCCCCAATATTTATTGGTGTCCTTATCCTTGCAGAGTTCGGCATAGGCGCGGTCATCGTCTGCGGTTATGGCGTCAAGGAGCATATCCGAAAGCTCCACCGATATGGGCGCGTCAAGCAGAGCCGCCTCGCTCATCGCCCTTACGGTATAGCTCTGTCGGTCATCATCCTCGGCATCAATATTCGCATGGCGAAACAGTCCTGCGACGGTGCCAAGCTCCTCGGCGGGAACGTCGGTCAGCACGAGGGGGATCTCCTCCTTTACCGCATAGGCGCGAAGACTGTCGATAGCGCGGATGCCGTCTGCCCCGTCGGACAGGGCTATTGGACAGATAAACTTATACTCTCCGTCAAAGAGTCTGACGAGCAGGCAGCCGTCGGATGCGGCAAGAGCCACCTCGCCCTCCTCCTCTATAAGAGAGTCGATTATTTCATTAAGGTATTCGAAGTCCGCCTCGGGCAGACTATTTGAAAGGAGAGAGAGACTCTCGTCTCTCTCCTCCTCGGTTAAGATTTTAAAGGAAAGCATTTTTACTCCTGAATAGTACCGTCCGCCAACTCGGCATCAAGAAGGTAGGTCTGGCGGAAGTCGAGGCTGAGCCTTGTGACGAAGAATTCCTCATCCTCAACGCCGTACTCAAATTTATCCGCCACGAGAGAGGCAAGGCGGGCGCAGGTCTTAAGACCGATGCCGTTGCTCTCCGCCCCCTCGGTATCGGTGCGGATCTTGTTTTTACATTCAAAGACCATTCGCTTTTTACCCACCTTGATGGTAAGAATGATGGGATGGCTTGCGTCTGCGTATTTTCTCAGATTAGAGAAAATATTGTCTATAATTCGCATAAGGTTCTGGGCGTCGGTGACCACCACTGCGCCGTCCTCTATGGTCTCGCCCGTATGCTGGAGAAATATCTCGTAGCCCATCTCGTGCATAAGAACCATATGCTCGGATAGCAGCTGGTCAAAGAGTGTCAGCGCATCGTATTCCTCAAGGGTGATCATACCCTTTGTATCACCAAAGGCGAGAGAATACTTGAACATATCGTCGGAGAGCTGCTTCAGTCGCAGGGCGGTGTTCTCGGTAGAGGCAATATAGCTCTTCATTATCTCGTCGCACTCCTGCTCCTTCATCATCTCGATATAACCCATAAGGACGGTAAGCGGCGTTCTGATGTCGTGGGAAATGGAGGTGATAAGCTCGGTGTTTGCCTGCCTTGCCTCCTGCTCGCTCTTGATATGGTCGAGCATTCTGCGTCTCATTCGCTCAACGTTTGAGGACAGTCTTGCGATCTCGTCGGCGCCGTCGCTGATTATCTCATAGTCCATGTCCATCTCGGATACGATTGTGACGTCACTCTCAAATCGCTTTATACGCACGATGATAACTCGCACGTAGTTTACGATAACGAGAATGAACACGACCGCCGCTATACCAATGCTGACCGTGCCGAAGGTGGAGTAATAAAATTCCTCGCCGTATTCGGACAGAGCAACGGTAATGCTGCTGTCGGCAAGCTCGATGCGGTAGAATCCGCCCGCGGTAGCATCGTCTATCAGCTCCTCGCTTTTAAGGCTGTCGTCGATACGCGCGCCCGGTAACTCTATGGATCTGTAGCTGGCATCAGGCGCATCCACGCTCGGCGGCATAACGGTGGGTACGGCATCCGCCTTATAATAAACGAGCAAAAAGACGTAAGGGTTAGCCCTCACCCACTCGGAGAGAGTGTCAACGGTGGTAAGAGTGACCTCCTTTTCATCGATGAACATCTCAAGGCTGGAGAGATACTCCTCTCGCCGTTCTGCCTTCTTCTCGTCTGTGATATACAGCTCATTTACTCCGACGATGGAGGAAATGAATAGCAGGAAGAAGGAGATAACGGCAAAGATCAGTCCTACCGCAATGCTTCGGAACAGGCCGAAGTATAGCGAGCGCGATCTTCGTTTGCTCGGTATTTCCTTAAAGTCAATCAATTTGGTATCCCTTTCCCCATACGGTACGGATGATCTTGGGAGATGCGGGATCATCCTCTAACTTTCTGCGCAGATTAAGGATATGCACGGTTATGGTGTTGCCCGAGGATGAGAGAGATATCTCGTTCCACACGCTCTCGTAAAGCTCCTTGGGGCTTACGGGCTTGCCGCGATTCTTGGCAAGGTAGATAAGCATCTCGATCTCCTTGTCGCTAAGGTCGATGGTGACACCGTTCTTGGTCACCTCGCGTCTGTCGGGCATAAGCAGAACTCCGCCCCAAAGACGTATCACTGAGCCGCCGTGACCTCTCACGCTGTAATTGTTGTATCTACGGGTGAGCGCCTCAACCTTCATAAGCAGCTCGCGGGAGGAGAAGGGCTTGACGAGGTAATCGTCACCGCCGCCCGAGTAGGCAGCCGCCTTATCGCTCTCAAGAGATTTTGCGGTGAGGAAAAGCACGGGTATGGTAGAGAACTCGCGGATCTTCTTCGTCGCCTCAATGCCGCTCATTACGGGCATCATTATATCCATAATGCAAAGGTCGATAGCAGGATCCTCAAGCAGAGCCTCGACCGCCCTTGCACCGTCGGACGCCTCAACGATCTCATAGCCCGCATTCTCAAGCAAAAGCCTGAGTACTTTTCTTATTTCTATTTCGTCGTCTACAATAAGTATCTTCATAGTGAAAAACTCCTTTTTGTCTTTTATTGAATCCGCAAAAATGCGCCCATAGACTTATCCAATATAATTATATCATAAAATATTTATAAAATCAACAGGCGAAATTATTAAGTATTATTTATTTTGCGCGACGAAAAAATTAGGAATTCGGAATCTAAAATCAGCCTTCTCCTTGGGGAAGGCTAAATAAAAGTTCGAAATTAAATGACCAAGCCTTTTTGTCATCCCGAGCGGCAGGACTTGGAGTGCAGAGTTCAGAGTGCAGTGAGCAGACAGAAACAGTTAATAACTGTTTCTGCCGTAGCGTAGCGGCGTGAGGGTGTTGAATAACAGTCCAGTGGACTGTTAGACCCCGAACGTGACCGAGCCACAGCGAGACGCGAATGTGCAGAAACAAGGTGAACGAAAGAAAAATAGTTAATAACGATTTTTCTTGAAGTGAAGTCTCGCGTTGCGAGCAAAGCGAGTAAGGCTTGCCTTACGATGCTGTGCGACACAAAAGCAGACGGGATGTCACAAGTCGAGAGTACCGAGGCGA
>JAZNZI010000061.1:0-3053 GCA_045594865.1 Eubacteriales bacterium | reverse complement strand
AAGGTCCACGGGGGTAAGTGTCATCCACTCGTTTCCGTTCTCCAGTATGGCAGGGAAGTGAAACTCTTCTGTAAAAAATCCAAGCGGCGGTATCTCGGTAAAGTCATCTCCAATTATCACATCGTCGCAGATAACCGCCTGATATGGCTCATATTTTTCTTTTCGTATCTCCCAGTTTCCGAGAGCGCGATTATCAAGAGAAATATTTTTGTAGTAGGGATTGTCGGTATATTTTTTCGAATTAAGGAGTCTTATAGACGGAGTGATGTAATCCATTATTATTCGTCTGTCCTCAGCGTTGTCAAAGCTGAGACCGAATATCTCGGACAGCAGCGCACCGATTGCTTCCTCTTGGCTTAGATCGCCGTCCTCGGTAAGCGTGTCTATCATTTCCCTTGTGATAGCCTTTGGACAGGTATCAAGGTAGCCGGCATAAAGTCTTGTCACCCTGAAATTGCGCCTGAACGTATCTACCATACGTTCAAATTTTATTTTTTCGCGCTCAGTCATTTTAAGCCTCCTTTCTGCTGATTTTGTCATATATGTAAATTAAGGTTTACAAATCTTGCAGGCAACGTAGCCGTCGTCCTCAAGATCCTCCTTTGTTCCGTGATAATTTTCTCTGTTTTCTGCCTTGATCTTATCAACGCAGCTGGAGTCTGGAAGATGATACTTTTTGCTGTTCGTATTTAGCACGTAGTCGGCTGCCTCGCCGCTGCTCTCATCTCCGTTTTCATCCCCGCCGCCTTCATTACCTGTGTTTTCATTTCTGTCATCGTCAGAGGTGTCAATATCGGGCAGCTTCTCGCCGTTTGCTACGTTAACGCCTGTAAAGTAGTCGATAGTGACACCCGGCTGCACGTTGTATGCAAAAATACAGAAGCATATTCCACGTCCGTTATCCTCAACAGAGTACGCCTCCATAAGCACGCCCTGCGCCACGTAGTCAAGTCCGTTGTAAATAGGTGTCACGCGGTACATAACGTGATTTTCGGTATCCTCCACGTAATCGTCAACCATATTTTCAAAGGGCAGCATACCCTCGATGTTCAGATATCTCGTTCCCGTGATCAGATTTCTCTCGTTGTCGTTCTCACCCGCCAGCTGAAATCCGATAAGATGACATCGGTTATATACGTATCCGTTGCCTTCCGTAATGAAGTCGTATTGATTGTTATTTGAAACTCCGCCGTATTCCCAGCCGGACGGTGTCACCGAGGCAATATCTCCTCTGTCCTCGGTGGGCATTATTTCTATACCAATGCAGGCAAACGCTACGCCGCACCGTCCGAGAGCGTCAAGCTCGGAGTATCTCTCAAACGCCTCGTCGGTTATCTCACTGTCGGTAAAGAAGGGCTCACCTCCGTTTATTTCCACGTAAGCCACGCCGTAATAGTCGGGTATTTCATTTAGATTTATGACCTGCTTAGTACAGCCGCAAAGCAGCGACAGCAGCATCAGAATGCTAAGCAGCAGGGCAGTTATTCTCATATTTATCTTGCGCGTCATGATTTTTCCTCGCCTGACTTGTTTTTATATTACCATTATACCAAAAGCTGTTCGCTTTTGCAATAAGAAAGATAGCCTTTTGACAAAAAAATACCAAAAAAGCGAAATCAAGACGGCATAAAGCACTTGACAACCCGAGACTCATTTTGTTAAAATAATATTAGAAAAATATGAAAGGCGAGCGCGAAATGGAGAAAAAGGAGATCAGGGTAGATTTTGACAAAAAATGCGGCAGGATAAAGCCCCTCGGATGTATCAACGGCGGCCCCCGATCGGGTGGATACGATCTGCCCTTTGACTTCAGCGAGGAGTTCACTGAGATGGGTGTTCCCCTTGTCCGTACCGCAGGCGCGGCAGGCGAATACGGCCTTAATCAGTATGTGAATATTCATTGTATTTTCCCCGACTTCGACGCCGATGAAAATTTAGAGGAGTCCTACAACTTCCTTCCCACAGACCTCTATCTTGCTTCTATTCGCAACACGGGCGCAGGCGTTTTCTTCCGTCTTGGCGAAGGCAGAGAGCCCTATTCAAGAAAGCTTTACACAAACCCTCCCCGCGACGCAGAGAAATGGGCGCGTATTTGCGAGCATATCGTTATGCACTATAACGAGGGCTGGGCAAATGGCTTTAAAATGGGCATAAAGTATTGGGAGATATGGTCTGCTCCGGATACGGCGGAGTGCTGGTCTGGCAATAGACAGGAGTATTTCGAGCTTTATCGCGTGACGGCAAACCACCTGCGCGAGCGCTTCCCGAGAATAAAGATCGGCGCATACGGCGCCCGTGGCTTCTACTCTCTCAACCGCCTTGACGCCAGCGAGGAGATGAAGACCTACGTGCCCTTTATGCAGCAGTTCTTTGCCTATATTACCAACCCCGCCACCGCTGCTCCCCTCGATTTCTTCACCTGGGCGTGCTATACCGTCAGCCCCGAGGAGCTTGCTCTCCACGCGAAATATGCCAGAACCTATCTTGACGGAGCAGGGTTTCGCCGCACTAAAAGCATCATCTGTGAGTATAATACCATAGATCGCGGCGACACACCTCCCGCCCTGCGGGACAGCCTGCCCTCTGAGCTTGGCGCCTCGCTGATAATGGCGCAGAAAAGTCCTGCGGATATGCTGATGTACTCCACCTCAGACGTGTATTCGAGGGCAAATTCTCTCTTCTCAATGGACGACCACATCACACCCCATCATTACGCATCCTATAACGTAATGTGCAATTTTGCAAGGCTCTATAGGCTCGGCACCGCAGTTGACACGGGCGACGATAGCCGAAAGGAGCTTTACTCCCTCGCCGCAGCCAATGGCACCGAGGCGGCTATGATGACCGTCACCAGAGGCTACGAGGGAAAGCTTGAGATAATTCTCGCGTCCTCTCCATACAACACCTGCACGGTTTCAAAGACTGTTCCCGGTGGCACTCGCGGAAAGGGAACTACCTACCGTTCCCGCGACGTGGATATCTCCTCGGGCAGACTTATCCTGTCTGTGAAAAAGGGCGAGGTCTATCTGCTCTCATTCTTCAGTAAATAATTT
>JAZNZI010000060.1:0-14314 GCA_045594865.1 Eubacteriales bacterium | reverse complement strand
CCCTGATGCCGTTATATCGGAAACAACTCATTCCCCTTAATCTTGCTCCGGCGTTCCAAGAGTGACGGCTGCGTTTCGGAGAATGGATAAGTACGTTTTTACTTAATAACCAAAACAGACCGCCGCACCAAAATGGTAAGGCGGTCTGTATTTTGAGTGATATTAAACGAGAAGATTTCTCTCGGTTTCTTTATCGAAGAAGTGCATTACCTTGCCTTCGAAGGTTACGTAGATAGTAGCACCGTAAACGAGTGCGTGACGCTCTTCGTCATCAAGTGCAATGGTGGGAATGCGGACGATAAGCTTATCGCCGTTTTCCTCGACTACATGAAGGTGAAGCTCGCTTCCCATCATCTCATTGACCATGATCTTGCAGGGAATAGCGGCGGGATTGTCCTTATTCGAGAGTGTGAAGTGCTCGGGGCGGACGCCGAGGATGATCTCGCCTGATCCGACGTTCTTTTCCTTGAGCATATCAGCCTTTTTGCCGGTGATCTCGATCTTTGCACCGTAAGGAGTCACGTAATACTTGCCGTTCTCGCAGACGAGATCGGTCTTGAAGGTGTTCATCTTGGGTGCGCCGATAAATTCCGCAACGAAGAGGTTGAGAGGCATATCGAACACCTCTGTGGGGGTTCCGACCTGCTGGATGAATCCATCCTTCATAATGACGATACGGTCGCCGAGAGTCATAGCCTCGGTCTGGTCATGGGTTACGTAGATGAATGTGGTGTCGATCTTCTGACGGAGCAGAATGATCTCGGCTCTCATCTGGTTACGAAGCTTGGCGTCGAGGTTGGAGAGAGGTTCGTCCATCAGGAAAACCTTGCTGTCACGAACCATTGCACGTCCGATTGCTACACGCTGTCTCTGACCGCCCGAAAGAGCGCGGGGCTTACGTGTAAGATACTCGGTGATACCAAGGATCTCTGCAGCTGCAACGACCTTTTCGTATACCTCTTCCTGGGGAGCGTTCTTTAGACGAAGGCTGAATGCCATGTTTTCAAAAACGGTCAGGTGGGGATAGAGCGCGTAGTTCTGGAATACCATTGCGATATTTCTGTCACGGGGCTGAAGATCGTTTACTACAACGCCGTCGATTTCGATCGTACCAGCGGAAATGTCCTCAAGACCCGCGATCATACGGAGGGTAGTGGATTTACCGCAGCCCGAAGGGCCTACGAATACGATAAATTCCTTGTCGGCAATATCAAGGTTGAAGTCCTGAACCGCAACGGTGTCTTTGCCGTATATTTTCTTTACATTAGTTAATTTAACACTTGCCATAATAATCTCCTATTATCCTTTGACCGCGCCGCCGGTTACACCTTCAACATAGTACTTCTGGAGTGCGAGGAAGACGGCGGTTACGGGAATTGCTACGATTACGCCCGCAGCACAGAACATAGTATAGTTTTCGTTTACCATTGTTTTTGAAAGCCATTCAAACGTACCGACTGCAACGCTCATACCCGCGCTGTTTTCGTGAATGAGATAGCTTGCAAGCATAAAGTCGCCCCAGGGAGCCATAAAGCCCATAAGGACGGTATAAATGACGATGGGCTTCGAGAGGGGAAGAATAACTCTTTTGAACACCTGGAAACGTGTTGCACCGTCAACTCTTGCCGCCTCGTCAAGGCTCTTCGGGATCGTATCAAAGAAACCCTTTGAAACGTAATATCCCATACCGCTCGACGCGCAATAGACGATGATGAGCCCGAGAGGTGCCATCTGCATAGTAAGACCGATATCCGCGAATACCTTGTAGATAAGGATCATAGTAAGGAATCCGGGGAACATACCGAGAATGAGCATGAGATTCATAAGAGCCTTTCTGCCCTTGAATCTGAGTCGCGAGAGAACGTAGCTCATTGAAAGTACAAATACCGTCTGCAAAACGGCGGTTGCGATGCCCATAATTCCCGTGTTGAAGAACCAACGGAGAAAATCTGTGCTCTTGAACAAGCGGATATAGTTGTCAAGTCCGAACTGCTTCGGCCAGAAGTAGCTGACCTGACCGGGATACTCTACTCTGAAAGATTCGAGCACGATTCCCACAAAGGGGAAAAGCCAGATTATTGTGATAAGAATGAGTCCGGCGTAAACAAATGCGTTTCCGATTCTTCTGCTTGCGCGAGCGCCAAGACCGTGTTTCTTGATCGAATTATTATTCTTTTTCATCACTTGTAATCCTCCTCATTCCTCGTTGACGGAATTACGTTGTAAACGATCAATGAAAGAACGGCAACAACGATGAATACGAGAATACCGATTATCGATGCCATATAGTACTTGGTTTCCGCGCTGTTAAGCGTCATTTTGTATAGCCAGGTAATAAGCAAGTCGGTGTATGTGACCGAAACGCCGCCTGCATAACCTATTTCGGTATTGATTAGCTGGTTATTTTGCGTCAAAAGATATATTACGTTAAAGTTGTTGAGGTTACCAACAAAGCTTGTGAGCAGATAGGGACCCATAACGAACATCATATAGGGAAGGGTGATCTTTGAATACTGCTGCCAAGGGCTTGCGCCGTCGATCTTGGAGGATTCGTAAAGATCCTGCGGGATGTTCATAAGGATACCTGTTGCCATCAGCATAATGTAGGGAATACCTACCCAGATATTGAGAACTATAAGCAGAATTTTTGCGGTTATCGGGTTTTGCCAGAGCGACTGCTGATTTGCCGATATCATTGATTGGGGAAGAAAGTCATATATCAGCTTTCCGATGATTCCGGTCGAATCAAAGAGCTTGGCAACGTAAAGAAGGGATACGAACTGGGGAATTGCAATGGTCATAACCAGCACGGTTCTCCAGAACTTCTTGATCTTAATGCCCTTCTTATTGATCATGATCGCAACGAACATACCAAGGAAGTAGTTCGTGAAGGTAGCAAAGAATGCCCACATAAGAGTCCAGGAAAGGATCTCACCGAAGGCAAGTCCGAGGCCGCCCTTACCGAAGTCGAAGAGCTCGTTGAAATGCTCAAGTCCAACCCAAGAGAATAGATTGGAGTATCCGTCATGAGCCGCATCGTAGCTTGTGAAAGCAACGAGGACCATATAGATGATGGGAAGAACGGTGAAAGCGAGAATACCGGTAAGGGGAAGAGCGAGAAGGGTCTTGTGGAACTGATCGTCAAGGAGCGAGCGCAGATCCTGCTTGCCGCTTTTGACCTTTTTGCCCTTTGCAGTGATGTTCATACAGATGCGGCACTGCTTTACCTGAAGTCTCCAGGTGTAGATGAATGCCACGATGAAGATGATGGTGAGAAGTCCGTAAAGCATTACTTTAACGGAGTCGTCACCCGTTACCCATACGTCGGTGTCGTAGATGGGGTCATACTGGAAGCCGCCCTGAACGGTACCGACTGTTTTACCGACCTGGAACCAATTTCCCTTGGCAAGCCAGTAAAGTCCGCCGCTGGGAACAAACATATATCCGAAAAATACGATTTCAAATACGAGGAAGAGAATTCCGCGCATGATCTGACCGTAATAGAAGTTTCCGAATCCAAAAATTAAGAAAGAGAGCTTGACAGCCCAATTACCTTGGGTAAAGGTGGTGATTATATCGAGAATTTCATTCTTGATTGCGATGCCGCAATTCTTGAAGAATCCCGCAATCCCAAGCCCGAGCTTCTTGAACCACATTGGAATGGCACAGAAGAAGAGCTTCAGGTTATAAAGAAAAGCTTGAAATTTACTCAGCTTCAGATAATCTAAATCATTTAATCTCTTCATAATCAAAAATATAAACCGAGTTTATACTATCTCCTTTTTATATTTTTATTTAAGAAGGCATTGTTTACCGATACCGAAGACATTTTCTGTCAAATTGTGTCGGCGAACAATGCCTTTTCTTTTCCTACACCCTCGGTCACAAGTGACCGAGGGTGCAAAGGATATGTAATTCTATTATTCTGCAGGAATAAGAGTTACGGTACCGGTCTTTTCGCCGTCCCATACGAGCTGAACCTTATACTTGCCGTCCTTTTCAACAACGATGTTTGCGCCATTGAACTCAACGCCGAAGTTAACTTCCCAAGATGCGCCCTGACGAACCTTGAATTCCTCGCCTGCCTTGAGCTCAAGAACATGGGAGGTGTAGGTGCCATCAGGACCTTCGGTCATGGTGAAGTCTCCGTCCCAGTTGGTGCCGCAGATGCCGCCGATAACGCCCCAAGCGTTCTTCTGCTCTTCGGTCATAGAGAAGAGACCGTCAATGGTTGTCTTGTAGGAGTCAAGAGCTGCCTGAAGGTCTGCATCGGACTTAGCTGCCTTAGCGTCTGCGCCGAGAACCTTAGCGATATCCCACCAAGAACCGTGGATCTGACCCTGGGGAACACCGAACTCTCCCTGCTTAGCAAGAGCTGCAAGAGAGGGGTTAGCCTGAACAGCCTCGGAAGCCTGAGCAGCCTTGTTGGAGGGACCCCACTGGAACTGAGCGTATCTCTGGCTCTGGCACTCTTCACCGGTGAGGTACTGAGCGAGGAGGGAGAGAACTGCGCCCTTCTTAGCATCGGTCTGAGGCTTAACACCCATCAGCTTGTTACCGGTGTAAGAACCGAGATGGTAGGACTTGCCGTCAACCTCGAAAGAGGGAAGGTCGGTAGCGCCGAAGTTTGCGCCGAAGTGTGCTTCAGCAGCTTCAGCGTTCCAGATACCGGTGATAACAACACCTGCATCGGTGAAGATGTCAGCGTTGCTGTCGTAGCAAGAGGACTGAGCGAGCTTCTGCATACCCTTCATAGCTGCAAGACCTGCAGCGGAGTTGAAGTCGTCGTCAACGGTAACGAACTCGCCTGCTTCGTTCATGGTCCAGGTGGAATGACAACCGGTTGCGAAGAAGAAGGAAGCGGTGTACCAAGCGTTCTCAAGAGCATAGCGGAACTTGAGGTTATTCTTTTCACAAGCTGCGATGATCTTCTCGAGGCTTTCAGCGTCCTCTTCGGAGATGATCGAAGTGTTGTAATACATGTAGTAACCGTTATCGCTGGTCATAGGATAAGCGTAGAGAGTTCCTGCAACGGAAGCTGCAGCAACGGAGCCTGCGTCGTTTTCAGACTTGATGGTCTCCTGAGCCTTCTGGCCAGGAGCTGCGAGAGCAGCAGCCTGAACAAGACGAGCGAGCTGGTCCTGTGCGAAACAGTAGATGTCGGGAGCGGTAGCGACGTCAGCAACAACCTTGGAGCCTGCGTCAGCTTCGGTTACGCCCTCAATCTGAGCGTTGATGATAATGCCGGGGTTAGCAGCCTCGAAAGCATCGATCTGCTGCTGGAAGAGAGCGGAAACGCCGTCCTTCTCAGAAACCCACATGGTGATGTCGTAGGTGCCTTCAAGACCTGCGGCGGGATTCTCTTCGCCGGGACCCTTACAAGCAACAAGGCAGGTAAGAAGCATTACGGCTACGAGAGCGAGAGATAAAATTTTTCTCATAGTTAATGAGAACCTCCTTTAATGATTTTTTATTGCGCACATACGCGATATTATTATAACATTTTTTACTATGTTTGTCAACCAAGATTTGGTTTTTTGAAATAAATTGGGCGATATTACCAAAAAATCAATTGCTTTTTGGGCAAAATGTCTAATGTTGTTGCATCAGAGTTTATATTTATCAAATGCAGGAAGCATCTTACCTTCATAATCGAAGAGGCATTGATTTGCCCATTCGTTGGAGGTGGACTTGCCCTCTTCGTGAATATATTTCTGTCCCGCTTCGGATGCCCAGCAGATACCTTTGCCCGGAATCCACAACGGCTCCCAATAGAATATTCCGTCAACACCCGCGCTTTTGGCATCGGCAAGGAAATCGCGTATAAAATCCGACTGACCCTTGGGGGACATCGGGTATTTTTCGGTAAATCCGGGGATGTAAGCTCTCTCCGAGTCGATAACAAGGCGTTTTTCCTCGCCGTCAAGCAGATACGGCTTGTCGGTGAAGCCGTAACCGAGCTCGGTTACCATAATCTCTTTGCCGAATCTGCGGCAGGCTTTGAGATTTGCAAAAAGCTCCTCGGGTGTTCCGTGCCAATAAGGATAGTAGGATACGCCGATAACGTCATAGTCGATTCCTGCTTGTTCAATTTCTTCAAAGAACTCCCGATACAGAGTACTATCATTGCTTCTTTCGAGATGAAGCAGAATTTTTGCCTCCGGAGCGATCTCACGGCAAGCGCGGCAGCCCGCATCAACAAGGCGGAGAAAAGCCGAATAATCGGGCTTCATTCTGCTTTCGCGTTTGAGCTTTCCGATGGGCCAAAGCATACCGTTGGTTATCTCGTTGCCGACCTGAATGAGTTCGGGGAGAACACCGGCATCTTTTGTCTTGATAAGGCTTTCTTTGGTGAATTCGTATACTTTACCTGTAAGCGCGTCAAGGTCATATCCAGACCACGCTTTAGGAATGATCTGCTTGCCGGGGTCTGCCCAGAAATCGCTGTAATGAAAGTCGAGAAGCAAGTGAAATCCCTTGGATTTTGCCAGCTTGCCAAGGGCGATGTAGTTGTCGATGTTGCAGTTGCCCGCAAGATAGGGCTCGCCTTCGGGACTGAAAGGATCGTTCCATAAGCGTATTCGTATATAGTTTACGCCATTCTTGACAAAGGAATCGAGAGGATCGATCTCGCCTTTTTCATCATAAAATTTTGCGCCGTGCTCAAGTTCTTCGAGATATGTTGAAGCATCAATTCCGAGAATCATTTTATTTCTCCCTGATAATAACACTGGTTTGCGCGCCGATGGTGAGGGTGCTTCCCTTGATAGCGACAGCTTCGCCGACTCCGATGAAGTCGCAAAGCGTGTAGCCTTCAAAATCGGTATACTGACTTAAATCAATTACCTTTTCCTCTGTGCTTGTATTGTGTATTATCGCGATTCTTTCGCCTTCATAGTTAACAATGAAGCCGCCAAGGTTCTTGTCAGAGCAATTCAGCGACGTATATTCTCCGCGCGCGATTGCGGGATATTTGTGGCGGATCGTGAGTAGGCGGCAATAATAGCTGTATAGGCTTCTTTCATCCGAGAGCTGATCTGCAACGGTCGTTGTAATCTGCTTGCTTACGGGATAGGTCGAGCCTGTCGGGTCTTTTATGAGATCTCCGTCACCCCAGAGCATTGCAAGTCTGCGGTTTGCATCGGTCGATTCGCTGCCTCGCGAACCTCTCATACCGATTTCCTCGCCGTAATAGATAACGGGCGAGCCTGAGCAGAGAAGATAGAGATTTGCAGCCATTCGCATATTGTTTTCGGTGACGAACGAGCCCGCGATTCGGTCCATATCGTGATTTGAAAGGAAGGGCATTATCATACCGCTCGGATTTTTAGCGAGGATTTTGTCCTGATATGATTCGACGTAATTTGTGAATTTCGAGATCGAGTTACCCTTTGCTGCCGCAGCAACAACACCTTCTGCCTGCGACATTGCAAAGTTGAAGCAGTTCATTGCGGGGTAGTAATCGAGTATTTCGGTTTCTCCCGACCAACATTCGCCGACGCAGTAAATTTCGGGGTTGATCGCGCGGAGCTCATTCATATACCATTCCCAGAAATCAACGCTTCTTGCGGTATCACCGTAGTAAATATACTTGACAGCATCGAATCGGAATCCGTCGACGCCAAGGTTGAGATAGTATTTTGCTACATCAAGAACCGCCTGACGTACTGCGGGATTGTCGTAATTGAGCTCGGGCATAGCTCCATCGAAGTTGCATTCATACCAGCAATCGACTCCGGCGATCTTCTGATATTGGATGCCGTTTGCCTTGCCCTCTGTTGTCGCACAGGAATAAAAATCGTAGTATTCGTTCGCGGTGTCGCCGTTTACGCGCGCATCTTTGAACTCCAGGAACCATTCGTGCTGATTTGAGGTATGGTTGATCGCAAGGTCGAGAATGATCTTTACGTTTCGCTCGTGACAAAGCTCAATAAGTTCCTTGAGGTCCTCTTCGCTGCCGAAACGCCAATCAAGATCATAGTAATCCTTGGCGTCATATTTATGATAGGAAGGAGAAGCGAAGATCGGAGAAAGCCAGATTCCCTGAACGCCGAGACTTTTGTCCGAATTCATATTGCCGTCATTCAGATAGTCAAAGCGGTTGATAATGCCGCGAATATCGCCGATACCATCTCCGTTTGAGTCGGAAAATGAGCCGACGAAGATCTGATAAAAGGTTCTGTAATTATCGTCAACGGTGTCGGGAATGCTTTTTTCGCCTTTCAAAGCGAAGAAAAGCGTTGCCGCCAAAATAACAGCCGCGAGCAGGATGAGTGTTGAAATGAGTGTTATCTTCTTTTTTGCCATTATTAGTCACCTTTGTTCTCCGACCGAATTCAGCAGAGCGTCATCAATCTTGCCCCACGCGTTTGGCCCGGCACATTTTACATACATGCCGATAGTTATGGCATCGCCTTCGGAATACTCAATATTGCTTATCTTTGCCGTATGCCATTCATTATATACGCTGATTTCGGTCATTTCTTTGTATGCGATCTCACCGTTTATCTTGATGTAAGCGTAAATGGTCGTTTCTCCGCCGTCGCCTCCCATAATTGAGATCGCGTAATTATATTTGCCCGATTTGAGGTTGTCAACCTGCTGCTCGAGCGTAAATTCGACAGTATTTGCCGAAGCACCCCAGAAATGATAGTGCTTGGTACCCGTCAAGGAATCCGTCACCTTGTCTTCAACCTTGAGCTCGTCGAATTTGCCGATAGCGGTTGCATTCCAAGCATTTTCGCCTTCCTCAAAGCTCCAGTTCTGAAGGAAGTTGTATTCGACCATCGAAACGTAACAGCGCGCTCCCATTCCGCCCGCCGTACCTTTAATCTCATACTTTGCAACACCTCCGTTTTTCATAGCGTCAATATTGACGTTATGCCACTCGACGGGAATTTCATTTTTAGAGTTGTCAAGCATAATGGCGTTTACCGTTTCGGGCAAAACAATCTCGCCGTTGAGGTCAACAATCAGATTTACGTCTTCGATGGCATCTGCTTTGTTGTTGACAGTATTTCCTTTTTTGACAAGGCCGAACACCTTGAGCGATTCAAGCGCTTTGCCGTTTTTATCAAAGAACGCCTGATTGTCAACGGCGCATCCGCCGTACCATTTGCCTGCATCATCGGGATCATACTCCGCCGCATTGGAAGAGGCCCATCCCGAGCCGTGTTTTTCCCACTTTGCAAGATTGGATTCATAGCTATCACCGCCAACCGAGATCCACGTGCCTTCCCAATAAAACACGCCGATGCAGTTTTTGATCTTATTGACAGCGGTATCGATCACATTACGCACAAGGTTCGCCTGTCCTTGGATTGTGAACGGATAGTCCTTTACGAATCCGCTGCCCTCACCAATGGTGTTTCCGTAGAAATCGGTATCCTCGGCGGTGAAAGCATAAGACGTTTCGGCGATCATAACTTTTTTACCGTAAGTCTCGGCAATATTTGAAAGAACCGATGCGAGATTGTCGAGCGTACCGTGCCAAAATGGATAGTATGAGGATGCAAAAACGTCGTAATCAACTCCAAAATATTCAAGATTCTTTCCGTAGCTTTCGTAATTGGTCACCTTTTCGGGATTGGCAAAATGCACCGCGACAAGGGCGTTCGGGCACACCTCACGAACAGCCTTTGCACCTGCATTCATAAGTTGAGTTATCTTTTTCCAACCTCCGAGCGCGGAGCTTGATTCGCCTGCCATTGCCCCGTTGGTTTCATTACCTATCTGAACCATACCAACATCAACTCCCGCGCTGACGATCTTTTCAAGGCATTCCTTGGTGTAATCATAAAGAGCCTCGGACTTTTCGTCGATATTCATACCCTTCCAAGCTTTCGGAACCATCTGCTTTGCGGGGTCTGCCCAGAAATCAGAATAGTGGAAGTTGACAAGCAGCTTCATTCCGTATTCGGTGGCACGCTTGCCGACTGCAATGGCGTTTTCTATGTCACAGTTCCCGCCGCCATATCCATTTCCCGACGAATCAAAGGGATCGTTCCAGATGCGGACGCGAATATAATTTATACCGTTTTCCGAAAGGATCTGATAAACATCCTTTTCCGTTCCGTCAAAGTCATAATATTTAACCCCCGAAGCTTCAAGAGCAGGAACACAGGATGCATCCATACCCATAATAAATTCATCCGTGATGTTATCGACCTTCCGGACGTAGAGAGAATCCGAACTCAGATTCACTCCGAGATTATTCGGCACCCACGTACTGTTGATCCTATTTCCGCAAGAAGCGAGAGGAAGCATCAGGGAAATAATCAAAAAAATGCAAATGAGTAGTTTTTTCATTTTTATCATCCTAAAATATAGCCTATACCGAAGCATATTTGGTGCGCGATATAGGCTATACGAAGATTTATTTGTTGATAAGTGCGTCGTTGATATATACTCTGATTCCGATGTAATCGACAGATATTTCACCTCTTTCGCGTGCCAGCACAGAGGATGACGCGCGTTTCGAATCTGCGATGAGATTCCATTCTCCGCTCAAAGTATACGTAAAATTGGTTTCGGTGGGGTTGATGATTACCAGAACTTTTCCGCCATTGCCGTCTTCGATCGTGACTGCTACCGATCCCTTGTCGCCGATCTGTTCCGAGGTGACGGTGCTGCTCGAATCAGTAAAGATCGGGTATGCTTTTCGCATCTCGATCAAACCCTTGTAGTAGAGCATAGTTTCGTACTGAATTGTTCCTTCCGCAAGCATCGACCAATCAATGTTATTGACGGCATCGCTCGACTTGTAGCTGTTTTCGTCGCCGCCCTTGGTGCGGAGCATTTCTTCACCCGCCTGCCAGAAGGGAGTTCCCTTCGAGATCATAAGGATGGCTGCGCCGAGATTGTTCATATCGTTTCGCATCTCATCAGAATAGTTCGGATTCGAGAGAAGAAGCTTATCCCAGAGGGTGTTGTTGTCGTGCGCGCTCATATAGTTGATGACCATTGAATTCTCAACCGACCATCCTATACCGACTCCGCCTCCGCCCTTGATTCCGAAGAGAACCTTCGAGAGCGTTGCTTTCGATGAGCCGTTTATGTAGCCCTTTGACGTTTTTTCAAACACGCTGCCCTTAAGACCGTCGCGGATGGCGTCGTTGAATACTGCGATGGAGCCGATGGCGTTGCCCGTGGGCGTGATTTTAGAGATATTGGCTTGATTTGCCTGAGCACTTCCGTCAATGGTGGCACCCATCGTCCAGCCTTCTCCGTAAATAATAGCATTCGGATTGATCGTATGAACTGCACTTTCAATCTCTTGCATGGTTTCAAGGTCGTGCAGACCCATAAGGTCAAAGCGCAGACCGTCGAGTTTATATTCCTTGACCCAATAGGATGTTGAATCGACCATAAACTTTCCGAACATATATCTTTCGGATGCTGTGTCGTTTCCGCAACCGCTGGCGGAGGAATTTTCACCGGTGCTTGTGTATCTGTAATAATAATAAGGAACGATTTTGTTGAGCGAACTGTTGGCGTCGTAGGTATGATTATAAACCATATCCATTATCACGCCGATCCCCGCATCGTGCAGAGACTTGACCATCTCCTTGTATTCCTTGATCCTGACTTCGCCGTTGTAAGGATCGGTGGAATAGCTGCCCTCGGGAACATTATAGTTCTCGGGATCATAGCCCCAGTTGAACTGCGTGTCGGGCTTTGTTTCGTCAACCGACGCGTAGTCATATACGGGGAGAAGGTGAACGTGGGTTATGCCGAGCTCTTTGAGGTAGTCAACACCGACGGACTTTCCGTGCTCGTTGACAAGTCCCGTTTCTGTAAATGCAAGATACTTTCCTTTATAATTGGAAGAGGATATCTTGTTTGAGAAATCCCTTACGTGAACCTCCCAAATGATCGCCTCTGAATAAGAGGAGATAGGGGAAGAGAGGGCGGCATTTCCCCAACCGGTCGGATTTGTACGCGAAAGATCAACGACCATTCCACGCTTACCGTTGACTCCTGCAGATTTTGCGTAGGGGTCAACAGCCTCCTGTGTGCCGACAGCTGTGGTTACTGTATAAGTATAATAGGTTCCGTGACCACACTCTTCTGTATGTGCCCACACACCCTTTTCTCCGCGCACCATATCAACGCTCTTGTATGCGTCAACTCCGTTACCCGCGGTGAAGAGATTGAGAACGACCTTTGAAGCCGTAGGAGCCCAGACCTTAAAGGTTGTGCCGGAGCCGTTTATAATGGCGCCGAGATCGTCACCGTTATAGTGATAGTTTGCGGCAAAATAGTCTGTGTCAAATATGGTGGTTGGGATAACGGTTTTTGCGCCGTATCCTTCAATAGAGATGCGATAATTCTTTGTCAAGTCGAGGCTTTCGCCGACCTCGATGTATCCCGCGGATGCCGATCTTCCGAGTGTGGAAATCGAAGTAACTGCGATTTCGCGATCCCCCTCGTAAACCTTGACCTGATCGGGAGAGGAGATGATCTCTTTGGGAGTGATGCGGTATTCGATCTTTTTTTCATCGACGAGTGCCGCAAGCGCGAGTTTTTTAATCATTTCAAGAGTTTTGCCTCCGTCCTGGCTGATATATTGCGAAGAGTCGCCCGATTTGAGGTAGATAACTGTTTCTTTGCCTTCAATAATGGCAAATCTGTCCTGATCGTAGTCCTTCGTTGCGTTGCCCCAAGAGCTTCCACCGGGCTCAGAGCAATCTTTGCGGACAATAAATCCAACTTGTTCGATTCCTTCGGGAACATTGACGACAACCTTTGCACCGTATTCGCATTCGTGGAAAACGTAGCCTTGTCCTGCCTTGTCGCCCCACCAGATCCAGATGTCGCAGTTTTCGTAGCTGCCGTTGTGATTCCAATAGAAAGTGAGTTGGTTATGACCTTCCTCAATGGGCAAGATATATTCGTATGCGGGCGGCTGCCATATTGTGTCGTCGGTTGTGGTGTCGCCACTTTGACAGGAAAGGAGTAGCTGAAGTGCAAGTGTCAGAACAAGAAGCAGGGAAAAAATACGAAGAGAGCTTTTCATATTCATTCTCCTCTGTATTGATCTTATTTATTGCGCTTGGTTCTGGTGGTCAGATCGAGGATCTTGCCGCGAAGCTTTGCAGTGTTGTAGCGAGGGCTGATACGCCAAGCCCAGTTTCCTGATGCTGTAGATGGGGTGTTCATACGTCCCTCTTCGTTTGAAAGCTCAAGGTAATCCTGCATAGGAACTATTGCGAGATTTGCAATGCTGCGGAAAGCAAATTCGATGAGGTCGTAGACGCGGCTCTGCTCGCGGTTTCTCGGACATTCGCGGTTGAATCGCTTCTTGGATTCACCGGCGAGATTCTTGAGCCAGGAATATGTGCAATCCGAGTCGTGCGAGGATGCGTATACGACGCAGTTCTTAGTGGTATACATTCTGGGAAGATACTCGTTGTTTTCGTCGTCGAATGCGAAATGAAGCATCTTCATGCCGGGAAAACCGCCGCCGGTGAGAAGCTCACGGACGTCGTCGGTGATAAGACCGAGGTCTTCGGCAATGATCTTCGCCTTGGGATACTTTTCTGCAACCGCGCGGAAGAGCGCAATACCGGGAGCCGAATCCCATTTGCCGTTCTTGGCGGTCGACTCGCCGTAGGGAATGTTATAGTATCCCGCAAATCCACGGAAGTGGTCAATGCGGAGAATATCATAGAGCTTGAAAGCCGAACCGATTCTGTCAAGCCACCAGGAGAAGCCCTGCTCTTCCATAAGTGCCCAATTGTAGATCGGATTGCCCCAAAGCTGACCGTCGGGGGAGAAGTAGTCGGGGGGACAGCCCGCAACAACACCGGGATTATAGTTTTCGTCAAGCAGGAACTGCTCGGGTGCAGCCCAAACGGCCATCGAATCGTGCGCGACGTAAATGGGCATATCGCCGATTATCATAATACCTTTTTCGTGAGCGTGTTCAACGAGGTCATGCCATTGATTTGAAAACTCAAACTGTATCCAGCGCCAGAAGGACATTTCTGTTTCATGCTCGACCTTGTGAGTGATCGCCTTTTTATAGTTTCGGTGTTCTTCGTTCCAAAGCGTCCATTGGCAGTAATTATACTTGACCTTAAGAGCCATAAAGAGAGCGTAATTTTCAAGCCAGGATGCGTTCTTTTTCACAAATTTCGCATATTCCTTGCTTGGAGTAAAGCGGGAATGAGCCAGGCGGAGAGCGGTATATCTGGTATTAAAGAGCCAACCGTAGTCAACCTTCTTGGAATCGTTTAGATTCATTGCAAGCTCTTCTTTGGTAAGAAGTCCCTGTTTTGCAAGGATTTCAAGATCTATAAAATAAGGGTTG
>JAZNZI010000059.1:0-7406 GCA_045594865.1 Eubacteriales bacterium | reverse complement strand
TGCGTGCAGTCATGATTTGTGCCAAGGAGCAGGTCTGTCCTTTCAAACAAGGAAAACACAAGGAAAACGCGCCTCCTGCCTGCCGTTTCTGTGAAAAAATGAACAGTATTTCGGATGACGATGTGCGCCTTTCGACTTGGGAGCGCGATATTCTTGAAATATCAAACGTTGAAGACGCTCCGAGATATTCAATAATCAACCAATGCAAGCTCGGAATCGCTCTTGAAGAAATTAAAAACGAAATGAAGCTTGACGTTATGGCGATCAGATGCTGGAGCGAGCTTCAGTATGAATATAAGATAACGCCCTGCACCGTTATGGGAATTTTGAACAAAAGACAGATCCCCGTGGTTTGCGAGACCGACGTTACCAACGCTCCCGCAATGCTGGCATTAGCATTGGCGTCTATGAACGGGGTGGGTTGCCTTGACGTAAACAATAACTACGGTGACGACCCCAACAAATGCATTCTTTTCCACTGCGGCCCTCTGCCCATCGATCTGCTTTGCGAAAAGGGACACATGGAGGAGCATAAAATGTTCACTAAAACCCAAGGACTCAACTGCTCTTGGGGCGTAAACGTAGGCAAGATAAAGCCTTGCACCGTGACTGTTTGCGGAATGCGTACCGAAGATGGCGAGGTTAGATATTTCGTTGAGCGCGCCGAGGTGTTGGACACCGAGCTTGACAGAGCGTTTTTTGGGACATACGGAGTGGTGGAAATTCCCGAATTGCAATCTAAGCTCAAGCATATGAGCGAGGAGGGCTTCAGGCATCACGCTATTATCACAGAGGGCGATTGGTGTCAGCCTTTACGCGAAGCGCTTTCCAAATATCTCGGCTATACCGAAGTTAAACTTTGAAAATAAGGAGTAGAGATCAAAATGAACAAATTAGGAATTTTCATGAATTTCTGGGAAAAGAATTGGGATGCAGACCACAAAAAATACATCAAAAAAGCCGCTGAAATAGGCTTTGACATTCTTGAATTCCAGGCACAGCCCTTACTTGAAATGAGCGACGACCACATCAGAGAGCTGAAAAAATTAGCTGATTCGGTTGGTATCGAGCTGACCTATAGCCTGGGACTTGATCGCAGATATGACGTTTCCTCTCTTGATGAGGGTGTGCGTCTCGGCGGCGTGACTTATTTGCAGAACATTATAAAAAAAATGCAGGTCGGCGGCGGAACGCTGCTCTCGGGCGTAAGCTATGCGGGATGGGGTGTTCCCGACGGAATGGGCGACTCCAAAAAGCCTTATTGGGACCAGAGTGTAAAGAGCATGAAGGAGATCATCAAGGTTGCGGAGGATTGCGGAGTGACCTATTGCGTAGAGGCGGTAAATCGCTTCGAGACCTGTCTTATCAACACCGCCAAGGAGGCTCTTGCATATATCGAGGAGATCGACAGCAAAAATATCGGAGTGCTTCTTGACACCTATCATATGAATATCGAGGAAGACAGCATCGGTGACGCTATCCGTCTCGTGGGTGCGGACAGATTGAAGAGCTTCCACACAGGAGACAATAACCGTCAAGCCCCCGGCAGAGGTCATATCGACTGGGACGAGGTCTTCAGCGCCCTTGCGGAGATCGGATACAAGGGTCGCATCGTTTCCGAGCCCTTCGTTATGCAGGGCGGCGAGGTTGGACGCGACATTCACGTATACCGTGATCTGATCGACACCCCCTGCGAGACCGCTATCGATGCCGAAGCAAAATATTTGCTTGATTTTGAAAGATCTATGCTGAAAGAATACAACAATTACTGATTCCCTATTATGGAAGAAAGGAACGGAAATTATGCAAAAGGATATTATTTTCGGCATCTGCGCCGACGTGCATCACAGTAAGGATTTTGACGAGCGATGGAGACTTGAAAAATTCCTCGCGGAGGCAAAAGAGAGAAAAGCAGACTTTATCATTCAGCTTGGAGACCTCACCTCGTTTTCCGATGAAGGACGCGAGATAGCAAAGCTTTTCAACAGCTTTGAAGGCCCTCATTATCACGTACTCGGCAACCACGAGACCGAGTTTTCCGACAAGGCGGCGGTGCTCGAGATGCTCGACCAGAAGGATAAATATTACAGCTTTGATGCGGGCGATTATCATTTCATCGTCCTTGACACCAACTACGAAAAGCAGGGCGACAAATTTTTAGACTACAACTGCCGCCGTCACGATTTTTCAAACTGCTACATCAATCCCGAGCAGCTTGCGTGGCTTGATGCCGATCTTACTTCAACCGATAAGCGTTGCTTTATTTTTATGCACGCGACGTGTGAGGTTGGCGACTTTGGAATTATCAACAAAAACGATTTCAGAGGCGTGCTTTGGAAGGCTAATCAGCGCGTGGGCTACAACAAGGTAACTATGGTGGTTTCGGGACACGATCACACCGACGAATATCTGTATAAGGGCGGGATTCACTATCTTGCCGTTAACAGTATGAGCCACAAATATATCGGCGCGACCTGTACCGAACAGAACTCCCGCGCCGCCGAATTGAAGGCGAAGCACGGCACCTTAAGACACGCGACCTTCTATAAAGATCCGCTTTATGCCTTTGTTCGTCTCAAGAGTAACGGTCTTATTCAGATAATCGGCAAGCAGAGCGAGTACGTGGAGTACAGTCCTCTTGAGGTTCATTGGGAGTGTGCCGCCTCGCCTCAGATATCTTACAGAGAGTTTTGGATGAACGGTTATGGCGAACTATGATCTTGATCTGAACGGCAACTGGCTCTTTCACGAGGACGATTTTGACCGCAAGGCGCGTATGGTGGGCGACGAATACCACGCGTCAAGCAAAGCGGGAGGCGCTTTGAGACATCTTAAAGGCTTCAACGACAGATCTCTTTGGCGAGAGGTGACTCTGCCTCACGATTGGCTGACGGAATTGCCCATAGATGGGATTTTTGACGCTACTCCCGGTTGCAAGCGGCGCGGTGTGGCTTGGTACAGAAAGTTCTTCTCTCTTCCCGATGAAGAGATCGAATGTGCGGAGCTTATTTTCGACGGAGTATTGGGCGAATGTCAAGTATTCGTCAACGGAGTGTTGGCAAAGCGTAATTTTAGCGGATATAATCGTTTCTCCGCGGAGATAGGCGACTATCTCTTTCAAGGAGCCGACAACGACATAGCGGTCTTCGTTGATGCTCGCCGTCACGAGGGCTGGTGGTACGAGGGCGCGGGTATATATCGCCCCGTAAGGCTTTCCTTGCATGACCGTTCTCATATAGTCCGTAAGGATTGCTTCATCCGTACGAAAGGAAATGAAGTTATTGCCGACCTGCATTTTGTTGGGAACGGAACAATAAAAGCAAGCTTGACGGACAAAGACGGAAAGAAGATAGCGTCTGCAAAAGCCGTTGGAGAAGATAGTGTTTCTTTTAAAATGCAAGTAGATGCTCCCGCGCGCTGGTCGCCCGAAAATCCCAATCTTTATACTCTTGATGTTTCCTTGGAGCAAAACGGCAAAGAGAGCGACCGCGTGACCTTTTCGGTGGGATTTCGTGATATTGAATGGGTAGAAAACAGCGGTATGCATCTTGACGGCAAGCCCTATCGCATCAAGGGCATCTGCGCCCATCAGGATCACGCGGGACTTGGCGCGGCGGTCTACGAGGACGTGGAGGAATACCGAATACTACGCTTGAAATCGCTTGGTGCCAATGCTTACCGTTGCGCTCACCACGCGCCGAGCGAGAGTTTACTTGACATCTGCGACCGCTTAGGTGTGCTTGTAATGGTGGAAAACCGCCATTTCGACGTCAGTGAGGACACCTTGGCGCAACTGGACGCTCTTGTAAATCTTTCGAGAAATCATCCATGTGTCTTTATGTACTGTATGTTTAACGAAGAGCCATGGCAGGCTGAAGCGCGGGGCAAGCGCATCGTTGCAAAACTCAGAGAAAGAGTGCTGTCGCTTGACGGCACAAGGGCGGTTACCGCGGCGCAGAATGGCGGCGTATTGCTCCGTCACAACGCATCCGAGGCTCTTGACGTAATAGGAATGAATTACAATCTTGACGCTTATGAGTCTTGCCATACCCTATTGCCCCAAAAGGTAATTCTCGGCACCGAAAACAGTCCCACCTTTGCCACTCGCGGAGTGTATAAGACCGACAGAGAAAGACAGATCTTTGCCGATGACGGAAGCGAATACCCTGCTGATTTCTCCCAACCCTTGAACGAGACTATGGCGACGGTTGAAAAATATCCCTTCGTCGCCGGATGCTTCGTATGGAGTGGTTTTGACCACGGCGGCGAGCCAAATCCCTTTGAATACCCCAGCGTTTCCTCTCATTGGGGATTTCTTGACAGATGCGGATTTGACAAAAATATCGCCAATTGGCTGAGAGCATATTATCTTGACGAGCCTTTTTTGCGCCTTGCCACCTTTGCCGATGCGCCCGACGTGGGGGAACGGCGAGTTATTGCCTATACCAATGCCGACGAGGGCGAGCTTTTTGCGGACGGCATTTCTTTCGGCAAAAAGAAGGCTGAAAACAGAATTTTGACGTGGGATGTCCCCGCGGGCTGTAAAGAATTGCTTGTAATTGCCCAAAAGGACGGCAAAATTATCAGAGACAACCACAAAAATCCCGGTCAAAAATCAAAATTGTGCGTCACTGACGTTTCAAGAGGCAAAAAAGTGCGAATTTTGAATATCTGCGTTACCGATGAAGACGGAAATGCTATACTGTCCGAAAACGGCACTCTTTATATTGACGGCGAAATTCTCGGTGTCGGCAACGGCGACCCTAACGGGCATCACAATGATAAAGCAAATGAAATCAATCTCTTTAACGGTATGGCTCAGTTAATCGTTCCAAAATATCGTGAAATTACAATCTCTTACGATAGACTTGAACCCGTTGTCATCAAGGAGTCATTATGAAAAAAGCTACAGTAAAAATCAATATTGACGAGAAAATAGGAACTATCTCACCGTATATTTACGGTCATTTTGCCGAACATATCGGCGGTGTAATATATGACGGTGTTTGGGTCGGCAATAACTCTTCAATCCCTAATATCCGTGGGCTTAGACTTGATATTGTGGAAAAGCTAAAGCGCATCTCACCGCCCATCATCCGTTGGCCCGGCGGTTGCTTTGCCGAATGCTACGATTGGCGTGACGGTGTGGGAAAAGACCGTCCCGTACGTCCATCTTGGTGGACGAGGGATGACGGACTTTACGAAAGTAACGAATTCGGCACGCACGAATTTATGGATTTTTGCGCTCTCGTGGGAGCAGAGCCGTATCTTGCAGTCAACGTAACCTCCGAAACACCTATGGATGCAAGAAATTGGATAGATTACTGCAATTCCCCCACGGGTACGACACGGCTTGCTTCTGAACGCGAGAACAACGGTTCGAAAGAGCCATTTGACGTAAAATTCATCGGTGTTGGCAATGAAAACTGGGGAGGCGGTGGCACTATGTGCGCCGAGCAGTATGCTTGGGAGTACCGCAAATACGCCACTGTGTTGCGAAATATCGCTCCAAACGCGAAGCTTATAGCGGGTGGCGCAAACTTTCACAGCATCAATTGGACGAAAACATTCCTTGAATGTATAAAGGAGGGCTACGGTACTCCCGTTCAAATAGATGGCATCTCATTCCACTACTATTTTTCGGGCGGTGATGACGCAAGCTTTGACGAGGAGGGCTGGAACTCGCTGATCTTAAGTGCCAAAAAGACAGAGGATCATATCAAGGAGCTTGTAGATCTTCTTTGCGAACACGGTCGATTGGGTCAGATAAAGCTATATCTTGACGAATGGGGCGCAATGTATGGCAGTGGTGTCAATGCAAAGGAGAAGAATCAGCTTTTCCGTCAGCAGGTAACTATGCGTGATGCGGTAGCCTCGGCTATGACCTTGAATCTTTTTAACAAATATTGCTATGCAATCGAAATGGCTAATATTGCTCAGCTTGCTAACTGTCTTTCTTCGCTGTTCCTGACCGATGGCGACAACTGCATAGAAACACCCATATATCACGTCTTTGATATGTACAAGGATCATATGGGTGCGGAATCGCTAATGACAGAATCAAGTGATAGCGACATTTCGGTCTCTGCCTCTTATAGAAACGGTCATTTACTATTAACATTGGCAAATCTTTCTTATTGCGAAGACAA
This sequence comes from Eubacteriales bacterium, assembly GCA_045594865.1. Taxonomy (GTDB): domain Bacteria; phylum Bacillota; class Clostridia; order Oscillospirales; family CAG-272; genus UBA1740. Next base: position 1,257 of record JAZNZI010000059.1, on the reverse strand, counting down.
AGAGATAACATTTGATATTGGACAATTCAATGGGAAATCCGCAAAATGTATTTGCCTCGCTTCTGATAATCTTAACGCCTGCAATGATTTTTCTTCGCCATACAGAGTCACCCCTACTGAAAACGACATTGGGTTATCAGAAAGCATCACAATTCCCAAGGGTGCGGTAATGGCAATATCTATATAAAGCGAAGGAGTTAGGCAACTATGAAAATAATCGCCGACACACATACCCATACCGTCGCCTCCGAGCACGCTTATTCTACGGTTATGGAAAACATTACCGCCGCAAAAGCAAAAGGTCTCCATTTTATTGCGCTGACCGACCACACAGGAAAAATGGTCGGCGCACCAAGTGACACGTATTTTGCGTGTCTCAGAGTTGGTCTTCCCGATGAATATGACGGTGTTTATATCCTACGCGGTTGTGAGGTCAATATTTTAGATGAAAACGGCACTCTTGATCTTCCCTCCCCGCTGCTCGATAAGCTTGAGTGGGTGATCGCCTCGGTCCACGGCATTCTCACCCCACCTATGACCGTTGAGCAAAGCACAAAAATGTGGTTAAATGTAGCTCAAAACCCACATGTAGACGTAATAGGTCACTGCGGCGACGAAAACTACCGCTTTGATTACGAGCGCGTTATCCCCGAGTTTGCCAAATACGGAAAAATTGTCGAAATTAATGCCGCTTCTTACCGCTCACGTCCGTCCAGTATTAATAATTGCGTGGAGATAGCAAGACTTTGTGCAAAATACGGCGTGCCGTTAGTCCTTTCCTCCGATGCTCATTTTGCGGGAAACGTTGGCAACGTTGATGACGCAATTCGCATCGCGCAGGAAGCAAACGTCCCCGAGGAGCTTATCCTGAACATCGACACAAAACGGTTTGCAAATAAATTAGAGCAAATGACCGGAAGAGCATTTTTGATTTCTGACTAAGCCTACCCTCAAAATATTTCGCAAACATTCCGCAAACAACACCTAAAGCCTGTTCGCAAGAACGGGCTTTTTTGATATAATAATGCTATCAGCAAATCTTCCACTTTTCAAACTTCCATTTCAGCTTCCATTTTCCCTTTCCACTCACCCCAGCTTCCACAAAAGTTCCACGATTTTAGTGGAAAGAAAGCCAATTTTGCCCCCTATAAAGCGTAAAAAGAAGAGCAGACCGAAGTCTGCTCCTCATAGCTTTAAGCCTTATATTTATTAGTTTTTTATATCAGCCGAAGTATCTCGCAAGAAGTCCCTCGAATG
>JAZNZI010000058.1:0-5691 GCA_045594865.1 Eubacteriales bacterium | reverse complement strand
CAGAAAACGAACAAAAAGAGAGCGAAGAATGATTTATGTGGAAGGCTCCCTTGTGAAAAGGTAGCGAAGCGGCGTTTGGGTAGTGAATTGCGTTAATAACGCAAGAGCCAAAACGTGACCGAGCCGCAGCGAGAGCTGTCAGCAAAGCTGACTGAGGGATTGTTCTGTAAGTCTTTATGTTTCTTACAATCCCACCGTCATTTTCTTGCAAAAATGCCACCTCCCTTTACACAAGGGAGGCTTTGTTGGAACCCGTTTACGGGTAGCAAGTAACAATTGCATGGCTGGCAGGCTTAGTCAAAACACACCCCGGCGTCTCCGGTAACGGTTAGGGCTATGCCCGAAAATGAAATACCCCCCGTTTTACGGGGGATACTTATTTTTATTGACGGTTTTATCAGCCTCTGCCACAGCCGCAGGATCCGCCGCCAGTGCCCTTACCGCCGTTAAGATCGGTGGTGGTTTCCGTACCTCTGAACTGAGCTATGGGGAAAGCTATGGTTCTGAAGAGCGAGCAGGGGTTGTCGTTATTCGTAGCATCGGTGCATTCCTTGTCAGGCACGCTGTAATCGGTGGCGTGAACGAGAAGCTGAGCAGGTCGCTCGATCCTGATAACCGAGAATATACCGAAGGATACGAGTATCTTAGGACCGTTCGTATTAAGAACAAGCTCTTCACCGATACAGTTACGGACTCCGTCGGGAATTTCAGCATATTCAGCGCAGCCGCAGGGACAAGGACAGCTGCAATCAAGAACCTTCGTACCGAGGACGATAGGCTCTACCGTCTCAACGACCGCAACGGGATCGTTAGTTCCTACGTTGTTCATATTGCAGCCGCCGCAGTAGGTGTTTGTGGGGCTTGAGGTAAAGGTGACCGCCCTGCCCTCTCCGCCGTAAAGAATTACCTCTTTTTCAAGAGCGGCGAGTCCCTTGAAGCACTGACTTCTGCCAACGGCAACGCACGCCTCGAACTCCACCTCAATGTAATAGCGTATTTTTACCTGATAAAATCCGCAGTTAAAGGGGACTTCATCCACGCCAACGTATGCCCAAAGGAGCTTTGCCGCGCGGGTTCTTACGTTGCTGGAATTGGCAAGGATATCCTCGCCTGTGCAAGTGAGATAAACTCTGGTATCCTCGTAGCAATCTCTGTCGCGACAGCTGTCAAGGACCCTCTTGGTGTCAATGCATACCGTTCCGTTTCCGAGCGTCTGATTGCCCGTGCCGCAGAAGGTCGCGTTTCTATTGTCTTGCATTGTTTTACCATTCCTTATGCAAAAAATTAAAGTGATAGTGGCAAAGACCTTTAAATCTATGCCTCGCTATTATTTTATGCGAAGGATAAATCTTGGTGAAAAAATCCCACGGAAATTGATCCGTGGGATAATTATACTATTAAATCAGCAGTATGCCTTAACTGCTTCAGGGCAATCCTCAACAGCAATGGAAGAGGTCATAACAAGATTAACCTCAGCGGTGATCTTATCAAGCTTTGCAAGCATACCCTCAAAGGCTGCAACATCGTTGCCAATGATCTTGAGAGCGGAGTCAACGAAGATATCTGTGATATCGGAATTGGAAGCAAGAATACCCGCGATGAAGCCGTAGAGAGCGTCTGCATCACAAACAGAATATGCGTCGGTATCAATAAGTCTTGCCTTATATGTAATATCGTGGATGAGCTTATCACCCTTCTCAATGCAAACTACGTTGCCCTTGGATTCGGTAACAGCATTATTTACCATCTCGATAAGAGTCTTGGTTTTGCCGGAGCCTTTGCCGCCGATGAATAATTTTATCATTTTGAAAATCCTCCTAATTTTGAGATATGTATATCTCTCTGTATACATTTTACACTAAAAAGTATTAAAATGCAATAGCAAAATTATATTTTTATTTTCTATTATATTATTTTGTAAAAATTATACAAGTAAAACTGTGCATAATTAACCGAAAATACGGGCTTCAAGCTCGTTTTTCATATCCTCATAGCCGGGCTTGCCAAGGAGAGCGAACATATTCTTCTTGTAAGCCTCAACGCCGGGCTGGTTGAAGGGGTTAACTCCAAGGATATAACCCGAAACACCGCAGGCAAACTCGAAGAAATACATAAGGTAGCCAAGGGATGCGGGAGTTCTGTCCGCAACGCTGAGAAGCAGGTTGGGAACACCGCCGTCATTGTGTGCTACGATGGTTGCAGTTTGCGCGGTCTTGTTAACGAAATCAAGCTCGCGGCCAGCGATAAAGTTAAGTCCGTCAACGTTTGCAGGATCGGCGGGAATAACAAACTTAGCGCCGGGATTTTCAACGCTGATAACCGTCTCAAACAGGTTTCTCTGACCGTCCTGAATGTACTGTCCCATAGAGTGAAGGTCGGTGGAGAATACAACAGATGCAGGGAAAATTCCCTTTCCGTCCTTGCCCTCGCTCTCACCGTAGAGCTGCTTCCACCACTCGTTAAGCATAAGCATATATGGCTCGTAGCCAACGAGGATCTCGGTGTTCTTACCCTTGCCGAGAAGAATATTACGGATAACCGCATATCTAACAGCCTCGTTATTATCAAGGTCAAAGCACTCAAACTGCTTCATAGCAGTCGCTGCGCCCTGCATAAGCGCGTCAATATCAATTCCCGCGCAAGCGATGGGAAGAAGACCAACCGCGGTAAGAACCGAGAATCTGCCGCCTACGTCATCAGGAACAACGAAGGTCTCGTAGCCAGCCTTGTCGGAGAACTGCTTGAGAGTGCCGCGCGCCTTATCGGTGGTGACGAAGATTCTGTCCTTTGCTCCATCCTCGCCATACTTCTCTACAAGCAGGGATTTGAATACTCTGAATGCGATAGCAGGCTCGGTGGTAGTACCCGACTTAGAGATAACGTTTACGGAAATATCCTTACCCTCCTAGATGGAGAGATGCTCGGTAAGAGCTGTGGGAGAGATATTACTGCCCGCAAAGTAGATGTCGGGGGTGTCCTTCTTTAGATTGTTGTAAAGAGGGCTCTTGCAGAACTCAATAGCAGCGCGTGCGCCAAGATAAGAGCCGCCGATACCGATAACAACAAGGATATCGGAATTCTGCTTGATTTTTTCTGCCGCAATTTTAATTCTTGCGAACTCCTCTCTGTCATAATTCTCGGGGAGTCTTACCCAACCGAGAAAGTCGTTGCCCTCGCCTGTGCCATTTACAAGCTTGGTGTGCGCCTCGGAAGCTGCTGAGCGCATATTCGCTATTTCCTCTGCGGAAACGAAGCCGTTAAGGAATTTTTCGTTTAATTTAACCATTTTACCCATCCTCAAAAAAATTATTTTTATCCTTATACATTATACAACATATATTTATATTTTTCAAGTATTTTTCGTGAATTAATTTATCCGCAGACTATCCTTTTTAGTATTCGTCCCAGCAGATCGCTGAATTTGATGGCTTTTACTTCTTCTTTAACGAATATTTTGCTCTCTCCGATCTGCTCTCCGTCTATTTTGTAGATTATTTTACCAACGCAATCACCCGAGGAGATAGGGGCGACAATGCTCTCGGGAATATCGTATTCAAGCTCTACCTTTGATTGCATCGTTTTGTCTATTACCGTAGAAAAAGGCGAGGAATAAAGTGGAATATCGTCCTTAATTCCGCCGAGAACCTGAGCGTTCTCTATAAAGCTCTCCCCCTTTTCATAGAGGGCATAGTTTGCGAAGCCAAAGTCAAGCAGAGTTCTTGCCACCGCATTTCGCTCATCTCGCGTCCGCGCGCCCATAACGACGGCAATAAGCTGCATATTTCCCCGCTTTGCCGTTGCGGTGATACAATAACCCGCCTTATCGGTAGAGCCTGTTTTTAAGCCATTGCAGCCATCGTAGTATCTAACAAGACGGTTGGTATTTGTGAGGGTAAATTCTCCGCCTCTGATCGTGTCCTGCCAGATAGAGCTGTAGTTGAGAATTATACTGTGCTTTATCAGCTCGCGGGACATTGTCGCAATATCGGCGGCACAGCTATAATGGTCGGTGGTTGTATCGTCAAGTCCTGTTGCGTTCTCAAAATGGGTGTTTTTTAGTCCAAGCTCAGCCGCCCGTGCGTTCATCATCTTTACAAATGCGCTTTCGCTGCCCGCCGTCAGCTCTGCCAAGGCTACCGACGAGTCGTTGCCGCTGGCTATAACCGTGCTTTTGATAAGATCCTCTACGGTGATTTTCTCTCCCTCCTCAAGAAAGACCTGACTACCGCCCATAGATGCCGCCTTTGCACTGATGCGAACGCTATCGGTAAGAGCGAACTTGCCGTCTGCAAGAGCCTCGCAAACCAAAAGCAAGGTCATTACCTTGGTGACCGAGGCAGGCGAGGCAGCGGTAAACTCATTTTGCGCATACAGCACCTTTCCCGTAGATGCCTCGCAGAGATATACTCCGCCGACCTGATGCTCGATATCGAGATTTACATCGTCATAGAAGCCATTTTCATTTTCTGCCAAGGTATTTATTCCATTTTCAGCAAAAACTGACATTCCAAGTGACAGCATCAAGACTATAAATAATATTGAAGATATAAGCTTTTTCATAATAATCCTCCGAGTTGTTTTTGTTAATTATATTAATGATATGATGGAATATATGAAAAAGGACGGCAAAAACCGTCCCTTAATTTTTGATTATTTCAGCTCATCAAGAGAGCCGAAGCTATAACCCATTTTTCGCCATTCTGTAATCAGCTCGGGCAGAATTTCCGCGTTTGTGGATGAGGTCGGGTGGAAGAGCATAATCGCGCCCTCGTGAGTGCCGTCAAGCACCTTGCGGATAGCCTTCTCTCTGCTCGGCTGTCTGCCGTTGTCCCAATCGTCGTAGGCAAAGCTCCAGAAAACCGTCTTATACCCAAGATTTTGCACGCGTTTCAGCGCCTCGATGCTATATGAGCCCTCGGGGAATCTGAAAAATTTTGACATTTCCCTGCCGCATCTTTCCTCATATATTTTCTCGAGGGCCGTAAGGTTGTTGCTTATCTCCGTTTCGCTGCATTGTGATAGGTTCTTATGATTTTTCGTATGATTGCAGACAAGATGTCCCTCGTCCGCCATTCTGAGAACCAAATCGGTATTCTTTAATATAATGTTGTCAAGGAGAAAGAATGCGGCTGGAACGTTCTCGCTCTTTAGTACGTCAAGGATTTTCTCCACGTTTCCGTTTTCATATCCTGCATCAAATGTCAGGTATATCTTTTTCTCCCCTCTCTCGGCGGCTTCCTTGTCCATATAATAGGCATCGTAGACAGATATTTCGTCGGCTTCGCGCGGAAAGAGCGGCGGCATTCCCGTCCTACGCTTTATATACCAATGCAGACAGCCGTCAGCGCTTGCCGCAGTTGATGAGCCGATAAGCAACAGAATAATAAGTGCAAGTGACAGTGTTTTATATATACTTTTCATATTTTACCTCAAAATTCGGATTACAAGTGTAGTATTTGCAGTTGACTTTTTAAATAAAAAGGTAAAAAAAGGGACTGCCACCGTCAGTAGCAGTCCGCTATTTGCAAATAAATTACTTATACTTGCGCTTTCTTGCAGCCTCAGCCTTCTTCTTGCGCTTTACGCTGGGCTTCTCGTAATGCTCTCTCTTACGGAGTTCTGCCTGAACACCGCTTCTGAGGTAGCTTCTCTTGAATCTGCGAAGGGCGCTGTCTATGCTTTCGTTTTCTT
>JAZNZI010000057.1:0-6111 GCA_045594865.1 Eubacteriales bacterium | reverse complement strand
AATTTCGAATTTCGAATTTCGAATTTACTCGAAGCGAGGTAATGCCTATGGACGACAGCAGAATAATCGAGCTTTATTTCGCACGCGACGAGCGCGCGATCACCGAAACGCGGACGAGCTACGGCCGTCTGCTTATGGCGGTGGCAATGGGGATTCTTCACGATTCCATTGATTCGGAGGAGTGCGAGAGCGATACCTACCTGAAGGCGTGGCAGACCATTCCGCCCACCCGTCCTAACTATTTTTCGGCATTCCTTACCAAGATCACCCGCAATCTTGCCATAAACCGCCTGCGCGACAGGACACAGAGACGGCCTCTCGGCCCCGAGCTGATCTATGAGGAGATCTGCGAGGCTATCCCAGACACGTCGGGCGATATTACCGAGGATATTGAGCTGCGCGACGCGCTGAACGACTTTCTCGGCGGTCTTGATAAGACTAAGCGCGGGATCTTCATACGCAGATATTTCTATATGCGTGAGGTAAAGGAGATCGCAAAGGAAATGCATCTCACGTCGGGCAACGTGAAGGTGACGCTTTACCGCCTACGTCAGCAGCTTCGTGACTACCTTACCGAAAGGGGTATCGTGATATGAACAAAAAGGAAAGATTAATGCTTGCTATCGGAGAGATAGACGAAAAATACATAAGGGAAACAGAGGAGAAATCTATGAGAGCACCTGTTATCAGAGCAGCCGTATGCCTTGCGCTTATCATAGCGCTTGGACTTTATTTGTTCCTGCCATTCGCTCCCGTCACAAGCGACATTACCGCCTACGCGGGCTCGGATTACTTCCCGCTTATCAAGGGTATCGAGGACTACCGCCTCAGCCTTTTGCAGCCGAAGCATAAGAACAATTTTGAAATTCTGACGAGCTTGCTCGGCAGCTTCAAATTCGGCGCTATGGCACCCGATATGGATGAAAATACGGGCAACGATATGGCGCCCGCACCCGGAGATCAGGGCGATTCTGCAGGCAACGGCGAGTACGTTGAGTCCACCGACAACCAGGTGGATGGCGTTATCGAGAGCGACCTTATGAAGATGACCGACAAGTACATCTTCCGCCTTGGCTGGCGCTCGGACGTAAATTACAGAACGAATCTCTTGCGCGTCTATTCAATAGAAAAGGAAGAATCAAGACTGGTGACCGAGTTTGTGATACCTTCCTTTGCCGACGAATTTTATAGGTATAACTCCAACTGTGAGATGTACCTTTCTCCCGATGGAAACACCGTCACCCTGCTGAGAAATTACGCAGACAACAAGACTGATATGAGCAAGGTCGGCGTTATTTCTCTCGACGTGTCCGACGTGAATAATATCAAGACCAAGGCTATGGTTTCTATCGACGGCTCGCTTAATACCAGCCGTATGGTAGACGGAAAGCTGCTTCTCGTCAGCGAGTTCGTCTTTAACAGAAATACGGTGGATTATAACGATCCCACCACCTTTGTTCCCTCTATCGACAGGGGCGAGGGAGCCGAGCCCATACTCTTTGAGGACATCATTTTCCCCGACACCGTGGGCAACACCCGCTACAGCGTAGTTGCGCTTCTTGATGCCGACAATCTTGGACTTCTTGGCGCAAATGCCTTACTTAACTTTACAGATGAGGTCTACGTGTCCCGAGATAACGTATATATCACCCGTGAGTACGTGGCGGAAAACGAGGGCGTTTACGAGGACAAGGGCGTTGTCAGAAATATGACCGACATTGCCGTTCTTAATTACTCGGGCGATGGCCTTGAAAGTCGCGGTGTCATCACCGTAAACGGCTATGCCGAGGATCAGTACAGCTTTGATGAGAGGGACGGATATCTCCGCCTCGTCACCACTACCTTCTGGACCGAGGATAAGTATTCCACCCCCGCCAGCATTAAGAACGAGCAGAACGTCAGCCTCTGGATCTTCGATCTTGCCGACAACAGCCTTGCGTACAGCCTGCCTAATTTCGCCATTCCGGGCGAGGAGGCAACGGCGGTAAGATTTGACGGCGATACGGTCTACGTCTGCACCGCGGTGGTGATAAGCTTCACCGACCCCGTTTACTTTATTGACCTGTCGGATTACGAAAATATCAATAGCGCCGACACGGGTATTATCGAGGGCTACTCCGAGCATCTTATCAATCTTGGCGAGGGCTTCCTGCTCGGCATCGGACGCGAAAATTGGCAGTACGATAAGGTTGAGATCTACGAGCAGCAGGGCGACAAGGTCGTCAGCGTCGGCGAATTTAAGTTCGAGGGCGAATACTCCTCCGATTACAAGTCCTATCTTGTGAACCGTGAGCATAATCTCTTTGGTTTCGGCGCAGGTTATATCTACCCCATTGACGATCAGACGGGCAAGGAGGAATACCGAGGAGATTGCTACGTTCTCCTACATTGGAATGGCTATGAGCTTTCTCCCTATTTCATAGATCTTGTAGGTCTTGATATGCGCTCTGCCACCGTCCGCGCCGCCTACGTCGACGGATATCTGTATATCACAACCGACACAGGCTTTAAGGTTGAAAAAATAAACTAATAATATAATCGCAAAACCGCCCGAAAAATTCGGGCGGTTATTTATTTTTCCGCGGGAATGTGGTATAATTGAGAAAAATGAAAGATTTTTTCCCCTTTGTGCAACCATTTTCCCCTTTTGGTTGTCATATAGGGTGAATGTCGACTTCAAAAACAGCCTTTTATAGGGGAATCACTAAGAAATGGGGTGACGGCTATGGATGACAAAGGAATAATAGAGCTGTATTTTTCGCGTGACGAGTCTGCCATAGAGCAGACAAGGGCAAAATACGGCAGGCTTCTCTCGTCTATAGCATACGGCATACTCGGCAACCGTCAGGACAGCGAGGAGTGCGAGAGCGATACGTATTTTAAGGCGTGGCAGACAATTCCGCCTACCAGACCGACCTCGCTTATGGCATATCTCGCTCGCATAACCAGAAATCTGGCTATAAACCGTTACCGCCGTAATAAGAGAGGCGGAGAGATGGGGCTTATTCTTGACGAGCTTTCCGAGATCATACCCGACTCGGCAGGCGATATTGACGACAGCCTTGACCTTAGGGATGCGATAGGTAGCTTCGTTGATCGGCTTGACACGACGCGGCGGATCATATTTCTCAGACGGTATTTCTATATGATGTCGGTGAGGGATATTGCCTATGAAATGGGGCTTAGTGTCGGCACGGTCAAATCCCACCTATCGAGAATGAGGATAACCCTGAAAAAACAGCTTACAGAAAGGGGAATAACTATATGAAGAATAACGAGAAAAAAATCCTTCACGCCATCGGTGACGTAGATGATAAATATTTGGAGCAGGCAAAACCGAGGGGCAGGGCAGCCCGTCTGCCGCTTTATCGCGGTGTTGCCATAGCGGCAAGCTTCGTTTTAGTCGTGGGAATAGTGCTCGGCGCAGTGATAATGGGTGGCGGCAATCCCCAAAACGTTATACCTCCCGCGGCTGAAAAGCCCTTCCCCGAGGTGCCAAAGCCGTCAAAGAGCCTTGCGGCAGCGATGGAGGAATATCTTGAGTCGGATTACGGCTCGGACGATATTTATTTGGAAGGCGATTTTGACGACGGAACGAACGTTCTGCCTGAGGAGGGCGTAGGCGGAGGAGATGGTACGGACAGCTCCGGCTCAAACGGCTCTTACGTTGAGGTGACCGACAATCAGGTGGCAGGTATAATTGAGGGAGATCTTTATAAGACCACCGATAAATATATCTTCCGCTACTTTAACAGATCGCTTTATATCTATTCTATAGACGGCGATAGCTCCAAGAAAATATCCGTCACGCCGATAAATTCTAACGCAAATAAGAATTATGCCGATATGTTTCTCTCGGCAGACGGAAATACCGTCACCATAGTTCAGTCGGAGTACGTGACCGAAATCTATGAATATGAAAATTACACTCGGTATTCGGGACACTTCGTCACGAAAATATATTCCATAGACGTCTCGGACGTTAATAATCCCGTCATTGCAAAAACACTTGAGCTGTCGGGCTCAAGCCGTGCCGCTCGTAAGATCGGTGATAAGATCTATCTCGTCACCTCTCATATCTTTAATAAGGCTGAGATTGACGTAGACGATCCCGAAACATATATCCCGGGTATATCGGGTGACGAGCCCCACCTTTGCGACCTTGAGAGGATCTATTACTGCGACGAGATAAAAAACGCGACGTATAGCTACGTCACGGTGTTCGATGAGGATGATCTGTCGCTTGTCAGCGAGCTTGCAATTCTCTCGGAAACAGCATCTTATATGACGGACGTTTGCTTTACCGACAATCATATTATTTTCGAGTATCAGAGCGGCAAGAAGATTTCCGAGGAAGAGTCCACCTCTGAGGCATATAGCCGAATCGAGCTTGTTGACTTTTCGGGCGATGGGTTAAGATACCGCTGCAGCCTTGAAATCAGGGGCTGGGCAGAGGCAGGTCAGTACAGCTATGACGAGCAGGACGGCTATCTCAGGGTGGTCACCTCCACTCGTCTCTGGAAGCGATATTGGGTTGAAAAAAGCAGTGCATCCCTTTACGTTTACGATCTTTCCACTATGAGCCTTACCGCTTCGGTCGAGGATTTTGCTCCCGAGGGGGAGAGGGCAACGGCGGTGAGATTTGAGGGAGATAAGCTTTACGTCTGTACCGCCGAGACCGCAGAATTCACCGATCCCGTATTCTTCTTTGATCTGTCGGATTATGAGAATATCACGGAGGTCAACACGGGATATATCGAGGGCTTCTCATCCTCTCTTATTGATCTTGGCGAGGGATATCTGCTGGGAATCGGCAGGGAGAGCGGAAGTCATAGCAAGATTGAGATATATAAGCGAGAGGGCGGCTCGGTGGTCTCGGTTGCAAAGCAGGTGTTCAGAGGCAACTACGACACCGACTACCACGCCTATCTTATAGATCGGGAGAAAAATCTCTTTGGCCTCTCGGTGAACTATATCAAGGAGGGCTACGGTGTCTCATACGGCCACGGATATTTCCTCTGGCACTTTGATACCGATACAGAGAGCCTCTCGCTCCTCACCGAAATATCGGGCGATACCGAGCATACCGCATTCAGCCATGCCCGCGCCTTCGTGCGGGACGGCTATCTTTACCTGACCTCAGCGAACGAGTTTACTCCGCTCGTCGTTCGCAGAGTTGAGGTTAATTAACCCTGTTTTACAGACAAAAAAAGGACGAGAAATTTCTCGTCCTTTTTCATTAATTTTGCATTCTGTATTTATTTAATCTCTTTAATCTTCATAATATCATACGGCGTGGTCTGATATACGAAGTAGTTGAGCCAGTTGGTGAAGAGCAGAGTTGCGTGGCTGCGCCAGGTGCTGACGGGAGTCTTGCTGTCGTCATCATTCGGGAAGTAGTTCTCGGGGATCTTTGGGTTAAGTCCTGCCGCTTTATCGCGGGTGTACTCCTTGTTTAAGGTGTCGGCGTCGTACTCCGAGTGACCTGTCACGAAGACCTGTCTGCCTCGCTTGGTCTTGATGGCGTACACGCCTGCCTTGTCTGACGAGGCAAGGATCTTCAGTCCCTTTACCGCCTCAATATCCTCGCGCAGAACGGTGGTATAGCGGGAGTGGGGAACGTAAAACATATCGTCAAAGCCGCGGAAAAGTATAGACTTCTTGTGGTCGAGATGATGAGCGTAAACGCCCGACAGCTTCTCGTCCATCATATACTTTTTGATGCCGAAGTGGTAGTACAGACCTGCCTGTGCGCCCCAGCAGATGTGCAGGGTGGAGTGAACGTGTGACTTTGACCACTCCATTATTTCGCACAGCTCGCCCCAGTAGTCAACCTCCTCAAACTCCATCTTCTCAACGGGTGCGCCCGTAATTATCATTCCGTCGTAATAATTATCTCTCACTTCATCAAAATCCTTGTAAAAGGCGAGAAGATGCTCCTCGGCGGTATTCTTCGATTGATAGGTTTTCGTGCGTATAAGCTCGATCTCTACCTGAAGCGGTGTATTGCCCAAAAGCCTTGATAATTGTGTCTCTGTGTCAACTTTAGTTGGCATTAAGTTCAAAATCAGTATCCTTAACGGTCTTATATCCTGTTTTATCGCCCTCTTT
>JAZNZI010000056.1:0-4970 GCA_045594865.1 Eubacteriales bacterium | reverse complement strand
GTTTGTCGGCTCGTCAAGCATAAGTATATCGGGCTCGGTTGCAAGCAGCCTTGCCAGGGCAAGTCTTGTATACTGTCCACCAGACAGGGTACTTATCCGTCTGTTTATCAGCTCGTCGTCAAAGCCGAGGCGCAGTAGCATTCCGCGGCATCTGGACCTGAATTCAAGACCGCCGAGGGTGGCGAACCTTGCGTTCTGCTCGTTCAGCCTTGCGGTAAGGCTCATCGTTTCCTCGGTGCTTGTCGCGCTTGCCAAAGCCTGCTCGGTCTTCGTGATCTCCTTTTCAAGAGAGAGCAGAGAAGAGTATGCGGTATACATATACTCAATACAGGTCATCTCCCCGGGGAGAGAGGACAGATCCGCGTTCTGCGCCAGAACGCCAACGGTGTGTCCCTTTTGAATATACACCGCGCCCGAGTCGGGGGTGTACTCGCCCGTGATTATCTTGAACAGCGAGGTCTTGCCCGCGCCGTTCACGCCGATAACGCCAAGCCTGTCGCCGTCGTTTATGGCAAAGGAGATATCCTTTAAAATAATATCGGTCCCGAAGGAAAGATTTACGTCGGATACGGATAAAGCTATCATTTATATAATAATTCCCATCGGGATCCTTTCTGAAAATTCTCGTTGCCGTGAGGCATATATCGAATTTGCGGTTGCAAAAGCGCAAATATATCGAACAGTCCCGAAGGGGCGTATATCGATTTTCAAAAGAGAAAGCATCGATTGTCCGATATGAGTTATAAACTTAGCGCTTGATGCCCCTCGTTGAAGTCACCGCCCGAAAAAAGCCGCAAAATTTCACAATACTATTCTACCACAACTTGACAGAAAAATCAATATTCGCAGAAAATGAATAAATATGCAGAATAAAACCTGAATATTCATTTAAAATTGAGAAAAAAGCAAATAAAATCGAATAAAAATTCAAAAAACTTGAATTTTTTTGCAAAAACCCCTTGACATTTGAAAAACGTGGGTGTATAATAGCCACGTTGAATTTGATCGGACGCAAAAATCCAAGGTCCGACCTAACAGAAAGAAGGAAAAACAAATGAAAAAGATCATCACACTTATTCTTACACTTACAATGCTCCTCGGAGCTTCTCTTACTCTCGCATCCTGTAATCAGGGCGGCGAGATCTACGTTCAGACGAATGCTTACTTCGCACCCTTCGAGTACTTCGACGGCACCGAGATAGTTGGTGTTGACGTTGAAATTATGGAGAAGGTTGGCGAGAAGATGGGTAAGGATATCGTATGGACCCACGGTGACTTCGGCATTATTATCGACACCGTTGAAGAGGGCAAAACCGCAGACTGCGGCGCGGCAGGCATCACTATAACTCCCGAGAGAGCTGATAAGGTTGACTTCTCCAAGCCCTATTACACCTCTATTCAGTACGTAATTCTTCCCGCAGACTCCGACGTTGCTACCAAGACCGAGGGCGGTGTCACCTACGTTGTATGGGAGGCACTTGAGGGCAAGACTATTGCTACCCAGACCGATACTACAGGTTGGATCTATGCAGATGCAGAGATCGACTGTGAGGGCGGCGTTCTTTACGGAACCGAAAACACAAAGCACGAGGCTGTTGACTCCGCTGACGTAGCCTCTGAATCTCTCGGCTCCACTATCGACGTAATTATCGTTGACCAGCTTCCCGCTCAGTATATCGTAGAGAACAGCAGCAAGGACTTCGTTTGCTATCCTCTCTACTACACAGGCAAGGATGGCGAGCCCGATGCTGCCGTAGAGGAGCAGTACGCTATCGCAGTCACCAAGGGCAACACCGAGCTTCTTGACGCTATTAACGAGGTTCTTGACGAGCTTCTTGTAAAGGACGAGAACGGTCAGACCGAGATTGAAAAGATGGTTATGGCCCATATGGGTATGAACTAATAAAAAACTTCTGCCAAAAAGAACCGCGCCATATCGGCGCAGTTCTTTTTGCGCGTTAATGAAAGAATAAAGGAAAAAGAAAAATGGACTTTTTTAAGGATATAGGCGTTCTCGTTACCAATGAGAAGTATATGGGAATGCTTTTTGAGGGACTTGGCACCACGCTGCTTATATCGGTATTTGCCGCGCTGCTCGGTCTTTTGCTCGGTACACTGGTTGCTATCGTGGGTATAGCTCAGGACAGCCCGATTATGAAGCTGCCTAAGCTCATCTGCAAGATCTACGTCACCATAATCCGCGGCACACCTATGGCGCTTCAGCTCTTTATTATGGCGTACACAATCTTTGCCATCCGCGGCTTCCCTAAGGAGATCACCGCAATTATCGCCTTTGGTATCAACTCGGGCGCATATGTTTCGGAGAACATCCGCGCGGGTATTCTCTCAGTGGACATCGGACAGACCGAGGCGGGACGCGCCCTCGGACTTAACGGCAGAACCACCCTTATCAAGATCGTTATTCCTCAGGCGATAAAGAACGTTATCCCCGCGATCGGAAACGAGCTTATCGCGCTGATAAAGGAAACCTCGATCGTCAGTATGATCGGTATGTACGATCTTACCCAGGCGGCAAAAATCATCGGCGCAGGTAATAATATGGCGAGCTACGTAGTTCCTATGACTGTGGCAGCCTGCTTCTACCTTGCTATAGTATACCTGCTTACCTTCGTTATCAAAATTATAGAGAGGAGGCTGAGAGCAAGTGATAAGCGTTAAAAATATAATCAAGACCTTCGAGGACGGCGTGACTGTACTCAAGGGCGTTGACTGTCATATAGAAAAGGGCGAGGTCGTTGCCATTATCGGTCCCTCGGGATCGGGAAAATCAACCCTGCTTCGCTGTATGAACCTTCTGTCCGTACCCACCTTCGGTGAGGTATGGCTCAAGGATAAGCTACTGAACCCCGTAGATCCCTATCTGCACACCGAGGCCATAGAGGCTTCCAACACCTATAAGAAGCTTGTCGCTGGCGGTATGGATGGCGCAGACGCTATTGTTAAGATCAAGAAAGAGGATCTTCTGAACGAGAAGTTCTCCGCCGCAGAGGGCAAGGAGTATAAGGCAATTCTTAAAAAGCTCTATAAGGACAATCACATTGACATAAACGTAGCCCGTCAGAAGATGGGAATGGTGTTCCAGCACTTCAATCTCTTTAATAACCTTACCGTTCTCGATAACCTCACCTTAGCTCCCGTAGAGCTGAAGCTGAAGAGCAAGGAGGAGGCGGAGAAAAACGCTATGGCACTTCTGAAGAGAATAGGTCTTGAGGACAAGGCAAACGTCTATCCCTCCACGCTCTCGGGCGGACAGAAGCAGAGAATTGCCATAGTCCGCGCGCTCGCAATGGACCCCGACGTGATGCTCTTTGACGAGCCCACCTCCGCCCTCGATCCCGAGATGGTAGGCGAGGTTCTCGATCTTATGAAGCAGCTTGCCGCAGAGGGCATGACCATGGTCATCGTCACTCACGAGATGGGCTTTGCCCGCGAGGTAGCCGATAAGATCGTCTTTATCGACGAGGGAATTATCAAGGAGCAGGGAACTCCCGACGAAATCTTTAATCACCCCAAGGATCCGAGGCTTCAGGACTTCCTTTCTAAAGTGCTTTAATATTTTTAATGCAAAATGCAGAATTCAGAATGCAAAATGCAGAATGCAGAATGCAGAATGCAGAATGCAAAATGCAAAATTGATAGATAACGAAAAAACCTCCCAGATGAAGTGAACCTAAAAGTTTAGACAAAAAAATAAATATTAAATCATTTGCGAATGAGCTCGGTATTGCACTGGGCTCATTCCTTTTAGTTTAAGAGAGATTCTCTCATTGTTGTAATAATGTATGTACTCTTCCAACTTTTCAATGAATCCCCTAGGGGATTCGAATTTTTCGCCGTAATACATCTCAACCTTCAGTCTGCCGAAGAAGTTTTCCATTATGCCGTTGTCCATACAGTTTCCTTTTCTGGACATACTTTGTGTAATGTTATGCTCGGCAAGCAGCCGTTGGTATTCGGCGTGTTGGTATTGCCAACCTTGATCAGAATGAAATAGTGGGCGTGCATCGGCAGGCAACTTGGCAAACAATCCGTCTAACATTTCACGTATTTGCCATAGGTTAGGGCTTGTTGAAATAGAGTAAGATATAATTTCACGGTTGAACATATCTAACACGGGCGAGAGATACACCTTTTCATCACCGATCTTAAACTCGGTAATATCTGTTGTAAGTTTTTCAAACGGCTTATCTGCATAAAAATCTCTGTGCAGCAGATTTTCTGCCACCTTTCCAACCTCACCTTTGTAGGAGTGGTATTTGCCATTTTTGCTCTGTTTTCCACGTAAACCAAGAGATTTCATCAATTTTAACACGGTTTTGTGGTTAATTTCGTAACCTTTTGCTTTCAAAACAGCACAAATTCTCCTGTAACCGTATCTGCCCTTATTGGCGTTGTAGATTTCTAATATATCTTGTTTTTCGCTTTCGTATTTGTCTTTATCCTTCTGTTTCAAATAGTAATAGTACGTGCTTCTTGCTATCCCGGAAAGCTCTAACAAATCTTTAAGCGAATACTTTTGCCTTAGTTCTGCAATTATGAACGCCTTTTCCCGTTCTTTTGCTCGTCCGCAAGAACTAAGGCACTCAGTTTTTTTAAGTATTCTATCTCCATTCTAAGTCTTTGGTTTTCGGCTATGAGATCTTCTTCTACCTTTCTGTCAAGCTTCGGTGGCCGGCCTTTTTTAGAACCGCTTGCTTTGCTGGCTCTGCCTCGTCTTTCTTTCATCAGACCTTCGGCTCCTTCTTCTAAATATATGCGTTCCCATTTGAGTATGACTGAATGTACAACTTTGTACTTTCGTTCTGCTGCTCTCGGCCCCAAATGGTTTTCTCGCATATCCATTATAACACGAATCTTAAATTCTGGCGAGTACTTTTTGTTTTTTCTTCCTGTTTTTTTCATAAAAAATATGCACCTCCAAAAGTGTCTAACTTTTGGGGTGCATATCA
>JAZNZI010000055.1:0-2632 GCA_045594865.1 Eubacteriales bacterium | reverse complement strand
GGCAGCAACCGTTATTCTTCTCGGCGGTCAGTCAAACGCCTCGGGATGCAGCAGGGACGAGTATCTTCAGAAAAACGTTTCGGCTGAAAAATATGAGGAATATAAAAACGGCTATGACAACGTTTATATAAATTACTTCTGCACAGGCACGAACGAGTCGAAGGGATTCGTTAAATGCGGAGCTATGCAGGGGGAGGGCGGCGGATTCTTCGGTCCCGAGCTTGGCCTGGCAGAAAAGCTTCACGAGAGCCACCCCGATGAGCAGTTCTTCATTATCAAATACGCATGGGGCGGCTCAAATCTTTTTGAACAGTGGCTTTCTCCCTCAAGCATAGGAAGAACGGGTGAGATGTATAAGTCCTTCGTTTGCTTCGTTGAGCAAAGTATGGAATATCTTATCGGGAAGAACTACAACGTTAAAATTAAGGGAATGTGCTGGATGCAGGGAGAGTCGGATTCCTTCTCTGTGAAAAACGCCACCGACTATAAAAGGCATCTGGGTAATTTTATATCCGATATCCGCAAGAGATTTACTCCCTATGCGGCAGGGGAGGGAATAGCTTTCGTGGATGCCCTTATAGCAGATAATCCTGCATTCTGGATCTATTGCGACAGAGTCAACGAGTCTAAGATGGCAGTAGCAGAGGATTCACCGATGAATCTCTTTGTCGATACGCTCTCGGCAGGGCTTACCTGCTCCGAGGAGCCCGAGGATCAGCCCGACCTCGCCCATTACGATTCGTTAAGCGAGATCAAGCTCGGTAATCTCTTTGCAGAGGAGCTTATCAAATTTATAAATAAATAAGGTTCACTTATATAAAGACCGATCCGAGCAGGGTCGGTCTTTTTGCTTGTTGTCTTGAGGTAATGTCGCACTCATTTGCTCTTTATGTGACGTGTTTTTAAATTATACATTATGCACAAAAAAGCGCAATTATTTTTTATGAAATAGTTGGTTTTTAATAAAAAATTTACATTTAAAATGAAAAGGTCGATTGACTTTCAATAATTAAGGAATTAAAATGATTTTAAAAATATATTTAATTATCTTTTAAGCTTTCAGACCTGCTTCATTATTAATTGAAAGGCATAGAAAATGAAAAAAACTGTATGCGTAGCGGCGCTTATATTAGCGCTTGTGCTTTTTTTGAATGCTTGTGCTCCCATAGCTTCGTCTCTTCCGCCCGTGATTGAGATAAGTCAGACCGAGGCGGTGGTGAAGGTAGGAGAGAGCATTAATCTTTCGGCATCCTCGTCAAACGGCGAGGCGATCCTTTGGACCTCGGGAAACGAAAGCATAGCAAGGGTTTCTGACGGAACGGTCTATGGAATAAAGGAGGGCAAGGTTACAATAACGGCTTCTACAAGGACAGCCCTTGCAACCTGCCGTGTAAGCGTTGAAGGTGGATCGATACCCGATAATGAGCCTGATAATGATCCCGACAAGCAGCCCGATACCGATAACGGTCCTGAAATTGAAGGAATGACGTTGGTCTGGAATGACGAGTTCTCGGGAACCGAGCTTGACCGCAGCAAATGGGGCTTCCAGATAGGCGTCCGTGACGAATATCACGGCAAAAAGGGAAACACCTGGTATTGGGGAAACAACGAGCTGCAGTATTACACCGAGGATGCGGTAAGCGTTTCTGACGGCGTTTTAAACATTACGGCAAGCAGGAGAGATTACGAGGATATGGAGTACACCTCCGCACGAATCCTTACCCGTGATCTTGCATCCTTTACCTACGGATATTTTGAGGCGAGAATAAAGCTTCCCACCGTTCAGGGAATGTGGCCTGCCTTCTGGATGATGCCCCAGCCCTCGGATCCCTCCTCCACAAGAAATGAATACGGCGGATGGTCGGCAAGCGGTGAAATAGATATTATGGAGGCCCGTGGAAGAGTGCCTATGGAGATTGGAAACGCTCTTCATTACGGCGGAAATCCTCACGTATATTCGGCAGACGCAGAGAGGCTTGATACTCCCATAAGCGAATGGCACACCTACGGCTTGGATTGGACACCTGATAAAATTACCTGGTACGTTGACGGAGAGGTAGCCTTCAGCGTTTCAAGCAGTCAGTGGTGGACGTCGGCATCCGATGGAGAGAGCGCTCCCTTCGATAAGCCATTTTACCTTATTTTGAACCTTGCGGTAGGCGGAAATTACGATGGCGGTATAAAGCCACCCGAGGATTTTGAATCGGCAAGCATGCTTGTAGACTACGTACGTGTCTATCAGCACGATTAATTCAGAGTTAAATTCCTTTAATTAGGATTTAATTAAATACTTTTTACAAATCTTTAAGGAGGATTTTGTATGAGAAAGAACAAATCAATGAAATTGCTCGCTTTGGCTATGGCGGTTATTATGCTGGCTGCCGTGCTTACAGGCTGTGAGCTCATTATGGGCGGAGCAAAGGTTACAGTGAGCATTTCGCAGGAAACAGCTGAGGTCGCTGTTGGTGAAACCCTTCAGCTGACTGCAACAGCATCCGACGGCTCCGACGTGGAGTGGTCATCCAGCGATAAGACTGTTGTAAGTGTAACAAGAGACGGCTTGATCAGAGGCGCAAAGGCAGGAACTGCTACAATTACAGCAAAGTCGGGCGAGGCTACCGCTACCTGTGAA
>JAZNZI010000054.1:0-2506 GCA_045594865.1 Eubacteriales bacterium | reverse complement strand
ATGATCTCCTCGGTTGCAGGTAAGGTGACCCAGCTTGCTATGAGCGCGACCTATGACGAGCGCCATTCCGAGCTTGCTCTCGGCATCTACGTTATGAGAACTGCATATCTTCGCAGCGTTATTGACGAGGCTGAGGCGTATAATCTCAACAGCTTTACTATGTTCCTTCTCAAGAACTGCAAGTCCTCAAGCTATATGACATATAAGTATACAGGCTTTGCGGCATCGGTTTCCAGCTTCCTTGATTACTATAAGTACTCTATGGAGCTTGTAAAGAATGAGAGTGCAAGAGAGTCTCTCCTTTGGAAGAAGGAAGCACCCATCTTTACCAGAGTTCATAACTCCGCGCCCACAAAGCATTCTTCAAGCGCAAAGGTTGAGAATTCTCTCATCGCAGACGAATGTGTTATCGAGGGTACTGTTATCAACTCGGTTATCTTCAGAGACGTCACCGTTGAGAAGGGTGCGGTCGTTAAGGATTGCGTGCTCTTCCACGGAACTCACGTTTGCAAGAACGCAAAGCTTAACTGCATCGTAGCAGATAAGGACGTTGTTGTTTCTGCAGGCGTTAATCTCTCCGGAAACGAGAATATGCCTTTCTATATCCAGAAGGGCCGTAAAATCTAATATTACAATCCGAAAAGGAACAGAATAATGAAAATTTTATACGTAACAAGCGAGGCTAATCCCTTTGCTGCCAGCGGCGGACTCGGTGACGTTATGGGCGCTCTTCCTTGTGCAGTTGCCGAGCAGGGCAATCAGTGCGAGGTAATTATGCCTCTCTATGACACTATGAAGCAGCAGTACCGCGAGAGACTTGAGTTTGTCATTGATATGACCTTCAATCACTCCTGGCGTCATACGGGTGCTTCGGTGTTTAAGATCGTAGAGAGGGGCGTCACATATTATTTCGTTGAGAATCATTATTACTTCGACCGCGGCAGACTTTACGGTGAGTTTGACGATGCAGAGAGATTTGCATTCTTCTCCCGCTCCGTGGTTGAGTATATGCTTCAATCGGGTAATATTCCCGATATTCTCCACGCAAACGACTGGCAGACAGCTGCTGCTATCGTTTATCTCAAGACAGAGTATTCGCACATAGAGGCTCTTCGTAAAATCAAGACCGTGTATACCATTCACAATATCGAGTATCAGGGCAAGTTTGGCTCCGAGTGCCTCGGCGACGTGTTCGGCCTTGACAATATGTACAGGGGAGTCGTTGATTTCGACGGCTGCATCAATCTTATGAAGGGCGCTATGGTTTCTTCCGATTTCATCACCACCGTAAGCCCTAACTATGCTAATGAGCTTCAGCACGATTTCTTCGCCTTTGGACTTTCCTCTATCGTTAAGTCATCGGCACATAAGATGCGCGGAGTTATCAACGGCATCGACTATGGCTATTTCTCTCCCGAAAAGGGCGGAGATATCTATGCAAGCTACAATAGTCGCACCTACAAGTCGGGTAAGGCAAAGAACAAGGCTGCTCTTCAGGCAGAGGTTGGCCTCCCCGTGCTTGCAGACGTTCCGCTTGTAGTAATGATCACGAGATTTGCATCCCAGAAGGGAATTGATCTGGTGCTTCACATTCTCGACGAGCTTCTTGGTGAGAACGTTCAGGTTATCGTGCTTGGCACTGGCGAGAAGGAGTATGAGGATGCATTCAGAGCGGCAGAATGGCGTCATCCCGATAACTTCAGGGCGCTTATCAAGTTTGACCGCGTTATCTCCAAAAAGATGTACGCAGGCGCGGACATATTCCTTATGCCCTCTAAGAGTGAGCCCTGCGGTCTTGCGCAGATGATCGCTTGCTCCTACGGAACTATTCCCGTGGTTCGCTCTGTCGGAGGTCTCTACGACTCCATCAGAACCTACGGCGAAGAGGGAGCTAACGGATTCCGCTTCGACAACTACAACGCCCACGAGCTTCTCTTTACCGTAAAGGATGCTTTGGCGCTCTACGCAGATAAGAAGAAGTGGAATGCTCTTACCGCCTCGGCTAAGAAGTCAAACTTCACTTGGGAGAATTCTGCCAAGGAATATATCTCGATTTATAACAATTTAGTATAATTTAACACAAGGAAAAATAAGACCAATGAACAGTGAAACTATCGCAAATACCATTAGCGGAGAAAAAGAAAAAATATCAAAGCAGGAGCTTAAGGAAAGGATTGAAGCCAAGCTTATAACCCGTGGCATCTTCAACGCTCAAAAGGCTACTCCCGAGCAGCTTTATCAAGCATCCTTCCTTGCTCTTAAGGACATTATGCTTGAGTACCGCGAAGCATTCAAGAAGAGAATCAAGGCTGCAAACGGCAAGAGGATCTATTATCTTTGTATGGAGTTTCTTGTAGGCCGCGCGCTCAAAAACGACTCCATGAACCTTGGCGTATACGACGAGCTTTGTGAGGTGCTTGAGGAATTCGGCTCCTCCTTTGACAAGGTATATGAGTGTGAGGTTGACCCCGGCCTTGGAAACGGCGGTCTCGGCAGACTTGCAGCC
>JAZNZI010000053.1:0-21214 GCA_045594865.1 Eubacteriales bacterium | reverse complement strand
AGCGAAGAGGACGCCCATAATCACGGTAAAGAGCGCAGCGTAAGCGATGTAGCCCATTCCGCAAACGAGGCCCGTACCCATAGCGAGAAAGATAGCGGCGATCTCTCTTGCAGTACCCGGTGCGCTACGGAAGCGGACAAGGCTGAAAGCGCCTGCAACCGCAACGCCCGCGCCGATGTTGCCGTTTACCATCATAATAACCACGCAAACGATGGCGGGAAGGAGAGCCAGCGTCATAACGAAGCTCTTGGTAAATCTCGCCTTGAATGCGAAGGCAAAGGCAAGAAGTATGCCGAGGACAAGCGCAGAGCCGAGGCAGAGTAAAAAGTCGATAGGATCTATAACCTGAATTATTGCGGTATCAAAAAGTCCCCTAAAAAGTTCGTCAAGCATTTATGTAGGTCTCCTTTGAGTTCGTATGTATTTTGGGCAGGACGGTCTTTAAATATGCCGTGCCATATTTTGAAAACGAGGTTTTATATATTTTCTCCTCCGAGAGAATTTTAACCAGCCATAAAGGAATTGCGCCGGGGCATTTTATCTCCATCAGCACCCTGTCGTCGGGGAGTATGTAATAGCCTCCCACGTCCTTGCAAAGCGATATGTCGGTCTGCCTGCAAAGGATGTTATCGTCAAAGGTGACGCGAAGATCTCCCCCGTCCCTCTCGTAATACGCCTCTCGCTTGTAGGAGAGGAACATAGCGGGACGAAGCCCCTCGTAATAGCTCTTGAAGTAGTCTATCTCACGGCTTATCTGCGTATTCTCGGGGCACTCGCATCTGCCGGAGAGCCAATCGGTAGCCACCGATTCGGGCAGGGCTATGCGCCGCTTATATACTACTCGGTCATATTTCTTTTTCAGCTCGACGAAGACCGTGCTGTCCCTGTCGGCTTGCTTATAGCTTCTTATTCTCAGCTTTTCCTTATACGCCGGTTTTTCTATTGAGCGGCGGATAAGCCTGTAGCTTTCGGTATCGTAATAAACGTTGCGAATAGTGGTGCGACCGTAGCCGTCAAGCTTCATATACGGCTCGATGCGGGACAGTATGCGCCGCTGTTGCTCGCGCGTCAAAAGATACTTCAGCTCATAGCGTCTGAAGACGTTTATATATGACACGTGCCTTTCTCCCTATGTGTTTTTCTGAATATATTATCTCACCTTTACCCAAAACAAAATTTAAAAAATAGAGATTTTTCCCTTGCAAAACGACTCGCTCCTTGCGGCGCGAGTCGTTTTAAAATTTTATTGAGTTTGCTCTACGGTAATAGCAAGAGTAAGTGCAATAGTGTAGTCAAGCTCATCGTAATGATAAACGTAAAGCACCTTATTATCCTCGATAGCAGTTGCATTTTCGCCAATACGAATTACGGGAAGAGCGATCGTTTCCTCTCTGCCACAGCCCTCGGTGGTGCAACGGATGGTAACCGAGCCTTCCTCAAAGAGGGTGGGGTTTGTCACCTTGCCAACAGTCTCTACGTTATGGCTGCCAAGCTGGAAATTTACCATAGTGAGAGTGTAGGTGATGCCATCCTTCTCATAGGTGTAGATAAGGTCACCCGGTGTCTGGCAGGTAGAGGTGTCGGTGCATTTGGGCACGACATTCTCCTCGCGGACCTCGGGAGTCTGGCAATCCTTCTGATTGCAGGTACCGACAAGGTCAAATTTGTTATCGCCAACAAAGACAAGCTCGTAAACGTAGTTATGAGGAAGAACGCTACCGACGCTTAGCTCAAGCTCGATAGTTAAGCCGTACTTCTCGGATACGTAGGTATAAAGAACCTTCTTAGGCGTCATCTCGGTTGCCTCGTTGAGAACAACGGCATTTTTCTTCTCCTCATCCTCAAGCTCGATCTTATTAAGCACTATTCTGGCAGAGCCGCTGCATCCCTCGGCAGCACATCTGAGAACCGCATAGCCGTCACGGTCAACCGTGGGAGCCTTCGTCTCCTCTGCAGCATACTTAAAGTCGTGCTCGTTATAATTCAGCTCAAGCTTAAGGTTGGCGGTAAGAGCAAAGCCCTCGATAGGGTAGGTGTAGTTAAGCACCTGCTTGCCTATAGCGCAATTTCTGCTCTCTACGGTAGCGTTAACACCGATCTCCGCCTTAGGCAGAGTGATCTTCTTAACGCCCTCGCAGCCCTCTACGGTACATACGAGGTTGAGCTGTCCGTCGGAGAGGAGAGTGGGATTTACAACTCCGCTCTCGGAAATAACGTAGTTATGATCGGGCTTGCCGATGGTAGCGGCAACAGCCTTGCCACATTCCTCACAAATATAATAACCGCCCGTCTTCATACCGCATCCAAGAACCTGCACTCCTACGGGAACCATACCGGGCGTGCCGTAGAGATAAACGCCATCGCTGATCTCGTACTCGGTGACGAACTTGCCGTTAAGCTTGTGCGCGGCGGTCTCTCT
The DNA here is from genome assembly GCA_045594865.1 of Eubacteriales bacterium. Taxonomy (GTDB): domain Bacteria; phylum Bacillota; class Clostridia; order Oscillospirales; family CAG-272; genus UBA1740. Next base: position 18,795 of record JAZNZI010000053.1, on the reverse strand, counting down.
GCCCTGCGCTACGAAGCTGCCCTTAACACCGTTTACGGTGTAGGAATAAACGTCCTTATGAGGTGTGCGGCAGCTGCCCTGAATGGTGGTGTCAACCTTAAGGTCGGTTGCGCCCTCAATAGACAAGGTGGGCTGAGGACAATCCTTATAAATGCAGATACCCGTGATAGTAGATACACCGTCCTCGGTGACGATCTCACACTTGTAGGTATGAGTGTCCATAGGAATTTCCTCGGTATAAGTATAGGTCTTGTTATCTCCCTCGAAGATAAAGGAATACTCCATCACACCAGTCGCGGTACAGGTAGCATCGGTCTTGACCTTAGGGGTGACTCCCGAAAGAATATCCCATTTGCGAGTGGGGTTCTGACACCCCTCGAACTGACATTCGCCAATAAAGTCAAACTCGCCGTCTGCTCCTCTTTCCATATGATAAATATAATCGTGCTGGTGTCTGTCGGTGGTTGCATAGGTGACTGCACCGGCAAGGCTTCCGATAAGAAGCGCGCCTACCAGAGTAATAACGATGATAAGAATTCTTTCTTTAAGTCTTACAGAGCCCAAGATATCGCTCATAATTTCCTCCTTGGTTTTTTGCATAGTTTTACAATATAACATTTTATCACAAGAAAATACTTTTGTCAACTCGTTTCTAAAATAAAAAAAGCAATATACGCGTTAATTTATGCGTATATTGCCATATTTTTTCTTTTTTTCAAAGCTTTGCATTTTTTTGCGTGGGATTATCAATTATTCTGCCGTCGGGCGTATAGCGTGATCCGTGGCAGGCGCAATCCCAGCTATGCTCTGCCCCGTTCCAATGCAGCCCACAGCCAAGATGGGCACAGCGCTTCGTTGTCGGGAAAAGCAGACCGCTGACGCTCTCAATCCCGTTCAGTAAAAGCTGGCGATGCAGGATGCTTCGACTTGGCGAAAGAACGGAGGACAGCTCATTTTGGACCCCACATATCATATCTGCAAGCAGCTCTGCGGCAACGGCGCTGCCACACATTCCCCATTTATTAAAGCCCGTCGCCACGTAGAGTCTACAGCCAAGGGCGGAATATCTGCCAACGTACGGCATACCGTCAAGGCTCATACAGTCCTGTGCAGCAAAGGCGATCTTTTCGGTAGAATCGGGATATAGTCTACGCCTTGCCGCCCTGACCGCATCAAAGCAGCCTCCCTCCTTTCCCGTTCGGTGACCTCCGCCACCGAGGAGGAGATATTTGCCATAATTTCTGAATGACAGACCGCCCCGAGCCTCATCAACGTACATACCCGAGAGGCTGTCGGCATTCTCAAGAGCGAGAACGTAGGAACGGTGCTGATAAAGCTTCAGAAAATAAAAGCCGCGGCTATTGATAAAGGGAAAATGGGTGGCGATTATTATGCTTTTCGCGCTGACGCTGCCCTCGTCCGTGTACACCCTTCCGCCCTTGATCTCCTTGACGAAGCTGTTTTCATATATTTCCAGCTCCTCTGCCATTTTACCGAGCATAAGCAGAGGGTTGAACTGCGCCTGCCCCGAGAGGCGCACAGCGCCCGCTACATCAAAGGGCAGCTCGGTAGCGCTTTCAAAGGAGACGGGTGCGCCGACCCGATCAAGTATACGCACCTCACGCTCTATGGCGGCTCTGTCGGAGAGCGAATAGACGTAGTTATCCCTTATCTGCATATGGCAGGGGTATTTATCCGAAAGGGCAACGAGCTTTTTTATCGCGTCGGCATTTGCCCTGTAAAAATCTGATGCGGTGTCAAAGCCGTAGCGCGAGGCAATTTTCTGATAAACAAGCCCCTGCCCCGCGGTGATTTTGCCCGTGGTATGCCCTGTCGTTGCCGAGCAAATTCTGTCCTTTTCGAGCAGAATACAGTCAACGCCGCGACGGCGAAGCTCGTTGGCGCAAAGTATGCCAGCTATGCCTCCGCCAACGATTGCCACGTCGGTATTGAGATGTCCTTTTAAAGAATTGAAGGTGGGCATTTTCACCTCAGATTGCCAGATGGATTGCATTTTTAACCTCTTTTGCTAATTAGACTTTACATTATCCTATGCAAAACGAGGATTTTTATACAAAAAAAGAAAAAAGAAAACGGTCGGACGATTTCTGTCCGACCGTTTTCTTCAAATATGATTACTTAATAACCTTTAAGTAGTCAAGAACGGAAAGTACGATACCAACGGTAAAGTAAAGACCAATAAGACCGCCAAGGATGCTGATAATCGGAATAAGACCGATAATAAGACCTGCAACAGCGTCACCGAGGATATGAATAAGAATATTAACGATAAGAGCGCCTACGCTTTTCTTCTCCTTAAAAGAAAGGGGAAATAATTTCTTGAGAGTATCCATCTGATTAACCTCCTTAAAGAATAATATGTCGGCAGGACAGGTAAAATGCCCTGCGAGGAAATAAATTTCCCTAATCATTGTAGCATCAAAAATAAAAAATGTCAATATTCTACCGAATTTTTATAAAAAAACAGTAGAGACCTATATCTTTACTTTTTTATTAAAAGGTGTTGAAAACGAAAATAAATCGTGGTATAATTTTCCTGTTAGCAGGTTGAGCTTATGTTGCAGGGCTCGATGTCTGCGCGCAAAAATGACGTCAGGAGGTTTATATTGATGCTTATTACTATGGAAAGAGTTGCAAACGCGGCATAGGCTGACGTGAATATGGCCTATGTCTAACCAGATTATACATATTGGGAGGCATATTGTGGGCTATAAAAAAAGCACAAGGCTTCCGAGCGAGCTTATAGAGCAGATACAGGAGTACGTCGACGGAGAAACGGTATATATACCGAGAAAATCAAGCGCGAGAAGAAAATGGGGCGAGAGAAGCGGATGCTGCGCCTCGCTTGACGAAAGGAATGCCGAAATCTACCGAAAATACAAGGACGGTCAAAGCGTAAAAAGCTTGGCGGAGGAATACTATATCTCAAAGCAAGGGATATACAAAATATTGACTAAGTTCAAATAATTAACCCGTAGGCAAGAGACGACTTGTCGGCTCTTGCCTGATATTTTATACAGGGCGAGAAATGATCGCTCACGGCTGCGGACTTAAGGTCCGCAAAGGAGGACTAATGAGTATAATCAATGTAAAGGATCTGTCAAAGACCTTTAAAAAGCCCGTAAGAGAAGAGGGGCTTCGCGGTATGGTGAAGGCTCTTTTCTCCCGTAAATACGACGAGGTACGGGCGGTTGACGGCATTTCCTTTGATATAGAAGAGGGCGAGATAGTCGGATACATAGGTGCAAACGGTGCGGGAAAGTCCACCACAATCAAGATGATGTGCGGTATTCTGCATCCCACGGGCGGCAGCGTAACCGTCGGCGGACTTGACTTCGAGAAAAACCGCCAGAAGATAAACAAGCAGATGGGCGTTGTTTTCGGACAGAAAACCCAGCTGTGGTGGGATATTCCGCTTATCGAGACCTTCAAGATCTTAAAGAGCATCTACGAGGTAAGCGACGAGGATTACGAGGAGAGGTTCAACTATCTCTGCGATCTGCTGGATATGCGTCCCTTCCTCACCCAGACGGTGCGCTCACTATCCCTCGGACAGAGAATGAGGGCGGATTTTGCGGCAGCGCTTATCCACTCGCCGAAGATCGTTTATCTTGACGAGCCGACCATCGGTCTTGACGTGCTTGTCAAGGACAAGATAAGAGGTGCGATAAAGGATCTTAACAAGAAGTACAATATCACAGTCATCCTCACCACCCACGATATGAAGGATATTGAGGAGCTGTGCAACAGAATTATTATCATTGATAAGGGCAAGATCCTATACGACGGCAGCCTTGCCAACATCAAGTACCGCTTCGGAAATACGAAGACCATTTTTATTCCATCCAACGTTTCTCTCGATGAGGGAGAGCTTAAAGAAAAATTCGGCAGCGTTGAGCTTGAGGATCAGGGCGAGAGATGGGCGCTGAAGTTCTCGCAGAGCGATGTTGATCTTGACGATATGCTGCTCTACCTTATCAACACCTATCACATCAAGGATTTTAAGATCGAAGACATTTCTATCGAGGATATAACCAAACAGCTATATGAAAAACATTAAAAGAACACTAAAGCTATATCTGCCCTTTTCAAAGGCGGGCGTCAAAATCGAGCTTGCCTACAAGGCGCAGATAGTGATGTGGATGATCATATCCTTTATAGAAGTATTTTTCGTGATATTTCTATACGAGGCTATATACCGAAATTCACCCGACGGAATGAGCTCGGTGATAAACGGCTTCAGCTTCTACGATATGATCCTCTATATGATCACGTCATTCTTCTTTACCTTCCTTATGGGCTCGGGTGACACAAGCTATGATATTGCCACCGATATAAGAGAGGGTACGATCGCAAATACGATGACAAAGCCTGTTTCATACCGTCTGAGGCATCTGTTTACCTACTTCGGCGTATTCGGCTTTGATGCCGTTGTAGTGCTGCTGCCGTTCCTGACGGTGGTATACGGTATATTCATCGGTACGGGACTGCTTCAGGTGACGGCGGGAAGATTTATACTGAACGTAGTATTCTTTCTTCTGTTCACACTTATTGCAGGCTTCGTTAATAACGCACTAAGCTATTTTATCGGACTTATGGTATTCTATACCGACCATCTGTTCGGACTGAATATGGCGAGAAATGCGATTCAAGGATTTCTCGGCGGTCAGATGGTGCCTCTTGCATATATGGGCGCGGTTGGCGTGGTATTTTCATACACACCTTTTGCCTTTATGAACTCGGTTCCCGTGCTTACTTTAATGGGAAAAGTGGACGTTATGCAAGCAATTATTTACATTTTGATAGCTCTCGTCTGGATTTTCGTCATCGAGCTTGCAAACAGGCTGATATTCCGTCACTCTCTGAAAAAGCTGACGGTGCAAGGAGGTTAAGGCATGAGATATCTAAAGCTTTACTCAACATATGCAAAGCTGTCGCTTATGAGCAAGCTTGTCTACAAGGTGAACGCCATAATCGGCGTGATCGCATTTCTTTTTACAGAGGCGACCTCGCTGCTTACCCTTTATATTCTCGTAAGCTCGGTGCCGAGCATTGACGGATACAGCATTTATCACATTGGATTTTTGTTCGGTCTTACCAACATGGCGGTGGGAATCGACCATCTGCTGACAGACAGACTTTGGACTGTGGCGTATTTTGAGGTCAAGCTGGGAAAGCTGGACCATATGTTCCTGCGCCCTCTGCCCGTGCTGTTCCAGGTAATTGCCTCGGAGGTTCAGCTTGAGGCTCTCGGCGAGCTTATCATTGCCGCGGCTCTGCTTATCCTCTGCGGAAGTCAGCTTACCTTTACGGGCGGAGTGGGCGCCGTGCTGCTGGTCATACTCGGTATAATCTGCGCGGCGGTGATTATCACCTCCTTTAAAATTATGGTTGCCTCGCTTGCCTTTAAGTTCAAGCGAAGCGGTCCGCTGCTTCAGTTCATCTACGGCTTCTCGGGCTATACGAAGTACCCGATGAAGATATATCCCAAGATAATTCAAGCTATACTGACCTTTGTTATCCCTCTCGGACTTTGCCTGTATTATCCCTTTGAAAATCTTTTCGCGCCTATGGAAAACGCGCCGCTCATAGCTTTAGCTATGGTTGGATTTACCGCGGTGTTCAGCGCCATATGCATTTTCGTGTGGAATAAGCTGGTTAAGATGTACGAGAGCACGGGAACTTAAGTGCAGAGTGCAGAGTTCAAAGTTCAAAATTTGAAGGCGAGGCGGCTATTGCCGAATCTCGCCTTTTTCTTTATGTTAGAACATCGGGGTGCTTTGACAGGATCACAGACATAGCGGGGCGGTCGGCGACGACGGTAAGCTCGCCCTGATAGAACTGCAGAATCGAGGCGGGGACGGCGGGGGTGATCCTGCCGAAGAGGGCGCGCTCGAGAATATCCGCCTTACTTTCTCCCGTGGCGAGAAGAAGAATCCTTTTTGCCCTCAAAATTCTGCCAATACCCATTGAAATCGCCTCGGTAGGTACCTCGTCCCGAGAGGCGAAAAAGCGGGAGTTTGCCTCTACTGTAGAGTCGGTAAGGCGCACGCGGACAGTATCCTTCGGGAAATGGCTGTCGGGCTCGTTAAAGGCGATATGTCCGTTATGTCCGATGCCCAGCAGCTGAATATCCACCCGACCGAGCCTGTCAAGCAAGCGGTCGTATCTCTCGCACTCTGCGTCCGTATCTGCCGTGCCGCTCGGGATATGGCAATTCTCCGCGCGGATGTCCAGGTGGCTGAAAAGCTTTTCACTCATAAAGTAAGCATAGCTCTGCACATGGGTTGGGGGCAGACCGACGTACTCGTCAAGATTGACGCTTCGGACGTCCTTAAAGGACAGCTCGCCCGAGCGGTACATTTCAGCAAGACAGGAGTACATATTGATAGGGGTGGAGCCCGTGGCAAGTCCGATGAGAGCGTCGGGGCGCGCCCTGATGACCTCCGCCATTATCTCGGCGGCTACCTTGCCCGCTTCTGTCTCGCTGTCGGCACAAATAAATTTTACCATTCTTTTCTCCTTGTCAAAGTTGTGTTAATAAATGGTTATGCGGGAAGCAAAAAAATGGTTAATACGCCACTGTCGGTTGTTGACAAAACAGGTAAAAAACTGTATAATTATTATGAAAAATATAAAGGACGTGAAAATTATGAAGATTTTACACACATCTGACATACATCTCGATTCACCTCTCACATCCAGGCTTCCATCTGACAAGGTGCGGGAGAGACGGCGCGAGCTGCTCTCGGGCTTTCGCAGACTGGTAGACGAGGCGAAGGCTCTGGGGGTCGGGGCAATAATTATTGCAGGCGATCTGTTTGACAGTGACAGAGTGTCGAGAAAGGCGCTGGATACCGCCCTTGACGTGATAGACACAGAGCGCGGTATCACATTCTTCTATCTCCAGGGAAATCACGAGGGAGATGCCCTTCTGGTTTCGGGACGTGAGATACCCGAAAACTTAAAGACCTTCGGCAAGGAGTGGACCTACTATACCATAGGCGACGTCACCTTTGCAGGTCGAAGCGAGATACGCGAGGGAATGTTCGAGAGTCTTTCCCTACAGAAGGAAAACAAGAATATCGTTATTCTTCACGGTGAGCTGCGCGACAGGAGCGCCTCTCCCGAGATCATAGGTCTTAAGGAGGCGGCAGGCAGAAATATCGACTACCTGGCGCTCGGACACTATCACAGCTACTCTACCGAGGCTATTGACGACAGAGGCGCTGCAGTATATTGCGGAACTCCCGAGGGACGCGGCTTTGACGAGGTGGGTGACAAGGGATACGTTATTCTATCCACCGACTCGGGCAAGCTGCTTCACAGCTTCCGCAGCTTTGCGGCGAGAAGGCTTCATATCGTTCCCGTTGAGCTTGACGGCGCGGTAAGGACTATTGAGATCGGTGAGAGAGCCGAGAGAGCGCTGCGCGGCATCAGATACAGCGACATCGTAAGACTTGAGCTGTGCGGAAGATATCACCCCAATCTGTTCAAGGATATTGACGGGCTGAAAAGGCAGCTCGAGGGCAGATACTACTACTTTGAGATAAAGGATTCCTCGAGAATGGCCATAAATCCCGAGGATTACAAGCACGATATGTCCTTGAAGGGCGAGTTTATCAGGACGGTAAGCGCCGACAATTCGCTTGACGAGGCGACAAAGGAAAAGATAATCGCCTGCGGTATAAACGCGCTTATGGGCGAGGATCTCTTTGAGAATTAAGGAGTAACAGACGATGAAGATTATTGAATGTTACGTAGAAAATTTCGGTAAAATAAGCAAGCAAAAATTCAGCTTCAAGGATGGCACCAACTGCATTAAGGGTGACAACGGAAGCGGAAAAAGCACTCTGGCGGCATTTATCAAGGTGATGCTGTACGGAATGGGCGACACGAGAAAGACGAGCCTTGAGGAAAACGACAGAAAGCACTATATGCCCTGGCAGGGTGGAGTTTGCGGCGGAAGCCTTACCTTCTCCGCAGGTGGCAAGACCTATCGCGTGGAGAGAAGCTTTGCGCCCAAGGCGGCAGACGATAGCTATACTCTCTACGATACGGCGACCGGTAGAGTATGCTCTGATTTTCCCGAGGATCTTGGCGAGGGGCTGTTCGGCATTGACGCCGACGGCTTTGAGAGAACTGTGTTCCTTTCTGAGCGCGCCTTGACACCCAAGAGCGAAAATAAGTCCATATCGGCAAAGCTTTCCGACCTTGTTGGCTGTGACGGTGACATCGGCGGCATGGACGAGGCGATGAAGGTGCTTGAGGAAAAGCGAAAGTTCTACCACAAGAGAGGCGGTTCGGGCGAGCTTGCCGACCGACAGGCAGAGATAAACGATATAAAGAGAAGGCTTGACGCGCTTGTTGAGGTGGAAAAAGCTGTGGAGGACGCCCACGGAAGGATGCTTGAAATTTCCGCGCGCATCGAAGAGGCAAGAGCCGAGGCAAAGCTGATCCTTGCCGAGAGAGAAAAGGCAACCATTCGCGCCGCTGAGGCAAACCACGAGAAGCAATATAACGAGATGAAGGCGTCTCTTGAGGACAGTATTCGCCGCAGAACTATCGTAGGCGAGGTGTTCGGCGCAGAGATCCCTACCTTTGACGACATAAACGAGGCAAGCTACAAGGCGACCGAGGCGAAAAATCTGTTGTCAAGCGCGACGGATACTCCCGAGATACGCGAGTTTGGGGCTCTGTCGGCAAGATTTGACGGCAAGGTCGAGCGCGGACAGGTTGAGGCGGCAAGAGCGGCTATCAAGTCGCTTTCAAGCTTGAATGAAAAAGCGACTGATCCAAGGCTTATCAAGGCGAAAAAGATATTCTGCGGTATGACGCCCTCCGAGAGTGCGATTGACGATATAACAAGGCTCGTTGAAAATAAGAAGGCAAAGACACCCGTGGGATGCATAATCTGCTATATTCTCTTTGCTGTCTGCTGTATTGCGGGAATATTTATTGATTCGCTGATGATCGCAGCGGGTGTTGTGGGTATTCTTGCAACCCTGATAACCGAGATAGCGATAAAGAGCAAAAAGAATCGCGCGAGAAAAGAAAAAATAGACGATTTCTTCCTCAGCGTTTCGGGTGTTCGCGTGGAGAGTGACGAGGAGGCGGAGGCAAGGCTTGCCGATATGCGCGAGCTTGTGTCGGTAATGTCCGAGGCTGACGGCGAGGACAACCGTGAGGAGCTGATGAGAGCTATCGGCGGACTTGCGAGCATATTCCCCGAGTATTACGGCAGAGAGCCTGTAGCGGCGGCAGAGGAGATCATCCGCGACTTTGACAAATATGCCGAGATGGCGGTTGCCGAGAGATATATGACGGGAGACCGTACCGCAAGAGCCGCAAGAGCCGAAAGGCTGGCGGCAGAGGCAAACGCCTTCGTTGCAAGGTTCAGAACGAGGACCCAGGATCCCTTCGGCGAAATGAGATACGCGCTTACCGAGTATGAGAGGCTGACGGCTGAGATCGTTGCAAAGCGGGACGAGATTGCAAGGCTGGAGAGCCTGCACACCATCGGCGAGGGAAATCAGCAGAAGGCGGCTATGGAGATCGAGCAGCTTGACCGCAGACGCCAAGAAAACGAAAAACTGGTGGCGGATCTTAGCCGTGAGCTTACCCTCACGGAGAGAAGATACCATTCCTACATCGACGAGCTTGACGGACGGGACGAGCTTTCTATGCGCAAGTCCGAGCTTGAGGAGATGTTAGAGAAGCATAGAGATAACTACGAAACGGTTATATTGACCAAGAAGTATATCACTCTGGCAAAGGACAATATGACCGCAAGATACCTTGGCAAGACCAAGGCCGGCTTTATTAAATACGCGGAGAAGATAGGCGGAATCACGGGCGAGAGCTTTGAGATGGACACCGACTTCGGCGTGACGAAGCAGGAGGGCGCATCTACGAGAGCCGTGGAGGCGTACAGCCGTGGAACGAGAGATCTCTTTAATCTGGCGGCAAGGCTTGCCCTCGTTGACTCGCTTTACGAAAAGGAAAAGCCCTTTATTATTCTTGACGATCCCTTCACCGCCTTTGACGATGAAAAGACGGGCGCCGCGCTGAAGCTGCTGCGCGAGTTCGGCAAGGAAAGGCAGATAATCTACTTTACCTGCGCCGAGTCAAGAAGTGTTTAAAAGGCTTGACAAAAGGGAAAAATTTTAGTACAATAGTTAATTGACCGAGCGGGGCTGTCGCGCCGTATGTTGGCGAAAGCTATTACGGCGAGGAAAGTCCGGGCATCACAGAGCAGGATAACGGATAACGTCCGCCCAGGGCGACCTGCGGGAAAGTGCAACAGAAATAAACCGCCACGGCTGTTTTAAATAATGCAGAAAAAGAGGCTGTACCACGGTCGTTTAGGGTGGTGCAGAAGGCGTGAATTTTATATCGTAAGCCGTAGAAGGCTACGGCAAGATTAAAATTCGCGACTAATAATCCCTTGGATTATGTTCTGCACTATCATAAACGGTCGTGGTAAGGATGGAAAGGCGAGGTAAGAGCTCACCCACTCCTATGGCAACATAGGTTTGCTGTAAACCCTATCCGATGCAACACCTTTGGCTTCGGCTTTGTGCCGAGGGGCTGCTCGCCCTTTATGCCGATGGTGGCAGAGCCGCAAGGCTTGAACTGCGGAGTGATCCGCAGTGAAGATAGATGACGGCTGCGCCGCAAGGCGTACAGAACCCGGCTTACAAGCTCGGTCAATCTTTTTAACTGAAAACCGACGTTTTCATATACTGAAGGCGTCGGTTTTTCTTTTTTATATAAAAGTGACTTGACGGAGGGATAAAAATTATTTATAATAAAGGGTGGTTAATATGCTTCGTTTTGAAATACGCAGTGGGTGTCGGGTTGGATTTTTCGGTATCGGAAGGTCGAGCATTGCTCTGATGCAAAATTTACCTCTTGAAAACTGCTATATAACACTAAGGTCGGATGAAAGAATTGACCGCTCTACCCTGCCCCAAGACATGCGGGTAGAGAGGATTTTTGAGGGGAAGGAAGCCTATAAAAGCATAGACGAGGATATTCTGTTTTTCTCTCCATCGGTAAAGCGTGAGAGGCAGGAGCTTTATGAGGCGAGGGGACGAGGAGTTCGTTTTTCATCGGATGCCGAGCTGTTTTTCGAGGAGAACGCGCGACCTGTGTTCGCGGTGACGGGCTCAGACGGAAAAAGCACCACGGCAACGCTGATAAATCTGATGCTGAACGAGGCAGGACGAAGATCAAGGCTGATAGGTAATATTGGCGAGCCGATGATTTTGGGGCTTCGTAGTGATGCGGAATGCTTTGTCACCGAGCTTTCGAGCTTCATGCTAAAGTATCTCTCGCCAAGAGTGGAACGAGCCTGCATAACTAATATTACGCCCAACCATTTAGACTGGCATGAAAGCTTCGAGGAATATAAGAAAACGAAGATTTCACTGCTGGAAAATAGCGAAAAGTTTGTAGTTTCGGAGGAAAACGCCAATATTGCAGGGGCACTTGGAATAATCAGCGACAGCAGCACCTATGGCGAGCTGAAAAATAAATATCCCGCCGAGGTATACCTGACGAGTGAGGACGGATATATACTGAAAAACGGCGAGAGGCTGATAGCTATCTCGGAGGTAAGATGCCGCGAAAAGCACAATATAAAAAATCTGATGATGGCAATCGCAATGACCGACGGATATGCTGAAAAAAGCGAGATCCAGACGGTTGCAAGGAGCTTCGGCGGTCTGTCGCACAGATGCGAGGTGGTTCTTCAAGGCGGTGGAGTGGATTACATAGATTCATCCATAGACTCAACTCCCGCGAGGACGGCGCAGACGCTACGGTCGCTTGACCGAGAGGTCGTTATTATACTCGGTGGGCGTGGAAAGGGGCTTGATTTCTGCGAGCTTGTACCCTCGTTAAAGAAATACGCAAGAGGGGTGCTGATAGTCGGGGAGAATTCCGCGGAAATATATCGGGCGTTAGGCGGGGCTGTACCCTGCCAGGTGATTTCCGACTTTGAGGATGCGGTAAGACACGGAGCTTTACTTGCAAAGGACGTGGGTACGTTACTGCTTTCTCCCGCATCGACCAGCTTTGACCAATTTAAAAATTACGCCGAGCGAGGCGATAAATTCAAAGAAATACTGCTGAAAAATCAGCGATTTGACAATTAAGATTTACAAATTCATACAAAGAAACGAGAAAAAAGACGTGAAACGGATCTATCTTGACAACAGTGCCACAACCAAAATATGCGAGGAGGCTCTCGAAAAATATGTCAGTGTATCGAGAGAGTGCTTTGGCAATCCGTCGTCGCTCCACGCACTTGGGTTTGAGGCTGAAAGGATAATAAACGGGGCGAGGGGCGAGGTATGCGCATCACTGGCTGCAAAGGGCGCGACGGTTATCTTCACCGCGTCGGGCACAGAGGCAAACAACCTTGCTATCATCGGTCGCGCGCTGTCGAAGGAGAGATACAAGCGAGGCTCGAAAATAATCACAACCATGGGCGAGCACGCATCGGTTGACAGTCCTCTTGGTATGCTTGAGGCTATGGGATATAAGATAGCGAGAATTTCCACCGTGGGCGGAGAGCTTGATATGGAGCAACTGAAGTCCGAGCTGACGAAGGAGGTAATTCTCGTCAGTATGATGATGGTGAACAACGAGACGGGCGCGCTGTACGACACCGCAGAGGTGGCAAGGCTGATGAAGGCGAGAGCGCCCGAGGCTCTGCTGCACATTGACGCGACGCAGAGCTATCTGAAGGTTCCCTTTACCAAGGCAAAGTGCGGAGCGGATATGATTACGATTTCCTCCCACAAGATCGAGGGTCCCAAGGGCGTTGGCGCGCTTGTGGTTGACGGAGCTGTAATGAAGTCCAAGGGGCTTTCTGCTCTGACGCTTGGCGGCGGTCAGGAGGGCGGAATGCGCTCGGGAACAGAGAACGTACCCGGAATTGCGGCTTTTGGCGAGGCAGTGCGAATCGGCAATCTTGCGATTAGGGAGAGATATACATATCTTTCGGAGCTGAGGGGCTATCTTGTGGCCGAGGTGGAGGACAAGCTGCCCGAGATCACGGTTATAAAGCCGAAGGCTAACGCGCCGCATATAGTAAACCTCGTGCTGCCTAAGATAAAGAGCGAAACTATGCTGCACTATCTGTCGAGCCTTGGAATTTACGTTTCCAGCGGCTCTGCCTGCTCGTCCAACGGTGGACATCTTTCCTCTGCCCTGACGGCATTCGGAAGAAGCGAGAGCGAGGCGGACACCTCTATACGCGTAAGCCTTTCACACAGAAACACCAAAGAGGATATTGACGGACTCATCGAGGGACTGAGATCCGGTCTTGCGAAGCTGTCGAGGATAAGATAATGGCAAATATTACTTTGATAACCGTCGGAACGCTCAAGGAAAGCTACCTCAAGGATGCGGTCGGCGAGTATAAAAAAAGACTCTCACAATATGCGAGAGTGGACGAGGTTAATATAAAGGAAGAAAAGATCTCAAACGAGGATGACCCGTCGGAGATCAAGCGCGCGCTGGAGAGCGAGGCGGACAAGATAATTGCCGCGATTCCAAAGGGCGCGAGCAAAATCGCCCTCTGCGTTGAGGGAAAGCAGTATGATTCGGTGGCTCTGGCGGGACTTATCGGACGAATGTGCGACGAGAGTGGCAAGATCGCGCTGATAATCGGCTCGTCACACGGTCTGTCTGACAGAGTTAAGCGTGAGTGCGACGTCAGGCTGTCGGTTTCGGCGCTGACGTTTCCCCACCAGCTGATGAGAGTGGTGTTGTACGAGGCGCTGTATCGCTCGTTTACAATTCTGGCAGGAAAAAAGTATCATAAATAATAAATAGAAAACGCAGTCTTTAATTGGACTGCGTTTCTTCTTTAGGAAAAGATTTGGACATCGAGGCATTTGAATAGGCTTTATCCCCCGTCACCTCGCGGATAATTTCGAGGAACTTAGGCATTTTCACCTCTGTTTCGCGGCTTGGAAGCTCGGTTTCCATTATGGCGGTGCACTTCCAGTCCGGATATACGTCGATCTCGAAGGTCTGACCGAGGTAAATGAAGGTGTGGCGAGTTTTTTCAATAGGACGCGTTTCTGCGAGAATGGTCTGCGCGAGGGTGCTAAACTCCTCCTCGCCAAGCTCCCTCTCGATCTCGGTGGAGGACATATTATCAAGGCGAATCTTTTTGGTTTCTATAAATATCGTTTTGTCGGGGTAGCTGCGGCGGCGAATGCGGCGGGTTTCCCCCTGCTGCGCAGGCAGATATATCTGTAAAATATCGCTTGCGGTATAGCTATCCTGTGATGCGAGGGTGGTTAGGTCGGGTATTTTTATAATGTACTTGCGCTCGATCTCGATGCCGATGCTTGTTTTGTCGCTCATTTTTTCGCCTCCTCTTTTTTTATTAAATTGTAGCATAACCGCGCGGGGATTTCAAGCGGATTTTACTTTTTTATATTGACTTGACTATTCTTTTGTGATAAAATAGGTGCATAAAGAATTATGCGGAGGACGAAATGGATAACGAGCGCATAGAAAATGAAAATATTAATGATGATATAGAGACAACCGAGCCCGTGGCAGAGCCCGCAGAGGAAGCCGAACAGCCTTTAGAATGGTCTGCCATAAAGAGACCAAAGCGCGAGGTGGCTGAAACGGCAGAACGTGATGCCGAGGAAAGCGCCGAGGGGGATGAGAGCTGCGACAGTGAGAGCGGCGAGCCTGATATCCTGAAAATGCCCGAGCCTGAGGTTAAGGTTGCAGAGGTTGAGGACATCGGACCTATTGAGGAGTTCAGCACCGACACCGCGACTATGGCAAAGATGGCGAAGAAGGCGGGCAAGGAAGCGCGCCGCGAGGCAAAGCTGAACACACCCGACCACGAGGACGACGGCAGTGTTTTAAAAACCAAGAGCTTCCGTCAGATATGGGACAAGATCTGCCTTGTGCTACTCGTGATTTCGATCGCACTTCCCGTAGGGTTGCTGGTGTATATTATAATGCATTTCTTCTTATAAATTAAGAAAGACGGAGAGAGTATCTCCGTCTTTTTTTAATTATAGATTGAACTTGTCCTTAATCATCTGCGCGACTACGTCGGGGGCAAGATGGGTGTTGTCGATGCGGACGTAGTTTTCAAAGGGGATCTCGCCGGGCTCGCTTACGAGGCGGTGGTTGGTGTCCTCGTTTATTACCCTGCGGTCAGAGGCGGCAAGGTCGCGCTTGGATGCCTTATTTTTAAGTCGGTTTTCGGTTTTGTTCCTTTCAAGGCGTACTGCCTGGTCGGCTATAAGCTCGACGCAGTAGACCTCCTCGAATTTTGAAGCCACGTTCAGCACGTACTCGCGATCCGAGGGCATATCAAACGCCCACATATAAGTAAATATCATACCCAAGTTGTCGCTTTGCAGAAACTCCTCAAAAACGACCTCGCGCAGACGGGCGATAACCTTGCCGTTAAAGCTGTTAAAGATTTCGATAACAGGCTCGATCATCATATGGTTATGGAAAAGTCGCAGGTCGGTTATCTTCATCAGCTCCTGTCCTACGGTCATTTTGCCAACGGCACCGCTGCCGATTATAAGGATGAGTTTCATGGTGTGGGCTCCTTTCGACAGTTTTGATACATTATATCACGAAGACCTTGCTATGTCAAGATAATTTTGCGGCGAATCTATCAAGTCGTCGGAACATTGTGAGCAGAAATCGCATTTTTGCCACGAAGCTGTATGTTGCCTAGATGTTGCCTTCAGTCAAGACAGAAATCGTCGCTTTTGTTGCGAAGGCGTATATAAATACGTCGAGCAATAAATCGACGATAATAAGAAAAGGTGCAGTTTCCTGCACCTTTTCTTATGGTTATGCCAAAATCAAGACGTCGGAACATTCAGAGCAGAAATCGGTGTTCTGACGCCGAAGCCGTAGTTACCTACAGCGAGAGCCGAAGAACGACGATAAAAATAAAGAGTGCGGTTTCCCACACTCTTTCTTTTGGTTATGCCTGAATCAAGACGTCAGAGGGATTAACCCTGAACCATCTTTGCGATCTCGGCTGCGAAGTCCTCTTCTCTCTTCTCGAGGCCGGCACCCTTGTCGAAACGAACGTAGCCGGTAACCTTGATAGAGCCGCCAAGCTCCTTTGCAACGGATGCAACGTACTTGGAAACGGACATAGAGTCATCCTTAACGTAAGCCTGCTCAAGAAGGCAGTTGTTCTCATAGAACTTACCAAGTCTGCCCTTAACGATGTTCTGGAGAACCTGCTCGGGCTTGTTAGCCATCTTGGGATCTTCCTTCATCTGATTGATGAGGATGTTCTGCTCCTCCTCGATAACGGATGCGGGAACGGACTCCTTATCAAGATACTTAACGTCCATAGCTGCGGTCTGAAGTGCAACGTTCTTTGCGCACTCAGCGAAAGCTTCCTTATCAGCAAGGTCGGTGTCGAAGGAAACGATAACACCAGTAGCGCCAAGGCCGTGGATGTAAGTGGAAACGGTGCCCTCAACGATCTGGAAACGACGGATAGAGATCTTCTCGCCGATCTTGTAGATCTGCTCTGCGAGAGCCTCGGAAACTACGCCGCCACCAACATAAGCGGAAGCAAGAAGCTCCTCAACGTTCTGGGGCTTGTTAGCGATGATGGTCTTAAGAATTTCCTTAACGAACTCCTGGAAGGTTGCGTTCTTTGCAACGAAGTCGGTCTCGGAGTTAACTTCAACGATAGCGGTGGTGTTGCCGATAGTGAGGATGTCAACGATACCCTCTGCTGCGATACGGTCAGCCTTCTTTGCGGTAGCAGCCATACCCTTCTCACGAAGGTACTTAACTGCAGCCTCAAAATCGCCGTCAGACTCAACAAGAGCCTTCTTGCAGTCCATCATACCACAGCCTGTCTGCTTTCTGAGTTCAGCAACGTCTTTAGCGGTAAATGCCATTTTTCTTTTCTCCTTAAAATAAATTCTGAATGAAAATTACTCAGCAGCCTCTACTGCCTCAGCCTCTGCAGCGGGCTCCTCCTGAACGCCGCCGTGAGCCTCGATAACTGCGTTTGCAAGTGCGCCAGCGATAAGCTTGATAGCGCGGATAGCGTCGTCGTTACCGGGGATGATGCAATCTGCATCGTCGGGATCACAGTTGGTATCTACGATAGCAACTACAGGAATGCCAAGCTTCTTAGCCTCGAGAACTGCATTGCGCTCCTTGCGAGTATCTACGATGAATACGCAGGAAGGAAGAGTCTCCATATCCTTGATACCGCCGTAGGACTTCTCAAGATCCTCGATCTCCTTAAGCTTCTTAGCAACTTCCTTCTTAGGAAGAAGGTCGAAGGTACCGTCTGCCTGCATCTTCTCAAGATCCTTAAGTCTCTTGATAGAACGGCGAATGGTCTTGAAGTTGGTAAGCATACCGCCGGGCCAACGAACGTTTACGTAGTACTGACCGCATCTCTGAGCCTCTTCCTTGATGGTCTCAGCAGCCTGCTTCTTGGTACCAACGAAAAGAACGGTACCGCCAGCCTGTGCGATCTCGGAAACGTAGTTGTAAGCCTCCTCGAACTTCTTAACGGTCTTCTGAAGGTCAACGATGTGAATACCGTTTCTCTGGGTGAAGATGTACTCTGCCATCTTGGGGTTCCACTTCTTGGTAGGGTGACCGAAGTGAACGCCTGCTTCAAGCAACTGCTTGATTGTGATTTCGAACATTTTATGTTCCTCCTTGGTTTTTTCCGCCACAGCGACATAATACTACGACTCGTGAGAAGAGCACCGGCAGTAAACCTACTCGCTGTGTGAGATATATTATTGTCTGCCCTTTCGGACAGCTGTTATATAATATCATATAATTTATTAAATATCAAGAGGTTTGAGAAAAAAAGCAAAAGTTTACAATTTGTTAACAATTGAACTTGCAATAGCGGGAGGTTTGTGATAAAATTTATGTAGAAATCTGGGAGGTAGGCTTATGAAAACCATAGACCTTTGGAATAATAATGCGCCGTACGGTGGCGGCAGTGTTGAAATGCACTGCTACGAGCCCGAAGTCAAGAAGGGCGACGGAGCCGTTATTATTTTCAGCGGAGGCGGATATTCTCATCGCGCGTATCACGAGGGAGAGCCATATGCACTCGAGCTTAACAGAATGGGCCTCCTCGCATTTGTGGTTGATTACAGAGTTGCGCCTGCACAGTACCCTGCTCCGCTATTAGATGCAAAAAAAGCGGTAAGCTACGTCAGAAGCAAAGCGAAGGATCTGAAAATAGATCCCGACAAGATAGCCGTCATGGGCTCGTCGGCAGGCGGACATTTGGCAGCTCACTGTGCAACAGATAAATGGCATTTTCCCAAGGGAGAAGATCTGCCATGGGATTACTATATGCCGAATGCACAGATACTTTGCTATCCTGTTACAGATATTGAATCGCATAAAGGGTCATTTGAAAATCTGATGGGTGATTATCGGATTGAGATACTCCCCGAACGCACTCATATTTCCATGACACCTACGTATGAGGTGGAGGAGGACACGGCTGTTCCTGCATTTATCTGGCACACATCCTGCGACGAAACGGTTGACGTAAAGGGCACGTACAGATATGCGACGAGGCTGTCGGAGCTTGGAGCACTTGTAGAGATGCATATCTACCCTGTGGGTTGTCACGGCCTGGGTCTTGCTACCGGAGATCCAAAGCGAGCGCCGGTTGAATACGTACAGAGATGGATAGAGGATCTAAGTCGGATGGTAGCCATGTCGTTCTGTGAGCCAAGG
>JAZNZI010000052.1:0-4173 GCA_045594865.1 Eubacteriales bacterium | reverse complement strand
GAATGAACGGCATAATCGGCAGAAATGCCAACGGTGGCGCACTTTCGGGCAGCCTTGCTGATCAGATAAGAGCGCTTTGCTTTGTGAAAACCGAGCTTGAGCTTTATCTTGATACCCACCCTCGCTGTCTTACTGCTCTCGATTATTATAAGCAGACCGTCGACGAGCTTAAAAGACTTACCGAGATGTATGAAAATACCGTCGGTCCCCTTACTGCAATGGGCAACGTCAGCACCGAGCAGTGGCATTGGGTGGACGGCCCCTGGCCCTGGCAGCAGGCAGGCGACTTTATGAGAGAGGGGGACAGATAGTATGTGGATATATCAGAAGCAGCTTCAGCATCCCGTAAAGATCGAGCGTCCTAATCCTCGTCTTGCGGGCGCAATAATCACCGCACTTGGAGGTCCCGACGGCGAGCTTGCCGCATCTATGCGCTATCTTAACCAGCGCTACACTATGCCCGACGGCAGAGTAGTTGGCATTTTAACCGACGTAGGCTCGGAGGAGCTCGGCCATATGGAGATGGTAGCCAGCATTGTTTATCAGCTTACCCGCAACCTCACTCCCGACGAGATTATCGCGGGCGGCTTTGATAAATATTACGTCGACCACGGCGCAGCGATCTATCCCGCATCTGCGGCAGGTGTGCCCTTTAATGCTATGGCAATAGCCTCTAAGGAGGACGCCCTCGCCTCGATCCACGAGGACCTTGCGGCAGATGCTGCAATACTGTAAGAGCAACCTTTATCAAAAAATCGCCGAAAAGCCTTGAAATATAAGGATTTTTCACACTTCGGCAAAACGCTCAAAAATTGCCTACCTGCTATCATATAAGAGCAACAACAGGTATTTTTAGCAAAAAATCAACTTAATTTATTAAAAATCGATAAGGACAAGCTGTTTTCTCCAAATACAGAAAAACGATGCCCCAAAGCGCGGAGCATCGTTTCAACGTAACCATACATCTGAATTTAATCAACAAGTCCCATATACTTCATCATATTGAAAGCGGCTTGTTTTTTTGCTTCTTTTACCTTTGATCCTTCGCCATCAACGTAATATCCATTCAGATAACAGCGTACAGTAAACTTGTGGCTGTTGTCATCGTATACGATATCTTCAACGGTTTCGTAATTGGGACGATCATATCCCTCCGATTGACAATGCTCTTGAAGCATATTGATTGCGTTTTCATAGTTGACGATAAAGCGATTGATATCCGGTTCAAAATCTTCTTCTAAGCGTTCCAATACCAGTTCGGCAGAATTGTTTTCTGCCTCTTTTTTTGTATTTCCATCAGCTCGCTCACGAACGCCCAACTCCTCAACCTCACACACGGACACATAAGAACCATCCCAGTTTTGGCGAGTATCATACTCAGGTCTGTCATACCCAAACCGCTGGCACCATTCCTGAACGCTATTTTTGTAACTGATCCTGATTTCACCATCGTTAGCCGCAAGAAATTTATCAACGTCGAGTATTTTGCTAACCATATTTTTCACAACTGACCATTTCTTGCCCGAGTCCAAATAAATCGCACCGACAATGCTCTCAAAGAGATCTTCTAAAACCGATTTGCCATTTTGCACACCTTGCTGTTGATCTCCGATACTGACTCTAAGATAATCCTGAAGACAAAGCTTGCTCATTTGCTTTGCCAAATATCTTTTGTTCGTAAGAGCGCTTCGTAAAGCACTCAAATCGCCTTCCGTTCTAAAGGAATACATACCACTTCCATCTTGATCTGTGTATTTCTCAAGAAGAATATCACTAATCACGAGGGAAAGCACCGCATCGCCGTAAAATTCCAACACCTCGTTGTCTTGATCTTCGGGGTGCTCATAATGATAGGATGAGCGCGTAAATGCTTGGGTGAGCAATTGCTTGTTTTTGAATTCATAACCGATTGAATTTTCAATTTCAATAATCGCGTTTTTCTTTAACATAAAAAATCCTCCGCAAAACAAATACTGCAAAGGATATAAAAATAGCTTGCATATATGGGTATGGCTACACTACCCCTATTCGCAAGCAAACAATACATTAAATTAAATTTTATATATTTGTGAAAGATGGTTTCACCTTGCAGAAATATATAACATGTAAGTTAATACATCCTTTGCCTGATTATATTGTAACACAGAATAGAATAAATGTCAAGTGCTTTTTTGAGGGTCGACGAAACAAATCGCCAACCCTCATTTTTATTACTTTTACTTAAATGACGGCGCATGAGTTTCGCCCGTCGCAAACGTATTCGGTCCGGGGTTCGACATAGAAAAATACATCTTTGCCGCTTTGGTCGTACCGAAATCACGGTTCGAGCCTGTTTCCTGCACCTTGTTGAAGGCGTCACGGAACATCTGATTGTGCGCTTCCTCGCGGTTGAGCAGAAAATCAATTGTCTCTCTGACCTTCTTGTCCTCGATCTGGCGGTAGAGATATTCGTAAACCACCTTGGCTCTCTGCTCGGACGCGATATTAGAGAGCAAGTCGGCGCACAGGTCGCCCGTGACGGTCACGTAATCCGCCGTCCAGGAATAGCCCGAAGAATTGATAAGCCCGGGATTGAGCCCAAGCAGAACGTGTGTCTGCACCTCGCCCGCCTGCACCTTGGTGGCGTCCACGTCGTGACCGTTGAGCAGATTGATTGTCTGCGCCACCATTTCCATGTGTCCCAGCTCCTCCGCAGCTATGTCAAGAAACAAGTCCTTGATCTCGGGATCTTTGATTCTAAAGCTCTGTGACATATACTGCATAGCCGCCTTAAGCTCACCGTTCCCACCGCCAAGCTGTTCCTGTAAGAGAACCGCATACTGCGGATTGGGTTTCTCCACCTCTACGGGATGAAATAACATTTTTTCGTGTTTGAACATAGATACCTCCGATTTTTGTATTCGCCATTATTATTTCCCGAAACGGCGGAAAATATATGGTCGAAGGTATAAAATTACCTAAAACAAAGAATTGAAAGCATTTTTCGGCTATTTTTAAGAATTTATATAAATTAGCCGAATTCTTTAATAATCGGTATGTCGGGGTGTGAATCCGCAAAAACTAACCCTATTAAGATTCGGAGGATTACTATGGTCTCAATATGGTTAAAAACAGCGGATAAGCCGCGTTTTGACGCGCTTGATGGGAATAAAAAGACAGACGTTTTAATTATCGGCGGCGGTATCGCGGGAATTTTGTGTGCTTATAAGCTGAAAAACGCGGGTGTGGATTGTATGCTGGTAGAAGCGACGGAAATCTGCGGCGGCATTACAAAGAAAACAACGGCGAAGATCACGCTCGGGCATGGATTGATTTACGATAAGATGATAAAACGTTTTGGCGAGGACAAGGCACGGTTGTATGCGGAGGCGCAGAGCAAGGCAATTCAGGAGTACGCGCAATTTTGCGAGAATATCGACTGTGATTTTGAAACACGGGATAACTACGTTTATTCTCTCAATGACCGCAAGAAAATCGAAAAAGAGGTCGCCGCCTTGAACCACATAGGCGTGAAAGCCGAGTTTTCGGATGCAAAAGAGCTTCCCTTCTCGGTTGCGGGCGCGGTTCGCGTGAAAGATCAAGCACAGTTTCACCCATTGAAATTTTTATATACGATTTCAAAAGATCTACCAATCTACGAGCATACCAAGGTCACAGAACTAATGCCGCACAAGGCAAAAACCAACCGCGGCGAGATTGCTTTCAAAAAGTTGATTATCGCAACCCATTTTCCGATGCCCAACAAGCACGGACTGTATTCCTTAAAGCTCTATCAGCACCGTTCCTATGTAATTGCCCTAAGAGGTGCGCAAAATGTGAACGGAATGTATGTGGACGAATCCAACACTGGGTTGTCCTTTCGAAGCTACGGAGACCTTCTGCTCCTCGGCGGAGGCGGACACCGTACGGGCAAGAAAGGTAGCTGTTGGCAAGAGCTTGAAAACTTCGCCCGCAAGCACTACAAAAACGCCGAGATCGTCGGCAAATGGGCAACGCAGGATTGCATGACACTGGACGACATTCCCTATATCGGGCAGTACGCCAAGTCCACTCCCAACGTATTCGTGGCGACAGGCTTTAACAAGTGGGGTATGACAAACGCTATGGTCGCCGCCGATCTTCTCTGCGACCTCGTGCAAGGCAAGGTGAATCCCTACGCAGCCGTTTTCGATC
>JAZNZI010000051.1:0-8765 GCA_045594865.1 Eubacteriales bacterium | reverse complement strand
ACCCACAGCCAACCCCTTGGCTCACAGAACGACATGGCTACGATCCGACTTACTATGCTGCACTCGTGATAGAAGCGGTTGAACGCCGCACAAAGATCAAGAATGTATCTTGTCACAACCGAGGGCTCGTAGTCTGCGATTGCCGCATTCACGCGTTCGGGGAAGATAGACAAAGTCTTTGCAAGCTCAACCTCGAGCTCGGAAAGAGGAGCGTCGGTCATAGCACGACCTGCCTCGCCTGCCTTCTCAAGAATGGAGCAGGTACGGGCATAGGTGTACTGTGCGTAGGGACCTGTATTTCCGTCAAAGGAAAGTGCGTCCTCCATAACGAAGTTGATGTCACGCATACGGTTGTTGGAAAGATAGTGGAATACCACCGCGCCAACGCCGACCTTCTCTGCGATAGCCTGACACTCTGCCTCGTCGGGATGCTTATCCTTAGCGATCTCCTTAACCCTTGCGATAGCCTCGGCAAAGAGGTCCTTCAGGAGAATAACGTTACCCGTTCTGGTAGCAAGCTTCGCGCCGTTTACGGATACTGTGCCGTAGGGAACGTGAACGAGCTGATCGTACCAATCGTAGCCCATAAGCTCAACCACCTTGAACCACTGTGCAAAGTGAAGCGACTGCTGCGCGGCGGTAACGTAGATAGCCTTATCGAAGTTATACTCGCCCTTGCGGTATACGGCGGCGGCAATATCACGGGTGGGATAGAGAGTGGATCCGTCCCGCTTTAAGATAAGGCAAACAGGCATATTCCACTGATCGAGATTAACGATGGATGCACCGTCGTCGATCTCAAGAAGTCCCATATCGCGAAGCTTCTGCACCTGGGCAGGCATCTTGTCGGTATAGAAGGACTCGCCCTTATAGGAGTCGAACTCTATGCCGAGAAGCTTATAGGTTCTCTGATATTCCTCAAGGCTGACGTCAACGAACCAGCGCCAGAGGGCGATGTTCTCCTCGTCAAACTCCTCGAGCTTTTTAAACTCGGCGCGGGACTGATCTGCAAGAGGGGATTTCTTATCCTCGCTCGCGTCCTCCTCCGCCTTTATCTCATTATTAATACGAACGTAAAGCTTTACAAGCTCGTCAACACCCCCCTGCTCTATGGTAGCCTTATCTCCCCACTTCTTGTAGGCAACGATAAGCTTACCAAACTGAGTTCCCCAGTCGCCGAGATAGTTGATACCAACGCACTTATAACCAGCGAACTCGTGAAGAAGCTTCAGCGAGTGGCCGATAACGGTGGTACCGAGGTGGCCGATATGGAAGGGCTTTGCAACGTTGGGAGAGGAGTAGTCGAGAACTACGGTCTTACCCTCACCGTTTCGGGGCGAGCCGTACATATCACCGAGAGAAAGAACCTCTGTGGCAACTCTGCGGGAGAAGGCTGTGCCGTCGATCTTGAAATTAAGATAGCCGTTTACCGCGGTGATGGAGGAGAACTCCTCGCACTTTATAGCATCGGCAAGCAGCTGCGCTATCTGCACGGGAGAGCGGCGCAGGCTCTTTGACAAGCGGAAGCAAGGAAGCGCAATATCTCCCATCGTCCTGTCGGGCGGATATTCAAGCATAGCGAATATTTCGTCGGCAGAGAGAAGTCCCTCGCCGAATCCGCTTGCAACAGCATCTGCAATAAGCGACGCCGTGTTTTTCTTTAATGTAAGCATATATATTTACCTTTCGAACTGATAATCAAAGAGAATTTTTTATTCTCACATATTCGCCGTCAGGCTCTGCCTTAACGAGTGTGGCGGGAATGAAGGTGGAGAAGCTGAATACGTATGCCATAGCAGCCTCAAAGCCGTCTACAAGATAGAACTCGCCATCCCTCTCGCACACGGTTATACCCGTGAGTTCCTCGCCGCACTCAAGGCGGGAAGAAAGAGCGGCAAGCTTATCGCCCTCAAGCTCGTGCTCGGGGAAATGAAGTCGCTCGGGGGAGATAAATACACGTCTGTAGGACTTGTCCTGCTGCCACTTGGCAAAGGACGCGGCAATCTGCTCGGCTATCTGCTCGGGAGTGGCAACGGTGGTGTCCACGACAAGCGAATAGTTTGAGAGATCCTTGATGTCAACGCCGTATTGCTCGGTATAGCGTTTTTTCTCGCTCTCGCGACGGGCACGGGTGCAATCAATAGTTTCCTCAAGAGTGGAGCTGTGCTCATCCTTTCTGTTAGCGTACATAATGCGAAGCGCGCTTGTTTCAATGTCGCAGGAAAGATACACCTTGAAGGTTCCCTTTGTAAAGTGCCAAGCCATACGGGAGTCGATAACAAGAAATCTCTCGTCCTCCGAAAGAGCGGCAATTCCCGCATCGATCTCGTGGTCGATCTCGGGATGAGTTTCCATATACTTATTCAGCTCGGTGACTGTCATTCCGCGCTGGGCGGCGATAGAGCGCACGATAGCTCCCGTACAGTAGTAGTCCGCGCCAAGGCGCTTGATAAGTATGTCCGCAACGGTGCTTTTACCGCTGCCGAGATCGCCCGCAAGTGAAATTTTATCCTGCATACTCTACCCTCCCGAAATCTTATAGATATAGTTTAACTAAATAATTATAATATACATTGGCAAAAATGTCAATACCCTTTTGCTCGGTATTTGCTTTTTGCTAAAAGTTCTTTTTCCTTTTACGAATAATTTTTCTTTTGCTGGCAAGAATAGGTGTAGCATCGAAATAGGAAAGGAAATTAAGATGGATAAAAAAATTAAATTCAGCGATCAGCCAAGAAAAGTTAAAATTATTTACGCGGCGGTGATCGGAGTACTGTGCATCACTGCGGTGGTGGTAGGTATTTTCTCGGCGGCGTCAAGAAATAACGAGCCCCCCGAGGACGATCCCACGGTAAATCAGCCCCCTGCCGACGAGGGCAACAATGATGACGGGGGCGACGGTGGAAACGAAGATGAAAGCGGCAATCAGAACGATGGCGAGGGCGACAAGAAGCCCGAAAAGCTTACTATGGTATCTCCCGTGGTTGGTGAGATAACAAAGCATCATAGCATTGATACACCCGTATTCTCCACCACCCTTAACGAGTGGAGAGTTCACACGGGAATTGACATTTCCACTGAGGATGGTGCAGAGGTCTTTGCTGCGGCAGACGGAACTGTCAGCCGTGTGTACAACGACGCCCGCTATGGCAAGACGGTGGAGATAACCCACGAGGGCGGCATCGTCAGCGTATACTCCAACCTTGCCTCTACCGATATTGCGGTAAAGGAGGGTGACGAGGTTAAATCCGGCGCGCTTATCGGTCTTGTGGGCGACACCTCGCTTTCCGAGCTTGCCGAGGAGCCTCATCTACACTTTGGTGTAAAGGTGGAGGGTGTCAGCGTAAATCCCCTCGACTATATCTCGGAGGAGTCAAAGCAGGCGTCGCTCGGTATTACGGAGGCTTGACGTTGACGCAAAAAGGCAAATAACAGCAATTTATTTTTTGAACTTGACAAGAAATGGCGATTATGATATAATTTTCTTGTCTGTCGGGGCTTCGTCCGCGAAGCTCCGACTTATTTTTTATTTTGAGGTTATTTATGACTAATATCGCAATACTCGGCTTTGGCGTCGTTGGCGGCGGCGTTGCCGATCTGATTACAAACAATTCCTCTCAGGTGGCAAGACTTGGCGGTGAGGATATCAGGATCAAATATATACTTGACCTGAGAGATTTTCCCGACTCTCCCTTTGCCGACAGAGTGGTTCACAATTTTAATATTATCCTCTCCGACCCTGAGGTTGACTGCGTTATTGAGGCTATGGGTGGCTCTCACCCCGCATATGAGTACACCGTGGCGGCTTTGAAGGCGGGCAAGAGCGTTATCACCTCCAACAAGGAGGTTGTGGCAAAATTCGGTGACGAGTTTCTCGCGCTTGCAAGAGAAAATGGCGTTTGTTATCGCTTTGAGGCGTCAGTTGGCGGCGGTATTCCCGTCATTTCGCCTATGATAAGCTGTGTAGGTCAGAACAAGATCCACGAGGTGCGCGGCATTCTCAACGGTACGACAAACTATATACTTACAAAGATGTTCTCCTTTGGCGCTTCCTTTGAGGAGTCGCTGAAGGACGCGCAGGACAAGGGCTATGCCGAGAGGAATCCCGACGCGGACGTGCTTGGAATCGACGCCTGCCGCAAGATCGCAATACTCACCGCGCTGGTGAGCGGAAGGCTTATCCCCACCGAGAGCATTCATACCGAGGGCATTACCTCCATTCGCAAGGAGGACGTGCTGAACGCCGCGAAGGTTGGTCTGTCTATCAAGCTGCTCGGCAGATGTGTGATCGGTGATAAGGGTATGCAGGTTATGGTTGCACCCTTTATGCTTGGAAGCGATTCTCCCCTATCGAGTGTCAGCGGAGTTTACAACGCGGTAGAGATTATCGGCGAGCCGATCGGCAATGTAATGTTCTACGGTCAGGGCGCAGGCGCAGGTGCTACAGCATCTGCCGTGGTCGGTGATCTTATGCAGATCATGCGCTCGGGCAGAAGCTATGCCGAGCCGATATGGATTAAGGGTGACGAAAGCCTATGCGACTTTGCGGACTTCGCGGCAAGACAGTATATTGCCATCTGCGGCGCTGACAGAGGCGCTGTGGAAAAGGCGTTTGGCTCTGTTCAGGTGATAAGCGAGGGCGAGGAGCCGGCATTTATCACGGATGTCATCAGCGAAAAGGAAGCGCTGGCGGGTATAAAGTCACTCGAAAAGCTTGGCGCAACGGTAAAATCGAGAATAAGACTTATATAAATTTAAAATCCCGAGATCACTCGGGATTTTTCTTTTTTGAAAGGCAAAGCTTAGCAATTCTCGGGGATTTTTTTAGGATTGCAGAGAGCGTCATAATCGACATCAAAAGGAGCAGAAAATCGGTAAAATAGAGCAAAAATTTGGGCGGAAGAAGTCCGGATATGAGAATTGCCGTGATAAAAACGAGTGGATATAACCAAGATATTTTGCCAAAATAAAGCCTCGAGCATTCCATACCGTAGTAATACCAGCAGATTATGGTGGAATATGCAAAGGCAAGAATAAGCAAAGTAAGGAGATAGGACACGGGCGCGCCGAGAGCCGAAGAAAAGGCGGCGCTTACAAGCGACATCGGGGTGTTAAAAGCTGAAATGTCTGGAACCGATACAAGCACCGCAACACCCGTGAGGATACATAGAAGCGAGCTGTCAAAAACCACCTCGGACATAGCGAAAAGTCCTGCCACGTGTGGACTGCGCCCCCGAGAGCGTGCGTGTGCCATAGCTGACGTTCCAACACCTGCCTCGTTCGACAGAATTCCGCGGGCAAAGCCCTCGCGCACGGCAAGGAACATCACACCGCCGCCCACTGCGGATCTGAAGCTGAACGCCGAGGAAATTACATCACTTATCACATCACCGAGGCGATGAAAATTGACAAAAATAGCAGCAAAACATAGCAATATGTAAATTATTGTTGTCAAAGGAATGACTATTTCGGTAATACTCTCGATTTTCTTTACGCCGCCAAGCAAGCAAGGCAGAAGCAAAATCAGTAGTATCAACGCGGTTAAAATCGGACTTAAGCCGAGAGATTTTTCTGCCACGTCGGTAAGGGCGGCAGACTGCATCGACGCCCCCATAAAGAATGCAAGCAGTACGGTAAGTGAGGCATAAATAGGTGAAAGAAACCTACCGAATCGGCTAAAAACGCGAGCGAGAACAGATGCCGTACCGCCCTGCTCTGCCCCCACGTCAAAGACGAGAAGCGTCTCTGCATACTTGATTATCATTGCAAAAAAAGAGGAGATGAAAAGCCAGAAAAGGCTGCCCGCTCCACCTATCATAAGTCCCGCCGAAACCCCGAAGATATTACCTACTCCGAGCGTTCCTGCGAGAGCGAGAAAGAAGGATCTGCGCGCATCTCTGTCACCAAGCGCAGACAAAAATTCACGCGCCGTTCTGATTGGGTGAGCTATAAAGAAAAAACGCAAACGTATCAGAAGATACAGCCCAACGACCGTGACCATTATCGGCAGAACAAAAGAAAAATCCATAAAAAAAGCCCCTCCGCACAAGCATATGCAGAGAGGCTTTTATTTAATTACAAAAGTTATCAGGCGTTAAAGAACTGCGAAAAATCAACTCCGAATGCCTCAAGCACCTTCCAGCCGATAAATAAGCCAAGGGCAATACAAGCGCCAATAAGGGTGTAGTTATAGAACTTGTCAAACTTTTTGTTTTTCTCCTCGTCGCGTCTATCCCTTTCTCTGTCCTCCTCGGTCTCGAGCAGCTCCTCGGGAATCTCCTCAAAGCCCTCTTCCTCCCGCTCTGCTTCGTCAAGTGAGAAGTCATAGGTGCCGTCCTTGATAGCCTTCGCTCTGTCGGATGCCGTGACCATCATCTCGCTTACTATAGAATAGGTGACGCCATCGGGATTTCCGTCTGCCATTATTTCGCTTATCTTCTCCATAGCGGACTTGATATCATCAAAATTATCACCGAGAGTAGCGGTGTCAAGAAGCTGGGAGCAGCAGTCGCATAGAAGTCTTGGATTACCTGCCACACCCATTGCAAGAACGGGCGCGTCCTCCCTCTCAATATGTCTTGCGCACATACAGCACTTAGCCATTATTATTTCCCTCCTCCTTTGTTCCGCGCAGCTCTGCGCGAACGTATGCAATATACTCGTTTCTGAGGGCGGCTCTTTCCTGCTGCTCCTCAAAGGTAAGCTCGCGTTGCTTTGCAATTCTGGCAAGCTCGTTTATTCTGTCTATCTTTGCCTTATCCATCTTTTCTTCCTCCGTAGAGCTTTGCAAGACCGCCTGTAGAGGTCTCACGATAGTGGTGAGAAAGGTCCTTACCCGTCTCGTACATAGTTTTTATTACCATATCGAGCGAGATTTTTCTTGAGCCCGAGAGGAAGTTTGCAAGATTGACCGCGTTGATCGCTCTCATAGCCGCAACCGCGTTGCGCTCGATACAGGGGATCTGCACAAGTCCGCAGATGGGATCGCAGGTGAGTCCGAGATGATGCTCGAATGCAATCTCGGCAGCGTATTCTATCTGATCAATGCCCATTTCAAACAACTCGCCAAGGGCGGCGGATGCCATAGAGCAAGCCGTGCCTACCTCTGCCTGACAGCCGCACTCTGCACCGCTGATAGATGCATTTGTTTTTGTAAGCGTACCGATAAGTCCCGCAACCGCAAGGGCGCGAATGATCTGCTCGTCGGAGAAGCGATTCTTTTCCTGCATATATCTGAGAACCGAGGGGAGCACCGCGCAGGCTCCGCAGGTGGGGGCTGTGACAATTGTGCCGTTGTCGGCATTCTGCTCGCTTACCGCATAGGCATAGGCGCAAACGATGCGGTTTTCTCTCGTCACCTCGCGCTCGTCAATGTGGCGCTGGTTATAAAGATACTGTGCCTTTCGCTCTACCTCAAGTCCTCCGGGAAGAATGCCCGAGGTGGTAAGTCCCTCGTGGATAGCATTCTTCATAGTAGTCCATACGATATAGAGGAAATCTCTGATATCCTCGCCCTCGCGGAGCAGGACGTAATCAGAAAGGCGAATTCCCTCTCTCTTACAGAGTGCCGAAATCTCGGCAAAGGTAGTTTCGGGATAAACGAGAGTTGCTCCCTCGCCCTCTCTGCCCTCTATCTCAATATCGCCGCCGCCAACGCTCATAACGCGCATTTTATCCTGAGGAACGCCGCCAACTACAGAGTAGATGTCCATAGTATTCTCGTGGGGAAGCTCGCGGTCGGTGGTATTAAAGACTATCTCAACCGCCTTTTCGGTAGCGGCGGAAATAGCCTTATCCGTTCCGTGTCCCTCGCCTGTGTCGGCAAGGCTGCCGTAAAGGATAACCTTATAGCTCTCTGCCTCGGGATGCTCGGACACGTATATGCCCATAGCCTTTGCAGGTCCCATAGTGTGCGATGATGAGGGTCCCTTTCCTATTTTGTATATATCTCTGATAGATTTCATCATAGCGGTTTTCTCCTAATGGAAAATTTGCATAATTTAACGAATATATTTTAGCATTTATTTTAAACGGTGTCAAGGATTTATTTAAAAAGAGCCGCTAGCGGCTCTTTCGTTAGTTTATTTTTTCAGATACTCATCAATTGCTTTGGCGGCTACCTTGCCGGCGCCCATGGCGGAGATTACGGTTGCGGCGCCTGTGACGGCGTCGCCGCCTGCGTACACGCCTGCCTTGGTGGTGGCTCCGTCCTCGGTGACAATAATACCGCCCCAGCGGTTGACCTCAAGTCCCTCGGTGGTGGACTTGATAAGGGGATTAGGCGAGGTGCCGATAGCCATAATAACGGCATCAACGTCGAGGGTGAACTCGCTGCCTGCTACCGCTACGGGACGGCGTCTGCCGCGCTCGTCGGGCTCGCCAAGCTCCATGCGGATGCACCTGATCGCCTGAACGCTGCCGTTTCGCTCGTCGCGGGGATTGTCGGGATTATTATATCCAAGGATCTCGATAGGATTGCAAAGCAGGCGGAACTCGATTCCCTCCTCCTCTGCGTGCTCGACCTCCTCGCGCCTTGCGGGAAGCTCGGTCATCGAGCGACGGTAAACGATGTAAACCTTTTCTGCGCCGAGGCGGAGTGCGGTACGCGCCGCATCCATAGCAACGTTTCCGCCGCCAACAACGGCTACCTTACCACCCTTCATAATAGGGGTTTCGGGATTATGAAGATATGCCTTCATAAGATTGGATCGGGTGAGATACTCGTTTGCGGAATATACTCCTTTAAGTCCCTCGCCGGGAATACC
>JAZNZI010000050.1:0-2302 GCA_045594865.1 Eubacteriales bacterium | reverse complement strand
GACGGGCGAGGAGGCAAAGACGGTACACAGAATGCTTGAGATGGAGAGAACCACTGACGGTAGTATCAGATTCTGCCGAAACGAGAGAAATCCTATCAGCGAGAGCGTTATCATCGTGGATGAGGAGTCTATGCTCGACCTTTCCTTGACGGCGGCTCTTATCAGGGCTATGAAGAGAGGCTCCAGACTTATCCTTATCGGTGACTCCGATCAGCTTCCCAGCGTTGGCGCAGGAAACGTGCTGTTTGACCTTATAGGATCGGAGAGAATTAAAACCGTAAGGCTGACGGAGGTATTCCGACAGTCTAAGGAGAGCCTGATAATTACCAATGCGCACAGAATCAATGAGGGCAAAGCCCCAATTCTCAACGTCACAGACAGCGATTTCTTCTTCGTAAGACGCGAGAGGGAGGCTGATATTGCCGAAACGGTTGCCTCGCTTATAGACGAGAGATTGCCTAAGGCATACGGTAAAGCTATCAAGGGCAATATACAGGTTATCACCCCGTCTAAAAAGGGCGTGGCTGGCGTTGAGAGCTTGAACTCTATATTGCAGGCAAGGCTGAATCCACCTACGAAATTTAAAAAAGAAAAGGCATCCCACGGAGTTATCTTCCGCGAGGGTGACAGGGTAATGCAGATAACGAATAACTATGATATCGAGTGGGAGAAGAACGGAGCTACAGGCGTCGGACTTTTCAACGGTGATATTGGAATTATCGAGAGCATTGATCCGTCCGAGGAAACGGTAAACATCAGGTTTGATGACAGATATGCCGAGTATACTTTCACAATGCTGGAGGAGCTTGAGCTTGCCTATGCCATAACCGTACACAAAAGTCAGGGAAGTGAATATCCTGTTGTTATCATTCCTATGTACTATTGTCCGCCGATGCTGATGGTGAGAAATCTGCTTTACACCGCGGTGACGAGGGCAAAGAGTATGGTCGTTTTGGTAGGAAGATTGGACATTCCCTATAAAATGATTGAAAATAACCGTCAAATTATGAGATTTACCACGTTAAAAGATAAAATTTGTGAATATATTTAAAAATATACTTGAAATTTCTATTGAAATGTAGTATAATATGTTGTACTTGTATAAATATGGGTGCAAAAAGTTTCACCAGAAAGGATGGCGGCATGATTACCAAGATCGGTCTTGATTTAGGATACGCTAATATCACCGTTAGCGATATGACAGCAGGCATATACCGTGAGCAATCTGTTGCGCTTATAGATAAAGACAGTCGCCGTATCATTTCGGTGGGCAACTCTGCTATTGAGCAGGGGGATGAGCTTAGCGACCGCACCTTGCTTGTCAGACCCTTTAAAAACGGACTCCTATTCGACAGACAGATTACGCAGAGCATCGTTTCTCATGTGGTTGGATCTATTCCCGCAGACGAGAAGCTTCGCTGCGTTATCGGTATTCCCTCCGACCTTATTGCAAAGCAGGAGAAGGAGGTATTTGCAATTCTTAGCGATGCAGGTATTTCCGGAAGCTATGCGGTTAACCGTGCGGTCGCTGCATTGATTGGTGCGGGCGGTACACCCCTTCAGAGCGTTATCTCGGTCAACGTTGGCGCATCTGCCACCGAGATCGCAGTGATGCATAACGGTCAGATCACCTATACCGCGAGAGAGGCGATTGGTGGCGAGGACTTTGATAAAGCGGTTAAGCAGTATATCGCAGAGCAGGGCGGTGTAAACGTTTCGCTTTCCGTAGCGCGCGCTATCAAGGAGCAGCTTGGCTCTGTATGGCACGGAAAGGAGGAGTCGAGCGTTGACATTGAGGGAACGCTTTCCTTGACCGGAAACAGTGTTAAGATGACCATTTCCTCAGAGGATATCGTCGGTGTGTTCGAGAAGCCTCTTCACAGACTTCTTATGGCGGTAGCCGTTGCGATTAAGAAGATTCCTCTTGATCAGGTTGAGGAGGTTTTTAAGAACGGCGTCGTTCTGACCGGTGGCGGTTCTATGATCCACGGACTCGATCTTATGATGAATAAGGTTCTCGGCGTTTCGGTAAGACAGCCTGCCGATCCAATCGACTCGGTTGCAAGAGGACTTTCTATCATCAACTCCAAGATCCCTGTTAAAAACAGGGCAGGCAATAAGAACATTACAAGTCTCGTAGCAAACTATTACAAGGATTAAAATACATAAAGTAAAGGAATATACATAATGAAAAAGAATTCTATGTTTGTAAAGGTTCTGGCTGGCGTTCTTGCCGGACTTATGATAATCAGCGCGCTTTCTATCGTTGTTATTTATTTCCTTCAGTAAGGGTTTCAAAAGA
>JAZNZI010000049.1:0-9095 GCA_045594865.1 Eubacteriales bacterium | reverse complement strand
CCGGCTTGATGGCTTTGAGCAGGGCTGCCATGATTGCGGTATCGATCATGGATGCTTCATCGATAATGATGACATGCTCCTCCAGCAGGTTCTTATCATCGCGGCGGAAGCGGGGAAAGCTGTCGTCCGCATACTCCATCTCGAGCATACGGTGGATGGTCTTTGCCTCCTCGCCCGTCGCCTCGCTCATTCTTTTCGCTGCGCGTCCCGTAGGAGCAGCAAGAACGGTTTTAAGACCCAGGCTGTTGAATATCGATATCATTGCCTTTACAACAGTGGTTTTACCCGTACCGGGACCACCCGTAAGGATCATAACGCCGTTTTCAAGAGAGGCATATAGCGCAGCACGCTGCATAGGAGCAAAGCTGATATTAATGCTTATCTCCACCTTTTCTATAAGCGAGGATATGTCCGCTACACCAAACTGACCTGCCGATCTTGAAATGCGGAAGATGCCCTTTGCAATATGATCCTCCTCCTCGGCGGTCCGGTTAGTCATTATGTAGTTTATACCATCTCTCGTATAGCAGGATAGCTCGGATTCGTCAAGGAGCGCAGATAGATTATTCTTTACCGTATCACTCTCAAGCTCAAGCAGCTCTGCCGCCGAGGCAACGACCTCACTCTCGGGCAGGCAGGTATGACCGCTCGTTCCCGCCGCGTGTGACAGAACGTAGCATATTCCGCTGAAGATTCTGTTCTTCGAATTGAGGGCTGAGCCCAGGCTTTTTGCAATGGCATCCGCCTTGGCAAAAGGAATCCCCGCATCGCTGTTGCAGAGTATATAGGGATTGTCCTTTATTAGTCCTACAGCACCCGCGCCAAAGGTCTTATACACCCTTGCAACCTCGCCGACACCCATATAGTCCTTGCAAAACATCATAACGCCGCGAATACCCGACTGCTCGCGGAAGGACTCGGAAATCGCCGCCGCCTTTTTTCTCGTAATTCCCGATATATCCGCAAGCCACTCAGGGCGATGCTCGATAACCTCAAAGGTTTCGGTACCAAAGCGGTTTACGATTTTCAATGCTGTAACAGGTCCTACACCCTTGATAGTTCCGGAGGAAAGATACTTGAATATTCCGTCCACATCGTCAGGCAGGCTTTTATCAAAAGAATCAAAGGCAAACTGCTTTCCGAACTCCTTGTGATACGTCCATCTTCCGCGAAGGCTGACGATCTCCCCCTCATAAGCCATAGGAATAACGCCTACCGCACAAACAAGATTATCCTCACCGTCAACTATTTCAAGTACGGTGTAATCATTGCTTTCATTTCGGTAGACGACGTTTTCTATTGTGCCCTTCAGGACCTCTATCTTTTCGACACGGCTCATATTTTTTCCTCTTTTTTTATTTAATTCAATTATACCAATTCTTTTCGTTTTTTTCAAGTATCTCAGGGCTTATTTATGTATTTTTCTGCGAATAAAAAATGAAGGAGAGGTTAAAATATCCTTATCAGGAAAATGGAAAGGAATGGACAAAATGAAAAAAATTATTTCTTTTATAATTACCGCGACGGTGATCCTAACTACGATCGGCTTTGGCGCGGTGAGTGCCAGCGCCTTTTTCGGCATTGGGGCGCAGGTAGTGGCAGAAAACGTGAATATGATCAAGACGGGGATTATCGGACAAAAAATAAGCTTTACTGACGGAGATTTTAAATCTGCTCTAGCTCTTGCAAATTTCGACACGATAACCATAACCGAGATTCCCTCCTCCACTGAGGGTACACTTCTGCTCAGCGGCAGACGGGTTGGCAAGGGGCGTGTGATAAAGCGCAGAAATCTGGGCGCGCTGGTGTTTATTCCCGCCTCTGACGCGGTGACCGAATGCAAGTTCAGATTTACCGTTGATGGATATGCAGGCGGCGCGGAAATCGAGTGTATACTCAAATTTATCGACAAGGTAAACTATGCACCCGAGGCCCTCGGTGATTCTGTCAGCGCATCAAATATACAGACACAGCAGTCAATCTCGGTTTACGGTAATCTTGACGCCCACGATCCCGAGGGAGATGCAATAGAGTATATAATAGTCACCTACCCTAAACGGGGAACTCTGACGATTACAGAGGCAGAAAGCGGAAGATACTGTTATACCCCTACGTCGGGATATACGGGAAAGGATAAATTTACCTACGTAGCGAGAGACGAGTACGGAAACTACTCCACGCCTATGACGGTGTCGGTAAAGATAACCGAGAGAATGTGTGATGCGGTCTATCTTGATATGGAGGATCGGGCGGAATACAACGCCGCCGTAGCTATGACTGCTATGGGCATTATGAGCGGAAGACAGCTGGGGGACGATATGTACTTCCACCCCGATGAAACGGTCACACGGGCAGAATTTGTGGCTATGGCGATGAAATGCGTGGGTATTCGAGCCGATTCTACACTATCCTCCACCTATTTTGACGACGACAATGAGATTTCGGTATCTCTCAAGGGATATATTGCCACCGCGCAGCGAATAGGGCTTGTGGTGGGTGATTTCAAGGACGGACGCCTTCTGTTCTCACCCGACGAGGAAATAACCAAGTACGAGGCAGCCAAGATCCTCGCAGCTATGATAGGCTCGGACGGCGAGGGAGAGGAAAGCGTTTTTGCCACCGACGGAGATATCCCCAACTGGGCGAGAGCGGGAGTGTATGCTATGTGCTCCCTCGGTGTATTTGACGGCTACGACAGCAATACACTGTCCGACAAGGTGACGAGGGCAGACGTAGCGGAGTTCCTATACAGACTCTCAAATCGCAGATAAAATTTTAGGCACATCATTTTTAGTGGTGTGCCTTTTTTGTGCCTTTTTTCTTGCGAATTCTATTTACAAATTCATTTTTTTGTGCTAAAATAAAAGTAAAGAACACGCGAGAGGAGATTTACCATGTCAAAAAAGCTTATCATTACTATTGCACGTCAGTACGGAAGCGGTGGTCGCGAGATCGGAGAGCTGGTTGCGAAGGCGCTTAACATTCCAATTTACGACAAGCTGCTTATCACTGAGGTAGCTGCAAAGGGAAATCTCAACGTTGAGGTTTTGAAGAAGAGCGATGAATCTGCTGCAAACAGCCTGCTCTACACGCTTGCCATTGGATCGAATACCGTAGGCGCGGCTATGCACTTCGGCTATAAGATGCCTCTAAGTGACAAGCTCTTTATTCTTCAGTCGGATGCCATCCGCGGCTATGCGGCAGAGGGCAGCGGTGTTTTCATCGGCAGATGTGCAGACTACGTGCTTCGCGACGAGCCAAACCTGCTGCGTGTATTCATTTACGGTGATCTCGATCACAGAAAAGCAAGAGTTGCCGAGAGACATCCCGAGCTTAAAAGCTCACAGATCATTGACGCGATCAACAAGACCGACAAGCGCAGATCCACCTACTATAATTTCTACACGGGAAACAAATGGGGCAAGTTTGACAACTACGATATTGCTATCAACTCCTCCCTGCTCGGCATTGAGGGCACGGCTGAGGCAATATGCGATCTCGCAAAGAAAATGATGTAATTTTTAAGGCGACGGAGATTATCCGTCGCCTCTTTTTATTTATTAATTTTTATGTTGTCACCGTTTTTTGAAATTGAGGAAGCATAAAGCTCAGTGAGAAGCCTTATCATATCTGTAATATCACTTGCCGCAGCGGTTTCACATGCAGAATGCATGGCAAGCTGAGGAAGACCAATATCAACGGTAGAAACGGAAACTCGGGTGTTTGAAATAGAACCGAGAGTAGATCCGCCCACCATATCCGCGCGGTTAGAAAATTTCTGTAGCTTAACTCCTGCTCTGTCCGCAAGAACGGAAAGCGTTGCGTCCGAAACGGCGTCGGTAGTATAACGCTGATTTGCGTTATATTTTACCACAACACCCTTGCCGAGAATAGCATAATTCGTGCCATCGTATAGCTCGGGGTGGTTAGGGTGAACTGCGTGAGCGTTGTCTGCGCTCGCCATAAACGAATGATAAAGTGCGGCAGAATGTTTTTTATCATCTCCTGATATAGCTCTAAGCGTCATATCAAGGAAGGTGGATGCTGCGCCCTGCTTTGTTTCAGAGCCAACCTCCTCGTTATCAAAAACAGCAAGAACAGCAACCGAATTATCGCTTACGGGAGCATTGAGAAATGCTCTAAGTGAAGCATATACACAGCCGAGGTCATCAATACGTGGAGCGAGAATAAGCTCGTCATTAATACCGATAATTCTTCCCTCCTCCGCGTTATAGACAAACAGGTCGTGGGAAATAATATCTTCCTTTGAAACACCTGCCCGATCCGCAATGGCCTGCATAAGCGTGCCCTTCGAATCAGCGCCTCCAACCAGAGGAAGAAGGTCGGTCGCGGGATTAAACTTGTATCCATCATTCACGCCTCTGTTAAGGTGTATCGCAACGCTGGGAATGGTCAACGCCGCCTTATCAATATTGACGAGAGCGGTCTTAATTCCGTCGGCTGTTTTTACCACTACTCTGCCAGCAACCGAGAGCGGACGGTCAAGCCAGGTATAATGGATCATACCGCCGTATTTTTCTGTAGCAAGGCGTGTGTAGCTTGCGCCCGACAGCTCGTCCTTTAGCTTAAAGCAGGGAGAGTCCGAATGGGATGCGGTGATCATAAAGCCACCGTCCGTGCTTTTTCCCTTGAAAGCAATAATTGACGATCCGCTACGGATCACGAAATGCTTTCCTCCGTCGGAGAAGGATGAGGGATCGCTCTCGCGAAGCTCGGTAAAGCCTGCCGACAGCAGCTCCTTTTTAATAGTATCAACCGCGTGATATGCAGTGGGAGAGTTCTTTATAAAGCTGAAAAGCCCGTTTAGGTATGACATAAATAAACCTCGCAAATAGATTATTAAATATATTTTACTACTTTTAGCTAAAAAAGTCAACTTTCTGCTTGAAAATCTTTAAACTTTGTTGTAGAATAATACTATATGCATTAAAAAGGAGCTATTATGTTAAATTTCAATGATTTTCCTGCCTCTGAAAAGGCATTAAGATTTTTCGAGGAGTTTTCAAAAATCCCCCGCGGATCCGGAAATACCAAGGCCATCGCTGATTATCTCGTTTGTTTTGCAAAGGAGAGAGACCTCGAGGTTATACGCGACAACGCGGATAACGTAGTTATCAGAAAACCCGCAACAACAGGCTACGAGAATCGCCCCGGAGTGATTATTCAGGGACACACCGATATCGTCGCCCTCAAGACACCCGACTGCCCTATCGATATGGAAAGCGAGGGCCTTGACCTTTACCGTGACGGAGATTTTCTCCGTGCGAGAGGTACTACACTTGGCGCAGATGACGGTGTAGCTATGGCATATGCTATGGCAATTCTTGATTCGGACGATATTGAGCATCCCGAAATCGAGGCTGTATTCACCTCGGACGAGGAAGTCGGACTGCTGGGCGCAACCGCCCTTGATGCCAGCGTGCTTCACGGCAGGCTGCTTATAAATATCGACTCCGACGAGGAGGGTATCTTCACCGCCGGATGCGCGGGCGGCGGCAGAATAGATATATCCCTTCCCACGAAAACGAAGACTCATATAGGTAAGATATACACTCTTAAGATCGGCGGTCTTAAAGGCGGACACAGCGGTGTTGAGATTCACAAAAATCGCGCAAACGCCATAAAAATTGCGGCAGAAATACTTTCAAAGCTTGACAGCGTTAGGCTCGGCAAGGCGAGCGCAGGAAGCGCAGACAACGCGATTCCCAGCGACGTTATGATTATTTTCACCACTAAATCCTCTATTTACGAGATCAGCGAGGCGTTTAATCAGACGAAGGAGGCACTGCCCGAGAGCGAGTCCGATGCACGCTTTAACGTTGAGATGAACATCTCATCAGCAAATCTTCTTTCCGAGGAGGACAGCGCAAATATTCTTTCGCTTATCTGCGATATGCCCAACGGTGTGACAAGAATGAGCGAGGACATTGAGGGACTTGTTGAAACATCTCTAAATATGGGTATAATGAAGCTTGACGGAAAAGCTCTCGAGCTGACCATTTCCGTAAGAAGCGCTGTCGGTGCAGAAAAGGCAAAGCTTATCGCAAAGATCAAGGAGATCGCGGGCACACACGGCGCGACCGTTGGCGTACGCGGCGAGTACCCCGCCTGGGAGTATCGAAAGGAATCCCACCTGCGCGACGTTATGTGCAAAGTTTACCGCGAGATGTACGGCAAGGATGCAACCGTCGTGACCATTCACGCGGGACTTGAGTGCGGTATATTCTCCGACAAGGTAGAGGGACTTGACTGCGTTTCCATCGGCCCCGACAACCGCGACATTCACACACCCGACGAGAGACTTTCGCTTTCCTCGTTCAATAGAGTTTACGAGTATATAATCAACGTATTGAAAAACATATAAAGGAGATAAAAATGAATAAGACAAGACTCAGAAAATATGCTAATCTGATTGCCCGCTGCGGTGTAAACGTGCAGAAGGGACAGGAGGTTATTATAAGTGCGGAGCTTGATCAGCCCGAATTCGTTGCTATGGTCGTTGACGAATGCTATAAGGCAGGCGCTTCAAAAGTATCGGTTGACTGGTCCTATCAGCCTCTGACGAAGCTCAACGTACGTCATTGCTCCAAAAAGGTGCTCGGCAGCCTTGACAAATGGCAGCTTGAAAAATGGGAGCATCAGGCAGAGGTTCTTCCCTGCAAGATCTATCTTATGAGCGAGGATCCCGACGGACTTGCAGGTGTAAACCAGAAGAAGTATGCGGGTGCGATGGCCGCTCGCTCCAAGCTTATCAAGCCCATCAGAAACAGAATGGAAAACAAGTATCAGTGGTGTATCGCAGCAGTTCCCGGTAAGGGTTGGGCGAAGAAGGTGTTCCCCGGCGAGAGAGCAAGCGTTGCTATCGAAAAGCTGTGGGAGGCTATTCTCTCCACCTCTCGAGTTGACGAGGATCCTATCGCAGCGTGGGATCAGCACAACGCAGATCTGAGAGCAAGATGCAATTACCTCAACGCTCTCGGCATTAAAGAGCTGAAATACAGCGCTTCCAACGGCACCGATTTCAGAGTAGGACTGCTTCCCAACGCAGTCTTTATGGCGGGCGGTGAGGAGACTCTCGGCAGAGGCGTTTACTACAACCCCAACATTCCCACAGAGGAGGTGTTCACCTCTCCCAGAAAGGGCGATGCGGACGGTATCGTTTACTCCTCCAAGCCTCTTTCCTATGGCGGTCAGCTTATTAACAATTTCTCTATCAGATTTGAAAATGGCAAAATTACTGAGGTTAAAGCTGAGCAGAATGAAGAATTGCTCCGTGAGCTTGTAAATATGGATGAGGGCGCGTCATATCTTGGCGAGGTTGCTCTTGTTCCCTATTCCTCTCCTATCAGACAGTCCGAGCTTCTCTTCTATAACACGCTCTTCGACGAGAACGCGGCTTGTCACCTTGCCTTTGGCAGAGGCTTCACCAACGTGATCAAGGGCTATGAAAACCACACTGAAGCCGAGCTTCACGAGATGGGTATAAACGACTCTATTGTACACGAGGACTTTATGATCGGAACTGCCGATATGTCTATTACCGCTGTATGTGAGGACGGACGCGAGGTTGCTATCTTCCGTGATGGCGAGTGGGCATTCTAAGGCTTGACTTTTCGTTTTTTAGTGATATAATTAAAAAAAGCTGCCACCGGGTAGCGATGCAAAAGCATCCGTTTACACATCGTTAGGTCTTTGAAGATGTGTTTGCGGATGCTTTTTTAGGAGATTTATGACAAGAATTAAAAGACTTTTATCATATTTTTCAAGGGTTGAATGGACTATATGGCTGTCGTCCATAATGCTGATAATTATTTCATTTATTCTATCTCCTGCAAAGGATATATTTTCTCTGATTTCCTCGCTCGTAGGTGTGACTGCACTCATTTATTCTGCAAAGGGAAATCCCTTCGGACAGGTGCTGATGATTGCTTTCTGCATAATGTACGGCATAATATCCTACTCCTGCGCTTACTATGGCGAGGTGCTGACATATGTGTTTATGACAGGACCTATGGCGGTATTTGCGCTTATTAGCTGGCTAAGAAATCCCTATGAGGATAATCGCGCAGAGGTTAAGGTAAATAAAATAAGCAAAAGAGAAACCGCGCTTATGTTTGTTGCTTCCCTGCCCGTCACGGTAACGTTTTATTTCGTTCTCCGTGCCTTCGGCACAGCAAATCTGCTTATCAGCACCCTGTCGGTGACTACCAGCTTTCTTGCGGTATATCTGACCGCGCGGCGCAGTCCTTACTATGCTCTTGCATATGCGGCAAACGATATTGTGCTGATGATTCTCTGGACGCTTGCCTCGATTCAAAAACCCGAGTATCTGTCTACTCTCGCCTGCTTTGCAGTATTCCTTGTCAATGATATTTACGGCTTTATCAGCTTGCGAAAAATGCAAAAAAGGCAAAGTGGAAAATAAAACAAAAAAAGACAAACTTTTTCACAAAAACCACTTGACAAATCCATAATAATGCTTTATAATAGTAAAGCACTCGCGGGAGTGGCGGAATCGGCAGACGCGCACGTTTGAGGGGCGTGTATCTTTGATGTACGGGTTCAAGTCCCGTTTCCCGCACCAGGATAAAGACCAGGAGAAATTCTGGTCTTTATTTTTTTGTTCGCAGATACATATATAGTGTTGCAAAAATCCTCTCGGTCTTTATCCCGAGCGGAAACGGGACAGACCTCAGCTATCGCTTCAGTCTTCGTGCTAAAAACTCTTATCAAGAGTTTTCTTTACGCACGACATTTCCCGCACCAAAAAAAGACTGTAATTTTGATACAAAATTGCAGTCTTTTTTAACTAAATCCGCCTTCGTCGGAATAAATCCACTTCGTGGATGAAATCGCTACGCGATGAAATCTGCCTTGCGGCAGGTTAGGATGGCGGATTTAATTTCATCTGAAGCCATAGGCGGAAGATTTCATCCGAGTTCACTCGGATTTCATCCTGCAAAGCAGGATTTCATTAAATTTATTAGCATAAAAGCAGGCTTGCCGGGATAGTTTCCGTCCTTGTAAGCGTTTTTTGTTTTTATCGCTCAAAAGCAAATCGTTCACTTTATACC
>JAZNZI010000048.1:0-13442 GCA_045594865.1 Eubacteriales bacterium | reverse complement strand
GGTGAACGAAAGAAAAATAGTTAATAACGATTTTTCTTGAAGTGAAGTCTCGCGTTGCGAGCAAAGCGAGTAAGGCTTGCCTTACGATGCTGTGCGACACAAAAGCAGACGGGATGTCACAAGTCGAGAGTACCGAGGCGAGCAGTACGACTATGTTTCAAGAGGGCAATTCCATACCGGCAGCTGGAGAAGCGGTTTATTTGAGCAAACATACAGTGGCTTCTCCGTGTATTTTGGCGCTCCCGTTTGGAATTGGGAGCGGTCTTAACAGACTACCCAAAATACTTGATGTTTATTTATAATTTAATAAAAATAATTCTTTGGGGATTGGTGAGCCGACAAAAACAGTTGATAACTGTTTTTGGAAAAGCGAATGCGCAGAAACAAGGAGTAATGGGAGCGAGGCTTGCCTCACGAGCAGTACGACTATGTTTCAAGAGGGCAATTCCATACCGGCAGTAAAGTCTGCGAAGAGCGCGGTTATATGCGCTCCCGACAAGGTGAGATTCCTTGACCGACGGTAAAGTCCGGATGATAAAAGAAGGTTTATCGTTTTTTTTAGCTTTGGCGCGGTGCGTTGTATTGAAGCTGTAAAGCGATTTTCTGTCCTCGGAAGTGATGTCCGAGGCTTTTCTTTTTCTCGCCCTATATATGAAAGGAAGAAAAATGAAAACTACAAAAACAAATGACAAGCCTTATCTTGAAAAGGTAATTGGCATATCAATTTTCTCGGCGCTTGCCGTTATCGTTGCCTTTGTGTTGAATATAATTCCGCCCGTCGCGGGATTCCTTTCGCTTGATGCAAAGGACGCGGTTATCGCTATCGCCGCATTTATCTACGGTCCTATTGCGGGTGTTATTATCGCATTTATTGCT
Source organism: Eubacteriales bacterium (assembly GCA_045594865.1). GTDB lineage: Bacteria > Bacillota > Clostridia > Oscillospirales > CAG-272 > UBA1740. Next base: position 12,566 of record JAZNZI010000048.1, on the reverse strand, counting down.
GCGCTTATCGAGTTCCTTACCTTCAGCACTACCGCCTGGTACGGTCTGATTATGAACTTCGTCTCCTCGGCTGTGTTCACCCTGACCGCCTCGCTGATTTATAAGAAGCTCAGGACTATTAACGGTGCAATCATTTCGCTGCTCTGCGCGGTGGCTGCCACCACGGGAGTAATGCTTTTACTTAATAATTTCATCACCCCCATCTACCTACACGAGTTTATCGGAATGCCAAGGGAGGCAGCCGTTGCTACGGTAGTTGACCTGCTTCCGAAGGTGCTTTTACCCTTCAATTTTGCAAAGTCGCTGCTCAACGCCGCGATCTGCATTATGCTATATAAGCCTGTGCTTGCCGCACTCTCTAAGGCGGGTATGATAAAGACAAAGACCGCCAGCCTCTCCTTTAATAAGAATACGAAAATCATTCTTGCTATAGGATCTGTGGCGCTGATCATATCGGTGATCATATTCTTTGTCCTCTCATAAAAGACAAATAAAACGCGCGTTTTGCTAACTAACCTTGACAAAATGCGCGTTTTTTATTAATATAGCCCGACCTTGCGGTCGGGCTATCGATTTATTTATTTGTTTATTGTTTGTTGATTACTCCTCGGCAGGGAAGAGTCCGGGGAAGATAGAACGAAGGAAATCAAGTATCCACTGCCAGATCATCTCAAAGAAGTTCATTGGCTCTTCCTGATCGACTGCGGGGCCGTCAACGTCGGGATTATCAACGTCAGGCTCGTCAACGTCAGGAGTGTTGCCCGAGGACTCGGGATAGATGGTGATAGCGGGCTTCTTGTAGCCACAGGTGAGACATTCCTCATGCTTGGAGCCCGTGCTATTTCCCTCAACCGGCTTATCTATTATCCAGATAAACGAGTGCTCTTCAACGTCGGTTTTGTTACCGCAGTCGCAGTAGTGCCAGTGATGGAACATATCAAGAACGTACCAATTAGGCTTGAAGCTACAATCCTCGTCCTCCACAAGTGTGATCTCATAGGAAGCCTTGCCGCCAAGCTTGCAGCCTGCCGCATTTGCGGGTACCTTATCATTGATTTCAAGGAAGCCCTTAAGGTTAATAGTGCCGTCCTCGTTTCTTTCCCAGCCTGTGTACTCAAGGCTAACGAACATATCAGCGGTGATCTCAACACCCAGGGTGTTCATGCTCTTGGTAGATCCCTCGAAGTAGTAGTAGGTGCTGTCGTTCTTGTAGTTTCCGTCAACCTGGCTGCCCTTGCCCTTCAGGTTATCAAAGAGGTCAAACTTCTCGGTTCTGAAGGAAATTGCGCCGTTTGAAACGAAGGCGGTGTTAGCCGCATTGTTGGTGTAGAATGCGAAGTTGTGAGAGCCGTTGTTGAAGCCGATGCAATCCTTAACGATGATATCGGGACAGGAGTTGCAGTCGATACCCTTCATAAGATTGTTAAAGGCTATGGAGTTCTCAATAACGTGCTTGCCGGAGAGGCTTTCGCCGCCCATCTTGAAGCCGTTTCCGTTACCTGTCTTAGAGCCCTCACCGGGAACGAATCCGTTCTCGTAGGAGATACAGTTGCGGATGGTGACTGCGCCGATAGGACCTGTCTCAACCTTCGCGTAAAGGTCCCAGCCGTCGTCTGCGTTGTTGTATGCGATACATCCGTCGAATACGTTGCCATTACCAACGGTCAGCTTTGCTGCGAAGCCGTCTGCATCCTCAAAGCCCGAGTCAAAGTTGCGGTAGGAGGTGCAGTTAAGGATAAGGTTGTCGTGAGGCCAATCCTCAAAGAGATCGGAGCCACTGAGACGGCAGATCTGAATACCCGTGTTTCCGTTCTCGTAGGTGTGGATCTGGTCAAGCACGTTGTGGTTGCCCGATACCTGGAAGCCCTTCTGCATATCAGCGGAGCCGGTCACGTCGAAGCCGTAGAAGTACCAGTAGTCACCGCCGTGGGTAAGACCGTCGTAAAGCTCCTCAAAGTCGATTACGGGACGGGTCTTTGCCTCGGGATCTGCAATAAGTCTGATGGGAGCGTCTGCCGTACCGTCCATACCGCGCTGGATCTTGATCGCCGTACCGGGCTTGTAGGTACCCTCCATAAGAATGAGAGTCTGACCCGGATATGCGTTCTCAAGAGCGGTGAAGAGGTCGAAGGGATTTTCTCTCGTTCCGTCAGCCGAGGTGGTGTAGGGCATTACGTCGGGAGAAATGTAAATCGTCTTTCTGTGATAATTACCGATATTGAAGGTGACCTCGTGGTTGACGATGATCCTGTTGGTGCTGGAAAGCTCAACGAAGTCGCCGAGCCACTGGTCGGGGTCGGGTGTGAACAAAACCTTGATCTCGTTGATCTCATAATGCTTGAGATCAATGGTGGTTCTGTATCTCTCATATGCCTCAACGTACTTGTCTTCAAGCACAACCGCGCCCTCGTAGGTTATGTTAAGAGTACCTGCAACGTTGGAGTCAACGATGAACTCATAGTTATCATTGGTGGTCACACTGCCCGAGCTTACGGTCACGTTAGGGTTAACGTAGGTGGGATCGGGATACTCACGGGGAGCGTCCTCGGATGCGAGAATGGTGCTGAATTCCACGTCAGAGTAGGTGACGCGGGCATTTCTCGATGCAAAGAAGCCTGCGTAAACGTAGTCCTCGTCAAGCTGGTTCAGAGCCTCGGGATCGTAGAACTTCTTCTGGGAGATAAGCTCCTTTGTCTCTGCATTATAGTAGGAGATGTAATATCCCGAGTTGTTTTTCTGGATCTCCATAATATACTCGGTGATAAGGAAGCGCTCCTCAAGGCTGCCGGCGGGAGTCTCGGTGAAGTTGCCGATAACGTTATACGTACCGCTTTCGCTGCAGATGTCAGCCGCCTGTCTTTCGAGAGTGTAGTTTCTGGATACGAAGTACTCGTTAATGGTCGCGGTATCCTGCGCCTCGAAGAGAGGAAGATTGTCCTTGGTGATACCCGTTCTTGCTACGGTACCGATACCAAGCTTCATAGAGAACTTAAGATAAGAGGGGTTAACCACCTTGATGTCGATAAGCTGATCGTTTTCGGAGTCGTACTTATACTCGATCTTGGTAGAGCCTGCAAGGTAGGAGTTGTTCCAGACGTTGTCCTTGTTGCCGTTCTCGCCGAGACGGTCGGTGACAAGAAGACCGAAGCCCTCCTGACCGTTGGACAGCTTCCAGCTGTCAACGCTTACCTTAGCGCGAAGGGTGAAGTTGTATTCTGTGGGAACTGCGGTGTAGTAGAATGCAAGGCCGTCAACCGAGGTGGGCTGAATCTTACCCTTGCCACCCTCGGAAAATACTGTCACCCAGCCATTGTCGTTTACAGAGCCGAGGTAGCCGTTGTTGTTTTCATCGGTAGAGGGACCGTAAACGGTAAAGCCCCACTCTGCCTTCTGATCCTTGGATGCTACGGTAGAGAGCTTGTTAGACTTCAACTCCTCGTTGCCGCGGATAGCCGAAACCTCGAAGGAGTATTCCTTATCAATGGTAAGTCCGCTTGCAATATAGGAAAGAGTGCCTGCAGCGACGCTGTCTATCTTAACTCCGTCCTGATAAACATTATAACTCTCGGCCTCGTGAACCGAGTTCCACTTGATCTCGATGCTTCCGCCGCCCTTACTGGTCGCGCTGGAAAGATAGGGAGCCTCAAGCACGTATACGAAGTCACAGCTTACAGATTCGCTTGCCTTGGGTTCCTCGCCTGCGCGGGTAAGCTCAGCCTTGAAGGTGTATTTGCCCGAATCCGCGGGAGTGAAGAGGAGAGTGTGCGCGCCCTTCTCGGTGACAGAGCCCTTGGTGGCAATAAGCTCCTCGCCCGAGTACATAGAAACGAACAGCTCGTCTGCGCCGTCGTGACCGATAAGTGCATTGATCTTTACCTCAATCTGGCCCGCGCCGTTGTCGGTCGCGGAGGTGATAGCGGGAGCCGCCACACCTGCCCAAGCAGCTCTGTCGCCCTCGGGGGTGCCGTCACCAGAGTCGGTGACCTGGATCTTGTAGAAGTAGTTGCTGCCTACAAGGTTGCCTATATAGTAGATGCCCTGCTCGGGGATCTGAAGCTCGGTTATGTAAAGCGAGTTCTTCTCGGTGCCAGTGGTATCCTTGACAACAACGCTGCCGTCAGCAGCAAAGATAGCAGGATTTCTGCCCGAGTCACCGCCAACCCACCAGAGCTTAACGGTGGCAGAGCCAGCGGTCTTTATCTTAACTGCGTTAAGGATAGCATCGCCGATCTCGGTCTTCGCGCCCCAGGAGAATCTCTGCTTTGCGGCGAATCCGTCGGAGAAATTCTTATCGTTGGTCTCAAGCTTGGTCTTTTCGCTGTAAATTACAGTGAAATAGTTGCCCGAGCCTGCGCGTACGTACTCACCGTCGTACTTTGCGCCTGCAGCAAAGGGGCTAAGGTCAGCCGCGTCAAGAGTATACACACCGGTATTCTCCTGGGCGCTGCCCGCAACGGTAAATACAAGCACCATAGACACCGTCATAACCAGTGTCAGCACGGCGGCAAGCAATCTTTCCGTTTTAATGTTTTTCATATAGGTTGCCTCCTGAAAATCATATTTTTATATAATTCTACGAATACATTTTACCATAAGAAAAATTAAAAAACAATTACCTTTTATTAAAATATTTTAAAACTCAAAAAAATATCCCACGCTTCTTGTGCAAAATAGATAAAAATTAAACCTAAAAAACTACATATTGCTAATTTATTAAAATTCCATCGAAAAAATCAAATTATCAATTTTTTGATTTTCTTAGATTTTTTGATATTTTAAAAAAGAGCAAGCTTGGCGCGGATAATCTGCTCTCCGTCTTGCTTGCTCTTTTATTTATTTCATACTTGCTACGTTGATGCGGCTTGCCGCTCTTGCAAGCTTTGCCTTGGCTATGCGCTCGTCGCGGTCGTCCTTGGCTGCCTTTATGGCTGCCTCGGCTTTAGCCTTGGCAGCCTCGGCGCGCTTCAGATCGATCTGATCTGCGAACTCAAAGGTGATGGCGCAGAGGCGTACCTTGCCATCCTTTACCGAGAGAAAACCGCCGTTTACCGACGCAAATCTCTTTTTGCCGTCAACGGTAATTCTCGCTCTGCCAACACCAACCGAGGCAAGCAGGTCGGTATGACCTGCAAGAATCTCCACGTCACCGTCGTCGGTACGGACAAGCAGGCTTTCTACCTCGCCGTCGTACTCAACTCCGTCGGGAGTGACTATTTCAATGTGAAAGGCCTTCATAGCTTAGGCTCCCTTGATGGCGCGCGCCTTCTCAACAGCCTCGTCGATAGTACCTACGAAGAGGAATGCCGACTCGGGCAGGTCGTCGTGCTTGCCGTCAAGTATCTCGCGGAAGCCGCGGATGGTCTCCTTTAAGGGAACGTAGCGTCCCTCCATACCCGTAAACTGCTCGGCAACCGAGAAGGGCTGGGAGAGGAAACGCTGGATCTTTCTCGCGCGGGCAACGATAAGCTTATCCTCCTCGGAAAGCTCGTCCATACCCATAATCGCGATAATGTCCTGTAGCTCCTTATATCTCTGGAGAATTCTCTGCACGTCGCGTGCAACCTCGTAATGCTCGATACCAACAACGTCGGGCGCGAGGATACGGGAGGTGGAATCAAGGGGATCTACCGCAGGATAAATACCGAGAGATGCGATGGAACGGGAAAGAACCGTCGTCGCGTCAAGGTGCGCGAAGGTGGTCGCGGGAGCAGGGTCGGTAAGGTCGTCCGCAGGAACGTAAACCGCCTGTACCGAGGTGATAGAGCCGCGCTTCGTAGAGGTGATTCTCTCCTGGAGCGCACCCATCTCGGTTGCAAGGGTGGGCTGATAGCCTACCGCAGAGGGCATACGGCCAAGAAGTGCCGAAACCTCAGAGCCTGCCTGGGTAAATCTGTAAATATTATCGATGAAGAGAAGCACGTCCTGGCCCTCTTTGTCACGGAAATACTCCGCCATAGTAAGACCTGAGAGACCAACTCTCATTCTTGCTCCGGGGGGCTCGTTCATCTGACCGTACACAAGGGCGGTCTTGTTAAGAACTCCCGATTCCTTCATCTCGTTATAGAGGTCGTTTCCTTCACGGGTTCTCTCACCTACGCCTGTGAATACCGAGATACCGCCGTGCTGCTTTGCTACGTTGTTGATAAGCTCCATGATAAGTACGGTCTTACCAACGCCCGCGCCGCCGAACAGACCGATCTTACCGCCCTTAGCGTAGGGAGCGATAAGGTCAACTACCTTAATACCTGTTTCCAGGATCTCGGTAGTGCCCTCCTGCTCAGAGTAGGAGGGAGGATCGCGGTGGATACACCATCTCTCCTCGGTTTCGGGCTGGGGCTGATTGTCGATAGCCTCGCCCAGAAGGTTGAATATACGTCCGAGGGTTGCATTACCAACGGGAACGGTGATACCTGTTCCTGTGTCAACCGCAGTCATACCGCGGGACATACCGTCGGTACCCGACATGGCGATACATCTTACCACGTCGTCGCCAAGCTGGCTGGCAACCTCGCACACCACCTTTTTGCCCTCGTGCTCGATCTCAATGGCGTTGAGCAGATCGGGAAGATGGCCGTTTTCAAATTTGATATCAAGTACGGGACCGATTATCTGTATAACCTTACCGATATTTTGATTCATTTTGGTCGATTTCCTTTCTTTAGGAATAATTCCGCATTATGCATATCGCCTTCCCCAGCGAAGCGTGTTGGGGAAGGGGGACCGCCCTTGGCGGTGGATGAGGTGCATTCTGCATTTTGCATTTTGCATTCTGCATTCTGCATTCTGCATTTTGCATTTTTTTGCGCCGTTCGGCTCTTATAGAGCCTCACTACCGCTGACGATCTCAGTGATCTCCTGAGTGATAACCGCCTGACGCGCACGGTTGTATTTAAGCACAAGCGTGTCGATGATTTCGGATGCGTTTTTGTTTGCCGCGTTCATCGCGGTACGTCTTGCCGCCGACTCGGATGCCAGCGACTCGCAGACGGTGGAGTAGAGCACTCCGCCCACGTACTGAGGAATTATCCTGTTAAGGATCTCCTCGGGATTACCGCAGTAAACGGGATCAACGCCGCCCTTTTCGGTCAGCTCGCTCTCAAGGGGCAGCAGCTGCTCGTATACGGGAGTCTGGGTGATCATAGAGGCAAATCTTGTGTAAACCACGAACACCGCGTCAAACTCGCCGCTCTCAAAGCCGGCGCAAGCCATTTCGGCAATGTCGAGAGCATCGCCAACCGAAATCTCGGATACGTAGCCGAATTTCTTTGACAGAATATCGGCGTTTCTGTGGCTGTAATGATCAAGCGACTTTTTGCCGAGAGGGAGGATCTTCGCCTCCTTGCCCGCGGTAAGCATCTGTGTCAGACGGAAGATGTTGGCGTTGTATCCGCCCGCAAGACCTCTGTCACCCGCTATAACGATATAGAGGGGATGCTTTGCCTCGCTCTTCTTTGTCCAAACGAGATCCTCGCCCGATACGCTGATACCGCTGATCGCCTCGCCTATTATTTGATGGAAGGGGCGCGAGCTTTCAATCTTCTCTCTCGCCCGACGGAGCTTAGAGGTGGCAACAAGCTCCATAGCCTTGGTTATCTGCATGGTGCCCGTCACACTCTTAATGCGGCTTTTTATATCATTCATTGATGCGCCTGCCATTTGCTCTTTTCCTTCCTTTCTTGCTGAATTTTCTTGTAATTTGTAAAGTTCACTTTACTTTCCGAGATATTTTGCCTTACAATGCTCGATTGCTGCGCGAAGCTCGGCTGCGTTTTCGTCGGAGAGATTTCCGCTCTCTCTGATGGATGTGAGCAGCTCGTCCTTGGTAGCTACAAGGTAGTCGGAAAGCTCGCTCTCAAAGTCGCGGATGCTCTCAAGAGGAAGATCCTTTAAGAGATTATTAACTACCGCATAGATTATAGCAACCTGAAGCTCAACCGCGATGGGCGAGTTTCTGTCCTGCTTCAGCACCTCAACGATTCTCTGTCCCTGCTCAAGTCTTGCCTTAGTGTCGGCATCAAGGTCAGAGCCGAACTGGGCAAAGCCCGCCAGCTCTCTGTACTGAGAGTAGAGAAGCTTCAGTGTACCCGCAACCTTCTTCATCGCCTTGATCTGCGCGTTACCGCCAACTCGGGATACCGAGATACCCGGGTTTACCGCAGGTCTTACACCCGAGTGGAAGAGCTCTGTCTCAAGGAATATCTGACCGTCGGTAATGGAAATTACGTTGGTGGGGATATATGCCGAAACGTCGCCCGCCTGGGTTTCGATGATGGGCAGCGCGGTAAGAGAACCGCCACCGTACTCGGGAGCAAGTCTTGCCGCACGCTCAAGAAGTCTTGAGTGAAGGTAGAATACGTCACCCGGATATGCCTCACGGCCCGGAGGACGTCTGATAAGAAGCGAGAGCGCACGGTATGCTACCGCGTGCTTGGAAAGATCGTCGTAAACGATAAGCACGTCGCGTCCCTTGTCCATGAAGTACTCGCCCATAGCACAGCCCGAGTAGGGAGCAATGTACTGCAGAGGAGCGGGATCGGATGCGGTCGCGCTGACAACTATGGTGTAATCCATAGCGCCGTTCTTATAAAGGGTGTCAACCACCTGAGTGACGGTGGACTGCTTCTGACCTATTGCAACATAGATGCAGATAACGTCCTTGCCCTTCTGATTTATAATGGTGTCGGTTGCAATAACCGTCTTACCCGTCTGTCTGTCGCCGATAATAAGCTCTCTCTGACCTCTACCGATGGGGATCATGGAGTCAATAGCCTTGATACCTGTTTGCAGGGGTACGGAAACCGACTTTCTCTCGATGATGCCGTAAGCCTTACGCTCGATGGGGCTGTAGCCTGCCGCGGTGATAGGTCCGCCTGCGTCGATGGGCTCGCCGAGAGCGTTTACAACTCTGCCGATAAGGTTCTCGCCTACGGGAACGGACACAACTCTGCCCGTGCGCTTTACGATACTGCCCTCGGTAATACCAACGTCATTACCAAGAAGCACCACGCTGATAAAGCTTTCCTCAAGGTTCAGCGCCATACCGTAGGTGCCGTTGGCAAATTCAAGCAGCTCGTTTGCCTTGCACTTGTCAATGCCGTGAACCTTCGATATACCGTCACCAACAGAGATAACGTAGCCGATCTCATCCTGCTCGGTCTTTTTAGAGTAGTTTCTTATCTGCTCTTTAATTATCTTGCTGATATCATCTAATTTAGACTGCATTTTTTTCTCTTTCTCTTTGCGCCGAGGCACAAAGTTATTTTTTGAAAAAGGATATGAGGAATCTCCTCGCTTGTCCTTATATTACCGTATTTTTGAGTGCGTCCTCGAACTTATCGAGCCTTGTCTTCACCGAGCCGTCAAGCTGAACGCCGCTGTATCTCAGCTTCATACCGCCAAGGATAGAAGGATCAACGGTGTTGTTGACTATAACGGTCTTGGAAAGCGTGCGCGAGAGCTTCGCCGCCAGCTTATCGCTCTGCGCCGCGGTAAGAGGAACTGCGGTTATCGCATCAACTCTCACTATTCCGCGCGACTCGTCGTAAAGTCCGTAGTAGGCTGCCGCCACCTTGTCAAAAAGATTAACTGCACGCATCTCGGTGAGTATCTTTATAAGGTTAAGAAGCCTTGTATCCAGTCCCGAGAGTGCCTTGCCAACCAGCTCCACTCTTTCCTCCTTTGGAACAGCGGGGGAGCAAAGCAGCTTTACGTAATCGGGATTTGCTATGAAAACGCTCTCTGCCGTCTTAACGTCGGCTAATACTTTTTCACTTACAGCGTCCTCCTCGGTAATCAGGAAGAGCGCCTTTCCGTATTCGTAAGCGTCGGTCATTATTCGTTACCTATATTGCTGATAAAGTCGTCGATAAGCTCTCTGTGCTCGTCTTCCGATACGTCGCGCTCGATAACCGCGGATGCGATACCGATAGCCATAGCGGAAACCTGATTTTTCACGTCGTTTATCGCCTGCTTTTTCTCAAGAGCGATCTGCTCCTCAGCTCTCTCGAGGGTGCGGGCTGCCTGCTCGGAAGCTTCCTTGAGGATCTCCTCCTCCTTCAGCTGAGCGCGGCGAACCGCCTTCTTAAGAATCTCCTCGCTCTCCTCGGTGGCGTGGCTGATCTTCTCCTCATACTCCTCCTTCAGCCGGTCTGCGCTCGCGCGCGCCTGCTCGGCGTCAGAGTAGATGTCGTCAACCTCCTTTTGCCTGTCGTCTATCATCTTCTTGATAGGGCCGAAGAGGAACTTCTTAAATGCGAGATAGAGAATAAGCAGGTTGACCCAAGCGAAGATCATAGTCCAGAAATTGACGCCGACAAAGTTTTCAAATTTGTCAAGCACAAAGCCTGTTGCTTCTAAAAGTCCCATTTGGGTTCTCCTTTTTTATCTTGTATTCTCTTTTTCGTATTAAAGGAAGAGAATAAGAAGAGAAATAACGAGAGAGTAAATACCTGTGGTCTCGGTAACTGCGCAACCGAGAATCATATTGGTACGAAGCTCACTTGCCATCTCGGGCTGACGAGCCATAGACTCCAGAGCCTTAGAAACTGCATTACCTTCTCCGAGTGCGGGGCCAAGTGCGCCCAGACCCATGCAAAGACCTGCTGCAAGATATTTCATTCCATCCATTTTAAAATCCTCCTAAGATTTAAATTATTTATTTTTTGTTATTATTAATCCAATTAATTTTTTGCCTTCTTAGCCTTCTTAGCCTCTCTCTTTTCGAGAATGGCGCGTCTATCCTCGGGCAGCTCCTCGGGGGGAGGGCAGGCGCCCGATACGTATACCATTGTAAGAAGCGAGAATACCAGAGCCTGTACGAAGCCTGAGAACAGGTCGAAGTAGATCGAAAGCACCGCGGGAATACCTGCCTGAAAGAAGGGAATCTCACCGAGTATGCCGGGCAGCCAGCCGAGAAGTACGCTTGTCAGCAGGCTGAGAGCGCTGTATATCAGCGCGGTAAGCACCGAGCCGCCTGCCACGTTTCCGAAGTGACGGAAGGCGAGCGATAGGGGAGATGCGATCTCGGACACGATATTCATAGGTGTCATAACGAATATAGGCTCGGTAAAGCCCTTGAGCCAGGCCTTAAAACCGAAGTTTTTGATGTTGTTGTACCACACCATACCCGTGGTGACCAAAGCCCACGCCATCGTCACCGAAAGATCTGCGGTGGAGGAGCGGAATATCTGCGTCATACCTATAATCGATCCGAATATAGAGGATACGAAAAGCGTGCCGATGTAGGGGGCGAATCTGATATTATGCTTACCCATAGTGCTTTCTACAAGGTTGTAGAGCATACCGATCACCTTTTCAAGCAGAACCTGAATTTTGCCCGGACGCTTGGTGATCCTTCTCGTCAGGGTGACGGCTAAGATTATGAGTATGATCGTGGTGGCAAAAAGAGTTATCGTGGTCTGGGTGATCAGATTCTTCATAGTGAAGATGGTCGTATCGGGCAGATCCCAGGGCAAGACGAAAAAGACCTTAGGGCCGTTTACCTGTAAATCCATTTAGCTGTCCTCCTTTTCTTCTTTATTATCGTATTTTATAAATTTCGTAGGATCGGGCTTGGGAGCGCTCTTGCTCTTAATAAGCTCTGTCACCGAGAGGATCGGGCGCAGGGCAAACATAGGTATCGCGGTTGCGATAGGGTTAAACCAGCCCGTGATAAAGGCAAGCACCAGCATCACCAGCATCGCGACCGTTCTGATTACGGTAGAGGATGCCATAGCCTTCTGTATTGCCGCCGAGTGCTGCCTCGTAAAGCTCTCGATCTCCTCCTCGTCCATCTCGCGACTTCCGCGGATATCAAGATATTTTTTTATTTCTCTGTCAACCGTCAGGCTGAGCCAGAGATGATTTGCAAGTATGATAATCGCGCCAAGCAGAGCGCCAAGCACCACCTTGAAATAGTCGGTTGCGTACAGATCCAGCAGATCCGCGAGGGCAAATCCGCCGACCGTAAGACCGCACACTATTACCTCGCCGATCGCCAGCGGAGCAATGTCGCTGAGGGGCCCTTTTTGCTTTTTATTTTCAGTCATTTGTGTCCTCCGATTTCTTCGCCGCATCGCGAAGGCGCGCCTGTCTTTCTTCCTTGTCGCGCTTTTGTTCCTCGTCGGCTATCTGCTGCTTCTTCATCCTGTCCATTCCCGCCGTGGCGGTCAGAATGTACTTGACCATAGAATAAAGTCCCAAAAGCGCGCCGAGAGTCATAAAAATTGCCCATATCCACGAGGGAGCAGAGGCGTATTCAGTCAGCAGAAAGGCGGCGAGGGCGCCGAGAGCTATCGGCAGCGCCAGCGAGTATATAGCTTGTCCGAGGAGATTAAGCATACTGAGAGCGTTCATGAATTTTTTGTACATAATTCTATCTCAAAAAAACAGCCTTTCCTCGTTTTGTGAACTATGCCCATTTCTGATTAGCCAACAACAACCGAAATCGAATACGTTTTGAGAGGCGGATTTCTCGTAATAATGCGCCAAAACTCCTTGTAATATCCGCATATTACTGCGTCATTTCGGCTTTTCTTACAAAAAATACGCTCTCCCAAAATCTACAG
>JAZNZI010000047.1:0-4366 GCA_045594865.1 Eubacteriales bacterium | reverse complement strand
ATGTACGCCTTTGGTCACGAACAGCGATTTCTGCTCTAAATCCGGCAATCACCGAAAGCTGCTTCGCATTAAGAATTCAGCATTTACTGTATATATCTCTGCATAGGCTTTGATATTGCTGAGTTCTTAATGACCCAGCCCCTTCGTTTCGGCTGTACCGATATTATTTTTTTAGAAGTCTTCCGAAAATTAATAGTTCTCCTTGCGAACCTCAAAGAAGCTCTGGGGATGAGCGCAAACGGGGCACGCGCCGGGAGCCTTCTTACCCATTACAAGGTGTCCGCAGTTGCGGCACTCCCACATAGTCATCTCGCTCTTCTCAAATACCTGCTGCATCTCAACGTTGGAAAGGAGCTTTCTGTATCTCTCCTCGTGAGTCTTCTCGATAGCTGCTACCATTCTGAACTGAGCTGCAAGAGCCTTGAAGCCCTCCTCCTCAGCTTCCTTTGCGAAGGTTGCGTACATATCGGTCCACTCGTAGTTCTCGCCCTCTGCTGCTGCAAGAAGGTTTGCCGCGGTGTCACCAAGACCGCCGAGAGCCTTGAACCAAAGCTTTGCGTGCTCCTTCTCGTTATTTGCGGTCTCCTCGAAGATAGCCGCGATCTGCTCATAGCCCTCCTTCTTTGCAACGGATGCAAAGTAAGTGTACTTATTTCTCGCCTGGGACTCGCCTGCGAAGGCGGTCATAAGATTCTGTTCTGTCTTGGAACCCTTAAGATTCATTGTGAAATCTCCTTTTATATCAAAAATATTTTTTCTTAATAGTGTAAGTTTTGCCCTTACGAAAAGATTATAACACATTGATTTTAAAAAATCAATACATTTTTTAGTGACTTAGTCACAACGAAAGAAAAACGGCGAACCGACAAGGCTCGCCGCATAATCTGTTTATTTAAGATACTTTGCGATCTCCTCGGCAATGGCTCTGTTGCCCTCTGCAGAGGGGTGCGCTCCGTCAGCAAACCACTCGGGATGACCGTCGGTCACGCTGTAGATATCAATAACGGTAATGCCCAGCTTGCCTGCAACCGAATTGATAATATCGGTCATCTCGCCCTTAATGATATCGTTGTTTCCGTCGCCCTCGTCAACCACCTCACGATAGAGCCTCGGGGGACGCATAACATATACGGTAGGAGCGGAGTCCATCTCAATGTAGGCCTTAACCAAAGCCTCGTACTCCTCGGCAAATCTCTCAGCGTTCCAGTTTATACCCTTGGAGTCGTTGGAGCCGAGCATAATAATAACCACGTCGGCATCCTCGGCAAGAGATTTCTTGTAATGGCTCTCGCTCGTATAGGGCATATTGCCTGTTGAGAGAAGGGTTCTGTTGGGCAGACCGTAGTTCACGACGGTGCTGTCCTCTACGAGAGTAGAGAGAATTGCGGTAAAACTGTCCTTTTCTCTCGAGCCCATAACTCCCTGAGCATAGGTGATGCTATCACCGACGCATACTATACGACGGTCTCCCTCTCCGCTTACGAGAGGTTGGGGATAAAGGATGCTGCCAATTACGATTCCGCCGATAATAGCGACGAGCAATACTATCGCCGCAAGCGAAATCAAAATGATTTTCCAAGCCTTCATTTTCTTTTCCGTCCTTTATTTTATTTTTTCGAAGCTACCCGATGCTTCGTTCAATTCTGCATTCTGCATTCTGCAGTTAATTCTTGCAATACATTAAGCGTTTTCGGAAGTCTGCTTTGCAGACCGCTCGCAAATTCCAACGCGAGCGCGAAAAGGCACCGAGCAGCGAAGCTATGTTAGAGCTAATTAAATGCTGCTCAGGTTTTGCATTTTGCATTCAATTAAAATATCCCTCGCGATAGAGCAGCTCTGCGATAAGCACCGCGCCGCCTGCCGCACCTCTGAGAGTGTTATGGGAGAGGCCTACGAACTTATAATCATAGAGAGTATCCTCGCGGAGTCTGCCCGCACTGACGCCCATACCTCCGTAGAGGTCGCGGTCAAGTCTTGCCTGAGGGCGATTGTCCTCCTCAAAGTAGGTGATGAACTGCTCGGGCGCAGAGGGCAGACCGAGCTGCTGGGGCTTTCCGCTGTAATTCTTCCACGCTTCAAGGATCTGCTCCTTGGTGGGCTTATTCTCAAACCTTACGAACACCGCCGCGGTGTGACCGTCGGTGACGGGAACGCGGAGGCACTGTGTGGTAATAACGGGCTCGGTGGCGGGAGCTATCTCGCCGTCCACTACCTTACCCCAAACGCGCAGAGGCTCCTTTTCGCTCTTCTCCTCCTCGCCGCCGATAAAGGGGATAAGGTTATCCACCATCTCGGGCCACTCCTTAAAGGTCTTGCCCGCGCCGCTTATTGCCTGATATGTGGTGGCAACGACCTCCTTGATGCCGTACTTCATAAGGGGGGTGAGCAGGGGAACGTAGGACTGGATAGAGCAGTTGGGCTTTACCGCGATAAATCCGCGCTTTGTGCCGAGTCGGGTTCTCTGTGCCGCGATGACCTCAAGGTGAGAGTCGTTTATCTCGGGAATTACCATAGGTACGTCGGGTGTCCAGCGGTTAGCCGAGTTGTTTGAAACAACGGGGATCTCCGCCCTGGCGTATCTCTCCTCAAGGGCGCGTGTTTCGTCCTTTGACATAGACACCGCGCAGAACACGAAGTCGCAAAGCGCCTTTACTCTGTCGATATCCTCAGAGGAAATAACCTCCATATTAAGTATTCTCTCGGGGCAGGGCGAACTCATCTTCCATCTGCCAAGCACAGCCTTGCCGTACTTCTGCCCCGCAGATCTGGGGCTTGCCACAAGAGCGTTTATCTCAAAATAAGGGTGATCGTTCAGCAGCATTATAAATCTCTGCCCTACCATACCGGTAGCGCCGACAATGCCGACCTTCAACTTGTTCATATTAAATAGTCCTTGCTTTCTTAAATATTTTGCGTATATATTTTAGCACAACAATATGGGGGTGTCAATGGCATTTTTACGTTTTCCCCAAATATAGACGACAAATTTTGTCGGATGCGCCACTTTTTTCACCCAATTTATGCATTATATATAAAACAATATGCTTTTATTTAGTATATTCCCACAAGAAAAATCGGGTTAAAAATGTGAAAAAACGGCTCATACCCAAAATCAACCTTAAAAAAATAATAGACAAAGGACAAAGTTTGTCGCCCTGTATTGACAAAATATGAATAATGTGTTAAAATAACCCGTCCTAAAAAATCGAACGGAGATTTTACAGATGAGCACACCCGTAATTGAAAAAACCGAGGTCGCAACCGAGAAAAAGGTTGTACATAAGGTTGAAAAAAACGAAAAATACGAAGGAATAATTGAATACGATACACCCGCATACAAGCCCCGCAAAAGACGCTACGGCGACAGATACGACGGCAGAAGACTGAGAACTCTGCCCCCTATGCACTATCTCATGCCCTATCTTATGAAGGTAAGAGCCGACTCGCAGAATCAGTTTGAGGCGGAGATAGACATTCATAACGCAGAAATGTACCTTGCCGAGAAGAAGAAGGAGGGCTACACCGATATGTCGCTGCTCCACGTTATTCTTGCCGCGTACGTAAGAGTTGTGTCCGAGCGTCCCGGTATTCACCGCTTTATCGCAGGACAGAAGATCTATAGCAGAAACAAGCTTGAGTGTCTTATGACCATCAAAAAGGATATGTCCCTCGACTCCCCCGACACCTGCATCAAGGTTGAATTTGACCCGAGAGATAATATCTACAACGTGTATAAGAAGTTTCAGAAGACCGTAATTGAGGCAAAGAACGAGGACGGCGACTTTGAGTCCATCGTAGGCAAGCTGGTAAAGCTGCCCGGTCTCGTGCTTCGCGGAGCCATCGCAACCCTCAGATTCCTCGACTACTTCGGTAAGATGCCCAAGGCTCTTGCGAAGATCAGTCCCTTCCACGGCTCTATGATCATCACCTCTATGGGCTCGCTTGGTATACACGCGATTTATCACCATCTCTATGACTTCGGTCATCTTCCCATCTTCTTAAGCTATGGCAAAATGTTCTCAAAGGAGGTCACCCTTCCCGACGGAACGAAGGAAAATCACCACTTCGTCACCTTCAGGGTAGTCACCGACGAGCGTATCTGCGACGGCTTCTATTACGCATCCGCCTTCAAGCAGCTTATGCGCTATCTCAATCACCCCGAGGTGCTTGACCAGTTTGGCGAAACGGTTGTTGAGGACGTTGACAAAAACGCGGAGCGGTTTAATTAAATTCAAAATTTAGAATGCAAAATGCAGAATTAATAGATAACGAAAAACCTCCCAAGCGGGAGGTTTTTCTTTTTTAATATAAGGCTCGCCCTTGGGGAGAGCCCCCGCTTTGGCGGGTGAGAGGGTTATTTGGAATA
>JAZNZI010000046.1:0-7097 GCA_045594865.1 Eubacteriales bacterium | reverse complement strand
ATATCTTGCGTTTATCAGTCTTGGACTGCCCGACTCGATGCTTGGTGCGGCGTGGCCTACCATATACGCAGAAATGAATATTCCCATATCCTATATGGGCATTGTTTCGATGATAATTTCAGGCGGAACAATAATTTCAAGCCTGCTTACCGATCGTATAGTTGCAAAATTCGGCACACGCACGGTCACCGCTGTGAGCATTATTCTCACGGCAGTTGCTCTCTTCGGTTTTTCTCTTTCGAGCGAGTTTTATCACTTGTGCCTCTGGTCGATTCCCTACGGCTTCGGTGCCGGCGCTATTGATGCGGCGCTCAACAATTACGTTGCCCTGCACTACAACTCCCGTCATATGAGCTGGCTTCACTGCTTCTGGGGCGTTGGAACGATAATCAGCCCTTATATTATGGGCTTTGCCCTGTCGCACACCGCATGGAACGACGGATACCGCGCGGTATCCTTTATTCAGCTGGCAATAGCCGCCGCTGTTCTACTGTCCTTCCCTCTCTGGAGGGTAAACAAGCAAAAGGATAGCGGGGAAATAGAGGTAAAGCCGACAGGGCTTTCAGCGGCGGTGAAAATAAAGGGCGTTCTGCCTGTGCTGATAGGCTTTCTCTCCTACTGTGCCGCCGAGGCAACAGCTATGCTTTGGACGAGCAGCTATTTTGAGGGAGTCTTTCATGTATCCAAGGAGGAGGCTGCGCTGCTCGGATCGCTGTTCTTCATCGGAATAACGGTAGGCAGATTTTTAGCAGGCTTTATCACCGACAGGCTTGGCGATAGCAAAATGATAAGACTGGGCGCTCTTATTTCCTTTGCGGGAATAATTCTGACCGCCATTCCTATAAAAGAGATTGCGATAGCGGGATTTATCATCATAGGTCTCGGATGCGCGCCTATCTATCCCTGTATTATTCATTCCACGCCCATCAGATTTGGAAAGGAGCGTTCGCAGAGTATTATCGGAATACAGATGGCATCTGCATATCTCGGCTCTACCTTGATGCCTCCGCTTTTTGGACTTATCGCAAATCTGATAAGCATTTCCCTTATGCCACTTTATCTTGCAATTTTTATGATACTGATGCTTATTATGATCAGAAAGGCAGACAGAGAAACTCTATAAACAAAAAGGACTTTGCAGGCAGCAGAGTCCTTTTTTCGCCCCTCGCATATAGATATATAAAAGGCTTTTGGAGGGAAAAATGTTAGTCACAAGACCGTATAACAGAGAAAACGCCGTGGCGTATGCGCGAAAATACGCCTTTTCACAGAATTCACTTTTCGGAAATTTTGCAGGGATTGGCGGAAACTGCACCAATTTCGTATCTCAATGTATCTATGCAGGCAGCTGCGAGATGAACTACAAGCCCACCTTTGGCTGGTACTATATATCGCTTGACGACCGATCGCCGTCCTGGACGGGAGTGGACTTCTTCTATAATTTTATAATAGAAAATGCTGATGTCGGTCCCTTTGGCAGAGTGGCAAACTCCGACGAGCTTGAGATCGGGGACGTGATACAGCTGGCAAGAAACGAGGAGGGCTATTATCACTCGCTACTGGTGGTAGGATTTGACGGAGAGGATCTGCTCGTAGCTGCGCAGACCGACAATGCTTATGCAAGACCGCTGTCCACCTACGACTATGATTATTCCCGATTTATAAAAATACTCGGTGTTCGGCTTGAGGATCCCGAGGCAACAGACTCCTGCTTTGATAGGCTGATGCAAGGGTAAAATAAAATCAGAATGCAGAATTAAGTTGTTTTAAAATAAAAATGCCGCGTTTTGTAAGCTTAGGTTTACAAAACGCGGTGTTTTATTAAAGATTGATTTTGTTTTCGGTGGTGTAGAGGGCGAGAAGCTCACTCTTCTTTTCCTCTATCTCATCCTTCATCTGCTGAATGGTCTCAGGGCTAAACTGGTCAAGCTCGCCATCCGAAAGCTTGTTCTTATACATTCTGTCAATAACGTGGGAGTAGGCGATATCTACGGCGCAGATGTCACCGTTTCTCTCGCAGATAACCTTATTGGAATTGCCTCTGAGAAGCTCCTCAACGGCATATACGCCCATTTTAGATGCAAGAACCCTGTCCTTAAGGGTGGGATTACCGCCTCTTACGATATGAGCAAGACGGGCAAATTTGGTCTCAACCCCGGTTTCTTCCTGAATCTTCTTTGCGAGAGCAGGTGCGTACTCCGAACCAACGCCCTCGGATACGATAACGATGAAGTTTCTCTTGCCAAGTTCTCTTGCGTGCTTGATTCTCTTGCAGATATTATCGTCACTGTGAGGAAATTCGGGAACAACTACGGCGGTAGCGCCCGACGCGATAGCGGTGTTAAGCGCAATATCACCTGCACCACGTCCCATAACCTCAACAACGTTACATCTTGCGTGAGATTCACAGGTGTCGCGAAGCTTATCTACAAGCTCGATAACAGTGTTCATGGCTGTATCAAAGCCGATGGTATTATCTGTAGAGGTAATATCGTTGTCAATGGTTGCAGGAATGCCGATGCAGGGAACGCCCTCCTCGGTAAGTCTGGTTGCGCCCTGGAAGGTACCGTCGCCGCCGATGCAGATAATGCCGTCAATGCCGAGCTTTTTGCAGTTATCAATACCCTTGGCTCTTACCTCGGGACGCTTGAACTCTGGGCAACGGTCGGAATAAAGAACAGTTCCGCCCTTATTTATCACGTTGGAAACGTCTCTGATCGCAAGAGGTCTGATATCCCCCTCAATAAGTCCCGAATATCCGCGGAATATACCCATAACCTCAACGCCTCTTGTAAGCGCAGTACGGCAGACCGCTCTGACAGCTGCATTCATTCCGGGAGCATCGCCGCCGGAGGTAAGTACTCCGATTCTCTTTATATCACTCATTTTGTTTTTATTCCTCGCCGATAAAATTTTAACAGCACAATTATACAACATCTTTTCAAAATTATCAATACGCAAATATGATTTTTTTGCTTTTTTTATTATTTTTTGACCTAACGCCGACAATTTGCTTAGAAAATATAGGTTTTTTTGTCACTTATTTTTACTATTAATATCAAAATATTTGCATAATTATTGACAAATCAGGTAAATAATGCTATAATAATTTCGGAATTTTATGACTTTGCTTATAACTTTTACATATATTCTAATGAACTTTGTAAGATTGGAGAGTGAACTATGGAAATCGCAATTATCGCAGACGACAATAAAAAAGAATTAATGGCACAGTTCTGCATCGCATACTGTGGAATTCTCAGCCGTCACCATCTTTGCGCCACTCACACCACAGGAAGTTATATTTCCGATGCGACCGGTCTTGAGATAGAAACCTATATGCCCGGCGCTATTGGCGGAACAGAACAGATAAATTCGAGAATTTCTTACAACGAGATCGACCTTGTCTTCTATTTCAGAAGCACCGACCACGCGAAGGAGCCATCTGAAGCAGAGCAGGATCTCTTCCGTCTTTGCGACGTGAACAACATTCCTCTTGCGACCAATATTGCAACTGCAGAGGTTCTCGTTACCGCTCTTGAGGCAGGCAGCTTCGATTGGCGCGAATTTATCAACCCTAGAAGCGCGTATAATCAAAGAAAAAAAGCATTAAGATAATCATTGACAGCGGTAGCCACGGCTACCGTTTTGTCTTTTAAGGTAAGAAAGATGACTAAGATTACAGAAGTAAAAATAAGAATAGAATCAAGCATAGAAAATCTCGATTCCGCAGGACTTGTAGACGGCGAGGTTGAGAGAAGTGTCGAGGAAGCAGAGGGCTTCTACAGATATTCCGATGATGGCGCGACGCTTACCTATGCCATAGAAAACGAGGGCGGCAGAGCCGAATCTGAGATAATGTGCGTGGGCGGCGCTGTGACGGTAAAAAGGCGCGGCGCTATTGAAAGCGAGCTTCTTTTTGAGGAGGGAGTGTGTCACACCTCGCTTTATTGCGTTCCCCCCTACAAATTCGACGCCGCGGTAACGGCGAAGCGGGTAAGGCTCTCTCTTGATGAGAGGGGCGGCAGAATTGATCTGCTTTACAATATGAAGATCGGCGGCGCCGAGAAATCGGCAAGGATGAAAATATGGATATCTCCCTTTTCAAATCAAATCTGAAAAACAATAATATAAGCGGCGTTTACATCTTCTGCGGCGAGGAGGATTATCTGGTAAGATATTACCTTAAAGCTCTGCGCGATAAGATAGCGGGTGACGAGGCGTTTGCCATATTTAACAACCCAGTCTTTGACGGCGAGGAGGTTGACTTCTCGGCAATTATCGAGGCGGTAAAAGCTCCCCCAATGATGAACGACTTTAAGCTTATCGAATGGCGCCACGCCGACCTTACAGGTATGAAGGAGAGTGACGTGGAGTATATGGAGGAGCTTATCTCTGTGTGCGAGGAGCATCCCTACTCTGTAGTAGCGTTTACCGCCGATGCGGACGGTGTGGATCTCGGCACTGCGAAAAAGCAATCTCCCTTTGTAAAGCGTTTTGGTGACAGGATAAGCATTCTGTCCTTTGATAAATCCACCGAAAATCAGCTTTACGCCTGGTTGAAGAAGCACTTTGACTCCCAGGGCATCACGGTTGGACTTGAAACCGTAAAGGTTCTCGTTTTCCGCTCGGGCAGATCTATGGACGTGCTGGCAGGAGAAGTGGATAAGCTCTGCGCACTTGCTCACGCACGCGGAAAAACGGTAGTCTCTCCCGATGACGTTAACGAGGTTGCCTCGTCTACACCCGAGTGCGATACCTTTGCCCTCTCTAACGCAATAATCGAGCGCAGCAGACGCGGCGCGTATCTCGCCCTTGAGGATATGAAGCTGAGACGCGTTGAGCCCACGGTGATTATGGGTATGGTTGCTAAAACCTTTGACGATCTTACGGCTATTGCCCATCTGCTCGATGAGGGGCGCGGAGTATCGGAGATCAGGGACATACTCAATATGAATGAATACAAGCTTAAAAGATATATACCAGCCGCCAAGAAATACGGCAGCGAGAGGCTTAGCGAGATATTAAGCCTGCTTGCAGAGGCGGATGCAGGCTCAAAGTACGGCGGTGTCAGCGGATACACCGCGATAGAGCTATTTATATCAAGAAATTTATAATTAAGAGGAAGAAAAAATGAGCAAAAAAGGCAAAAATTCAAACTATAAAAACAATATTGGTGTAGCTTCAGAGGAAACGGTATCACCCAAAATCCCGATTCAGAAGATAGTTATTATCTCTGCTGCTTTATTGTTGATAATCGGAATAATCATCGCTATAGTAATTATGTCACAGCCAAAGGAGTTTGTTCTTAAGGATAGCGGTCCCGTGCCGGATGTAGCCTATGTCGAAATGGATTTTGGCAAATACGGAAAGGTTATTCTTGAGCTTGACGGTAAAGAAGCTCCCATTACAACCAAAAACTTTCTTGATTTGGTTTACAGCGATTTCTATAATGGTCTAACTATTTTCAGAGCGCAAAGAGGATTTGTTATTCAGGGCGGTGAAAATGAAGAAATAAATCTTACGCCCATTAAAGGAGAGTTCAGCTCCAACGGCGTGGAAAATAACATCACTCACATAAGGGGTGTTATTTCTATGGCAAGAACCAACGATCCCAATTCTGCAACCTCGCAGTTTTTCATTACCCTTGACGACAGTGCAGCCTATTCTCTTGACGGAGACTATGCGGGATTCGGTCGTGTAATTGAGGGAATGGACGTCGTGGACAGCATTGCAAATGATCTTTTTAATTACGGTGGATATATGGGATTTGTTGATGACGCATACGCCATTGAAATCAAATCCGCGAAAATAATTGATTACAAGAAATAATATGAGCAGACTTTTTATTCCCGAGAACTATAAATCGCCGATGGACATCTACAGGACACAGAAGGCAATTTCATTTATAAAGCAGACCTTTCAGGCGCGGCTTGCGGCGGCGCTTAATCTGAAGCGAGTTTCCGCGCCCCTTTTCGTGACCGAGGCATCAGGACTTAACGACAATCTTAACGGTACAGAGCGTCCCGTCGGCTTTGACGTTCCCGCGGTAGGCGAGAGCGTGCAGGTTGTGCATTCCTTAGCAAAATGGAAGCGACTTGCCCTCCACGAATATCATTTCTACGTTGGCAACGGTCTCTACACCGATATGAACGCTATAAGACGTGATGAGGAGCTTGACAACATTCACTCCATCTACGTTGACCAGTGGGACTGGGAAAGGGTTATCACCCGAGAGGAGCGCAACCTTGACTATCTTAAAGAGGTGGCGCAAAATATCGTCAACGTTATCTGTGACACGAACGAGGCTTTGAAGCTGGACTTCCCCGAGCTGAGCATAGACCTGAACCGCGAGATGTTCGCTATAACCACCTCCAAGCTTGAGGATATGTACCCTACTCTTACACCGAAGGAAAGGGAGAATGCCATTACCAAGAAGCACGGCACGGTACTGCTTATGCAGATCGGCGGCAAGCTGAAAAACGGCAAGCCCCACGACGGACGCGCGCCCGACTATGACGACTGGGCGCTGAACGGCGATATTTTATTCTATAACGAGGTCCTTGGCAGAGCATTCGAGATATCCTCTATGGGTATCCGCGTTGTCGAGGAATCGCTTGACCGTCAGCTTACCGAACGGGGCTGTGACGACCGTCGCTCTCTTCCCTTCCATAAAAAGCTTCTGGCCGGTGAGCTGCCTCTCTCGATCGGTGGCGGTATCGGTCAGTCAAGACTTTGTATGCTGATGATGGGCTCCGCCCATATCGGCGAGGTGCAGTCCAGTGTGTGGGACAAGGAAACAATCGACGGCTGCAAAGCAGCAGGAATCAGACTTTTATAAAAGCAAAAAGGGAGCAATTATTCTCCCTTTGGTCATAAAATGTAAATCGAGGTTGTCAAAATGATCAAAATCACCTCTTTAAACAAGATATACAAATCAAAAAAACGCAAGACCTGCCACGCGGTGAAGAACGCAAACCTCACCCTGCCCGATGCGGGGCTTGTTTTTGTGCTTGGTAAGAGCGGTAGCGGTAAGTCTACGCTGCTGAATTTAATAGGCGGACTTGACAGCATCTCAAGCGGTACTATTGAGGTTG
>JAZNZI010000045.1:0-12756 GCA_045594865.1 Eubacteriales bacterium | reverse complement strand
GATGCCTGCCTTCTTAAAATGACCCTGCTGTGCCTTGTTTACGTGCTTGGACTTCGTGTCAGCGTAAGCAAGCTGTACAGCATTGTAGCCGTCGTTCTCGACGGTCTTCTTCTGTGCTACCACGCAAGGACCTGCTTCAATCAGGGTTACGGGTATTACGTTTCCCTTGGCATCGAAGATCTGAGTCATACCCAGCTTCTTGCCGATAATGCCTTTTTTCATTTTTTCCTCCATAGTTATTGGTTGACGGTTTTGATTTTACCTCTCGGCATCCGCCAACGTGACTTTTAGGGTGGAGCCTTTCGCTCCTCGGGATTTGAAGCTCCCGTTGTTTGCTTAAGTAATTAAGCCTTGATCTCGATCTCTACACCGGCGGGAAGCTCGATGCTCATAAGAGCCTCAACGGTCTTCTGGTCGGGTTCGATAATGTCGATCAGTCTCTTGTGAGTTCTCATTTCGAACTGCTCACGGCTGTCCTTGTACTTGTGAACCGCACGGAGAATTGTGACAACTTCTCTGTCGGTGGGAAGCGGAATAGGACCACTTACCTTGCTTCCATTTCTCTTTGCAACGTCAACTACCTTTGCTGCTGCGGCGTCAATGATAGTGGAGTCGTAGCTCTTGAGACGTACTCTGATCTTGTTCTGTGCCATTTTGTTTTTTCCTCCTTTTACGTTTTGCTTTGCACCGTTTTAAGAAGGCGACGAGTTTTACACTGCTTCAGGTGTTTCAAATATCCCCGATAAAATCAGTTCGGCAGATCCCGCAGTGACTGACGAACCGAAAAAAGTGCGCAGTGCGCCCATATAGGCCAACACTCTTGCTTCGCCCGGTTAAAATATCGGACATACTCCACGGAAATTCCCTACTTCAAAGAGTAGCCACCTCCCGCTTCAACGCATATCAAGCAGAGTTATTATACACTATTATATATAAAATTTCAAGAGTTTTGAGAAAAAAAGTTAAAAAAATATTTTAAAATATTAACGAAGTTTTTAATTATTTTTTGTATACCTTGCACAAAAATGACAAAAATTGCTCATATCGGAGCAATCCAAGTCCTTTTTGACCTAAAAAAATCCTCTTTTTGCCTCTTTTGTTTACAATTTATTCATATTTTTGATGTACAATAAGTAAGTGAAATACATATATATACGCGCCTCGCGCGCGATTATGATTAAATGAAGGAAACCGTTTTATGAAAAAGCTTAAAAGGATCGACCTTTACACTATACCTCTGTTTATCGTGGCTGCGGCGGCAATTACGCTTCGCACGGTCGCGCTATTTACCTCGTTTAACAGCCTGACTATGCACTTTGACGATAAGGTTGCAATCACCATATCGAATGTACTCGTGGCTCTCGGGGTGATCGGATTTGCCTCCTATCTTTTCCTCGGTGAAAAGGAGAGAGAGCTTATTACAAGAAGCGACAACGCCCGCTCCTATATTCCTGCAGGACTTGTCAGCATAGCGATGGTCTTTCTCGGTGCTAACTGTTTTAGCCTTTCTCTGGGCGGCAGATATCCCATAGGTCCGCTCCCTGCGCTCTCCATCGTTTGCGCACTGCTTGCCTTTCTCTCGGCGGCATCCTTCTTCCTGTCTGTATTCATCGAGCGCAGTCAGCATCTCTACAAGGCGGCGTTCAGCCTGTCTATAGTTTTCTGTCTTGCGATCTACGCGATAATTCTCTTCTTCGACAAGCAGACACACCCCACCAACTCTCCCAACAAGCTGGTGGATCAGTTCGCGTATATCTCAGCGGCACTCTTCTTCCTCTTTGAGTCGAGAATTCCCCTCGGACGCGCAAAGTGGCGCGGATACGTGGCGACAGGCCTTGTAGCTATCCTGCTCTGCGCCTACTCCTCTGTTCCCTCGCTTATCGTTTACGCTGTAAACGGCTACCTTGTATCGAACAGCATTATCGAGAGCGTGCTTACACTTGCTATGGCTATCTTTATTTGCTCCAAGGTGCTTCAGACCCGCTCGCTTACCCCCGCGGGCGAATGCGATGCAGCAAAAAGCATCAGCATTCTTGCCGCTCTTCGTCGCGAGAAGATGGAGGACGGACGCAAGGACTCTCGCGCGCACGCGTTTAATAATAATGTAGAAAACGACGATGCAGAGAATACCGACAACTACACCTTCGATATTCCCGAGGCTGAGGAGAAAACCGATTTTACTCCCGACAGCACGACTGCCGACAATCAGCAGTAAACACAAAAAGGAAAGGTTATTATGAAGAAAATACTCGTCATAGACGGCAATAGCATAATAAATCGCGCATACTACGGTATGCGCCCTTTAACTACAAAGAGCGGAAAGACCACCCACGCGGTTCTTGGAATGATAAACATTATATCACGTCAGCTTAGCGCTGTCAAGCCCGATTATGCAGCGGTGGCATTCGACCTTAAGGCTCCCACCTTCCGTCATAAGATGTACGACGGCTACAAGGCGGGCAGACACCCGACCCCCGAGGATCTTATCTCTCAGTTCCCCGATGCAAAGGAATGTCTGTCGCTTATGGGACTTCATATTCTCGAGCTTGCAGGCTACGAGGCGGACGATATTCAGGGCACGGTGGCAAAGATGGCTCACACGCAGCCCGAGACAGAGGCGTATATTCTCTCGGGTGACCGTGACCTACTTCAGCTTATCGACGATAAGGTACACGTGCTTTTAGCCACCAACGCCGAAACCAAAAATATGGACGAGGCGGCATTCCGCGAGGAATACGGTATTCCCTCATCGGCTTTCGTTGATATGAAGGCTCTGATGGGCGACTCCTCGGACAACATCCCCGGCGTTGCGGGTGTCGGCAAGAAGACCGCGCAGACGCTTATCGAGAATTTCGGCAGCCTTGACGGCATTTACGAGAACATAGATGACAAGCGCATATCAAAGGGTGTGCGCGAGAAGCTGATTCGCGACAAGGACAATGCATATCTCTCAAAAGATCTGGCAAGGATCTGCACGGATGCGCCTATTAACAAGAGCCTTGCCGACCTTGAGCGCCGTCCAATCGACGGGGCGGGACTGTACAGAAAATTTACCGAGCTTGAGCTTAACTCTCTTATCGTAAAATTTGGACTGAGCGCAAATTCCGTGAGTGATAACGATAGCGTCACCGAGGCAGACAGTCCCCTTGAAAACACCAAAAGCCTTTACACCGAATCAACCGCCGAAACTATCGTTAAAAACGTAAAATCCCCCTTTTCTATAGAGATTTTGAACGGTATAGTTTACATTTCAAGCGAAAATCGACACTTTTCATATGCAGGCGAGTTTTCCGATATCAACGAGATTTTTGTAAATGCAGAAGTTATTTGCTATGACGGAAAGGCTCTTTATCACTCTTTGAGAAAAGGCGGATGCAACCCCGAAAATATTAAATTCATCGACCTGCTTATGTACTCCTACGTGCTGAACCCGGGCGGAGGAAGCCCTACGGCGACCACTCTAGTCAGCGAATTTTGCGGCAGGACTCCCGAGGCGAATGCCCCCTGTGAAGCCTTCTTTGCAGAGGTTGAGCGTGCAATGAGAGCAAGGACTACGGAGATCGGAGTTGACAGAGTTCTCTTTGACATTGAGTTGCCTCTTGTAAATCTGCTTTCAAGAATCGAGGAGGCGGGCTTTAAGATCGACTCTGAGGGTATGCTTGAATACGCAGAGGCTCTCGACGGTCTTGCGAACGAACTGACAGGCAGGATTCATATGCTTGCGGGCAAAGAATTTAATCTTAATTCTCCAAAGCAGCTTGGCGAGGTATTGTTTGAGGATCTCGGACTTCCCTGCAAGAAAAAGACCAAGAGCGGCTACTCCACCGATCATCAGACGCTGGAGGATCTGCGCCACTACGCCCCCATTATTGACGATATTCTCGAATACCGTCAGGTGACCAAGCTGCGCAATACTTACGCCGCAGTTCTTCCCACTCTTATCGACGGCGAGGGTCGTATTCACACCGACTTCAAGCAGGCGCTTACCGCCACAGGACGCCTTTCCAGCGCAGAGCCGAACCTGCAGAATATTCCCATCAGAACAAAGATGGGTAGACAGATGCGTAAGTATTTCGTTGCCAAGGAGGGCTGCTCGCTTGTGGATGCAGACTACTCGCAGATAGAGCTTCGTCTGCTGGCGCACATCTCGGGGGACTACACTATGCGCGAGTCCTTTATCTCGGGCGAGGATATTCACACCAAGACCGCGGCGGCTGTTTTCGGCATTCCCGAGGATCAGGTGACGGGCGAAATGCGAAAGAGTGCTAAGGCGGTTAATTTCGGTATCGTGTACGGCATCGGCGGCTTCTCGCTGGCGAAGGATATCGGCACAAGTGTTGCTGAGGCGACACAGTACATCAAGAGCTATAAAATGAATTACCCCGACATCGACAGATATCTTGATCAGGTGGTCAAGGATGCCGAGCGGGACGGATATACCACCACAAGTTTTGGCAGGCGCAGATATATTCCCGAAATCACTGCGCAGAACGGAAATCTTCGCGCCTTCGGCAGACGAGTTGCGATGAACGCGCCCATTCAGGGTACGGCGGCGGATATTATGAAGCTGGCTATGCTCCGCGTGGACAAGGCGATAAGAGACGAGGAACTTGATGCGAGGATCGTTATGCAGGTGCACGACGAGCTTGTAATCGAGGTGGTTGACGAGCAGATCGAGAGATGCCGCCAGCTTGTAAAGCGCGAAATGGAGAATGCGGCAGAGCTATCGGTTCCCCTCACCGTAGACGTGACGGTCGGTAAAAACTGGTTGGATCAGGAATAAAATAAATGCAGAATGCAGAATTATAAAAAGAGCCTTGATTTCAAGGCTCTTTTTATATGCGGATGTTAATATATAATAAGCTTTTTGATGCCCGCAAGGCTACCCGAGGGGTTGTCGGCGGCAAAGACCGCGTCGGATATATCGTTGTCGCGGGCTACCTTAAGGCAGGATGAATGGAAGCGCTTTGCTACAGAGAAAAGGGTGTCCTCTCCCGTGGGATAATAGACCGTGACGGTAGAGCCTGCAGACTCATATTTCTCGCCGTCGCGGCGCGTCATTGAGCAAAGAGTGGTGCAGCTGCTCTCCTCCAGGGCTACCACACGACTCTCGAGAGTACAGGTGGCATAGAGCTTATCTGCGTCAAGAGTTGCAGAGCAATTAGTTGCCGAAACGTCGGCTTCAATGCGTAAATTATCGGTATTTTGACAGTTTATGTTTACATTTGTCGCAAAAGGTGAGGAAAATTTCACTCCGACATAGGATAATTTATCGTCGGTCACATCGGTGGCAACACCGCTATATCTTATTTCGCCAAGCAGTGTCACCCTGCCCTCCTCGCTCTCAACTCGCTCAAGTCTTGGGGTTGCGGTGAGGAACAGAATTTCTTTTGCGCCCTCTGCCTCGGCATCCGCGCGGGATATTTCGGCATTATGACTACCCTTGACCGAGGTGGAGTCCACAAGCTTGGTATATCCAAGCTCCTCGTAGGAATTTTCGGTGGGACATTCCTTCAGATATCCGTCCAGCATAACGTCGATATGCTGATTTCCCTCTCCAATAACGCACAGCTCGGCAATTCCCGACAGAACCACCTCACAGCCGCTGTCATCTGCGTTTACGCTCGTCTTGACCGAGCAGACAGATAGCTGAGGTGTCAGACTGACAAAACTCTCGCAGCCCTCAAAATTCACCTTTTCCTCAAAGCTTACCTGCTTCTCGGCGCCGTATGCCACCTCGTCGGCATTTTTTATGACCGCGGACATACGGATCTTTCCCCGAACGGTGACCTCATCATCCTCTGCGCGCATATCCTCCACCAGAAGCTCGGCAGCGGGGTAAATGACGCTGACCTCGTCGGCTATTGCGCCGTCAAGCCTTGCAAGGCACTCGGCAAACTCCCTCTCGCAGACCGAGGAGGGCTTGCTGACTCTTATGCCCAACGAGCCACGCCTGAGCTCAGGAGCGCTGTCGCCATCAAAGGCATTTCCCGTCACACCGACGGAGCAGCTCTCCGACAGGCGAACGCTACCAACGAGAGAGGCTCTGGCGGATATTTTTCTCGGCCCGATAAGCCTTACCGCATAATTTGACACGCGGGTGTTGGCGATAGAATCGTTATAGTTCTCGCCCGAGCATTTTACAGTGTAATCGTAATCGGAGGTGAACTCCACAGAACAAAGCTCGCCCTCGGAGTCAAGATATATCACGTTATAGACAACCACGCCCGAGAACTCCACCTCGTCACCCCCTGCAAATCTGCCCGAGGGGCGCAGGGTGGCGTCTGTAAAGAGTATCTTTCGCATATCGCCCATATAGTCGGGCAGGATATAGTCCGCCTGGCTCTCGGTATAGACATCCGAGCATTTTGTATTCCTAAGATAGCTGACATCGGTTTTTATTTCCATAAAAATTCCCCACTTTCGTTTAATTCTCAATAGAATGTATGCGAAGGTGGGGATAAATATTATTCAATTCTGCGTTTTTCTGAAAGAGGTAGATTTGAAGAAAAGTCGTTGAACGTGAGGTGCGGGGCATAGTTACCTACGCCGAGTTTGGTTGCGAACGACGCTTTCAGCCGAATTAAACGTCTTAAAGAGGCAGATTTGAGATCAGATCGTGGAGTGCGACCCGAAGCTGTAGAACGCTACTGCGAGCGGGAGAAATCTGCGATATGAGCCAAATATGACCTTTAAGAGAGACCCATGGATTCCATGAGACGCTTATTAAACTCCTCTGCCGTGTTGAAGCCCATCTTTTTCTGGCGGTTGTTCATTGCGGCGACCTCGATTACTACCGAGAGGTTACGGCCGGGGGATACGGGGATAACTATGCTGGGGACGCTGATGCCGAGAATGTCGGTGGTGCGATCGTCAAGGCCGAGACGGTCGTACATCTTGTCATCCTGCCAGGTTTCAAGGTTGATTATCAGATCGATATTCTGGCTCTCCTTTACCGAACCCATACCGAAGAGACGGCGCACGTCAACGATACCGATACCGCGCAGCTCTACGTAATGGCGAATGATCTCGGGTGCTTTACCCACAAGGGTGGTGGCGGAAACGCGCTTGATTTCAACGGCATCGTCGGCAATAAGACGGTGACCGCGCTTAATAAGCTCGATAGCAGTCTCACTCTTACCTACTCCCGAATCACCGAGCAGAAGAATACCCTCGCCGTATACCTCGACGAGAACGCCATGGCGGGTAATGCGGGGACCAAGCTCAACGTTAAGGAATGCTATAAGAGCCGCCATAAAGTCGGACGTTGACTTCGTGGTGCGAAGCAGAGGAACGCGATGCTTTTCTGCAAGGGCGACTATTTTATCCTCTATGGGCAGCGAGGAGGTATAGATCACACCTGCGGGCTGCGTCTTAAAGAAATCATCCAGCTTCTCGTATCTTTCCTTCTCGGGCATTTTGGAGAGGTACATATTCTCCACCTTGCCGATAATCTGCAGTCTTGCCTGCTCGTAGTAGTCATAGAAGCCGATTATCTGCAGACCGGGACGGTTTACACGGCTGCAGGTTATATCAATATTTTCAGGCAGGTCAGGCAGGTAGAGCGTTTCAAGCGCAAACTCGCCTATTACCTTCGCCAGCTTTACAGAATAAAGTTCTTCCATTTTTATTTCCTTTCCGCGCGGTATGCGCCGAGGTTTTCCTTATTTTATATTATCACAATCTCAGATCAAATGCAACACTTTTTTGTTTTTGAAATAAAAAAAGCCGCATCACTTGATTTTAAAGAAGAAATTTGGTACAATGAAAGCACAAACAATCAAAGGATAAGCTATGGATAAAAAGCAATTCGTCAAAGAATATAATATAAAGGATGCAGTTCCCCTCGACCCATCGCTGCGTGTTCTGCCCGCAGAGGGCTTTGCTCAGGCTATCGAAGAATTTATTAACGAGAGGTTCCGCGGCGTTGCAAGGGCGCGGGCGCAAGTTTCATCCTACGCAGGCGTGCTAGTGTCGGCGGAGTACACCGCATACTTCTTTAAAGCTCTGCTGACGGAGATCTACGGCAGAGCATTTCTGGAAATCAATATATCCAACGACAACGAAAAATTAATTATAGAAATTGAGTACGGAGATGAGCTTCCCCTGGCCGAAAAGCAGGTGAGAAGTCTTATCAGAACAGCGAGAAACGCGGGAATGACCATCAATCTTCTTGAGGGTGTCATAAGGCTTTCGCTCTCCTTCTCCGAGGCGGCTATCCGCCGCGTCTACGCTATCTCGGTAAACGACGGCAGACGTATTATGCTGTCAAAATTCGGCGAGCTGTTCTACTGTGGTGAGGACTATCCAACCGAGGAAATGCCGCGAAGAGTTCCTCTATTGCCAACTCATAAAGCAAAGCGCAATAGATAAAACTAAAGATATAAAAGGCAACGCCAATCATTAGCCGGCGTTGCCTTGTTTTTATTTTATCTCCTGTTCAAGATTTCTGAAGATATCGGTATCAAAAAACTCCGGAAGCGTTATCCCAAATCCGTCACACAGCATTTTCAGAGTGACGATTCCGGGATTTTGACTCTTTCCATAAAGGATATTTTTGATTGACGAGGGAGCTACCGCAGATTCCATAGCAAGCTTGTGTATGGACATGCGATGCTCTCCGAGCAATTCAAGTATTCTGTTTCTTACTGCTGTATAGGTATCCACTTTTCTTCCCCTTTTTGTCATTTTTGGTCTAATTATAGCCCAAAACCATTGACAAAGTGGGCTATATATGATACAATATAGACTATAAATAGCCTATAGATGCAAAAATGTGAGGTTAAAATGATTGAGCGTAGCAAGTTAGAAACGATTGGTTATGTTTTTTTGTTGACAGCAGTGCCGCAGCTTGCAGTATGGGCTGTATTCTTTTCTACATGTCAGTTTGCATACCTGTTTTCTATACATAGCTCTATGATATATATGCTTATCGGCACTGTATCATTTATAGCAATGCTATTCGCATTTCTTTGCGTAGCAATTTTTTCTAAGAACTACGGAATGTCCATTTTCTCTCTTACGCGAAAGAACTTTGACGTTAACGACTATCACGGAGACCCGATAAAGAAATACGAATACCGCACAGGAAGAAGAAACACCTTTACAGGAAAAAGACCTATATACGTTATTGAAAAGGAAGAGGCAAGCGGCGGTCCTCTGCTTGTGACGGCGATTATTTCTATAATCATCGGATTTACCGGCATATTTAAGTTTATATTAGAAGCCCTCAGAGTTATCCTGTCTGATCAAAGGCAGGCTGAGTGGGAGGGCTGTCGTGAATTTCTCATAGAAAAAATCAACGTGGAGGGCAAAATAAAGTTTTTCAACGTTCCGATTATTGTACTTGGTGTATTTCTCATTTCATGGGTGATTTGCATAGGAGCATCGACTGTCGATAAGATAATATACGATCCAGGCAATATAAATATTGAAGTCAATGAAAAAATAAATTCAGAAAACAATTCAAGACGAATTCACGTGCTTTTTGACGGGCAGATTACCAACGAGGGTAGTGTAAAAATAGAAGGAGTAAGCCTTTGCGTATACATAAAGGATAGGAATGGCAGCATCTTGGTTCAGGACGATGATATTTTTATTAATGTTCCCTTCTCGACCATAGCTCCGCCGGATGATCTGCTTGAAAAGGATGAGTCTTGGGATTTTACACTCTCGTTTTATGCAGATCCTGCGAACACCGATGCACAGGACTTGTGGAACAGCTCTATTGACGATCTTGAAATATCTATTGACATTATTCAAGTATATTATGAAAATGATATAGAGATGCCTTTCCCCGAGGAAAAGTTAGTTGTGATTAAACCCATTAAGGATTAAATAAAAAAATAAAAAAGGAGAAACAAAATGGGATTTTTAGACAAAATAAAGGAGTTCTTCAAAAAATTTAAAGAAGAAAACAAGGGCTTTGCCACCACCATGAAGCGCATTAACTCTCCCGGATATTGCGGAAACATAAACCGCGGTGTGAGAAACGGCGATTTTTGGGAGGGCTCATACGTAAGCCTTGAAAACGGCAAGGGAGTAATCTACGGTTCTAACCAGCCCGATTATTATTTCTCGGGAGAGGATGTTCAGTCGTTTGATGTTGACGAAAACAAAAAGTGTGAGGTTTCCGTCGGCGACAAAAAGCTTGTTGGCATTCGTTGCACCATCATTTTCAAGGACGGAAAGAGCGCTCAGGCTGATATAATTGTAGCTATGTTAGGCAAATTCAGAACCGCGCTTAACATCTGATTACATATAAAAAATTGATGTGAAAATAACCAAAAAATAAGATGACATTTTTTTGCGATTATTTATCCATTCATCAATTTTCGTATCAAGCTATGATTACAGCAGGGAAAAAACGTTTTTTGTGCTTTACAAGTCAAAAAAAGAGTTTCGAAAAGCACGAAAATTTCGCCAAAAAGTTTGAAATGGGTGAGTTTTTGGCTTGAAAATCGTTTTTAAATTTTGAAATTGCAAAAAAAATTTCGATTTTTTTGAATTTTTGCTTGATTTTTTCGAAATTTTAACGTTTTTTTTCGATTTTTCTTCGATTTTTTTGAAAAAAGTGTTTTTTCGTCTTTTGTAAACAGCTGGTTGACAGAAAAAGCCGAGTATTACGAAAATACTCGGCTTTTTTACTAGGTTTTCGGGTTTTTTCAGGCTGATTTTGCAGACTTTTTTCGTTTTTTTCAGTCAGTTTCAGAGGTGTTTTTTTGATTAGGCTCGGTATAAATATAAGCAAAATTTACATCAATTTTTCTTTAGTTTCTTTTATGCTTTTTTCACATCGCCTGACGACTATGCGGCATTTTTAAGCTCTATCAAATTTGCATAATTAAGCATATTCTCTATGAAGATTCCGTAGCCCTCCGTCGGGTCGGCTACTAAAACGTGTGTCACTGCGCCAATGAGCTTTCCGTTCTGGATAATGGGGCTGCCGGACATACCGCGGACGATGCCACCCGTCAGCGCCTTCAGCGTTTCGTCGGTGACGCGGATGCGAAAGGACTTCGATCCGTCGGAGTCGCGGTCAATGTCGTAAATCTCAATTTTATATTCTGCCGTCCTGCCGTTTTTTAGAGTAGAAATAATGGTTGCCTCGCCCTCGGTCACCTCGTCACGTCTGCCTATTGGAAGCGCGCCAAGAGTGCTGTCGGGCAGGTCGGTCATAATGCCGAAAACTCCGCACTCGCAGTTGACCGAAAGATCTCCCATATCCTTATCTGTAAGGATGCCGCAAAGCTCGCCCGGCTTTCCGCTCTCGCCCTTATGAATGCCGCCGAGAATAACTCCACAAACCTCGCCCGTTTCCATCGATATTATCTCTCCACTGTCTGCATCGCATATTCCGTGACCGAGACCTCCAAACAATCCCGTTTTCGGATCAATAAAGGTTACTGTGCCAAGTCCTGCCGCGCCGTCACGGAGCGAAAGACCTATTTTGTATTCACCGTTCTCAAAACTGGGTCTAATCTCAACGGCAACCTCACTGCCCTGATGCATAGCGCGTATGGTAAGGCTGTTTCCCGCAGACCTTTCCACTATTCGCTTTACGTCCTTTGCCGTTCTGACGCTCTCGCCGCCGACAGAAAGAATTATGTCACCGCTTTTCAGCGCGGGAACACCCGGGGAATCGGTGACCGTCACGTATTTTTGCTTGATTTTTACACCGAAAACACTTCCGCCGGGCAGAAGCATCACAGGCTCGGTATTCTTTTCGTCATTGCCAAAGAACAGCTCCCAGAAGCGAGAGCCAACCTCCACACCCTCTGCAAGCACGGGCGCAGATTCCTCACAGGCGTATACGCCCACATCCTCAGTATACTCCTCTGCCCCAACCTTCAGGCATAGGGGAGAGAGGAGTGTATATATAGTTAGAATGAAGCTAAGCGCTTTTCTGATTCTTTTGTTATTTATCATTTTTGTTTCTCCGAGACAAAGATTTGCTATGTATTAATTTGCTCAAAATCTCGGAATATATGTTTAACAAAAAGAGGAAAATGGGCGTTTTTTCATTAAATAATTATAATAAAACAAACAAATCCCTTGAAAAATCAAGGGATTTGTGGGAAACTTATTTATTTTGTTCTTTAAGAGCCGCACGCTTCTGCGCCTGAATTCTCTTACGGGCGGGGGTGTCAAGGATTACCTTGCGAAGTCTTATGGACTTGGGAGTCACCTCAATAAGCTCCTCGTCGGTGATGAACTCAATAGCCTCCTCAAGAGAAAGCTGAACGGGAGTGATAAGAGTAAGCTTCTCGTCCGCGCCTGTAGAGCGGACGGCAGTAAGGTGCTTCTCCTTACAAACGTTTACCTCAATGTCGTCGGGCTTAGGATTCTCACCAACGATCATACCCTCATATACGGGAGTTGCGGGGCCGATGAACAGAGGACCGCGGTCCTGCGCTTGATAAAGTCCGTAGGTGGTGGAGATACCCTTCTCGGATGCAACGAGAGAGGATGTGAAGCGTGTCTTGATCTCACCGCGGAAGGGCTCGTAGCCTGCGAAGATAGAGGAGATAATTCCCTCGCCTCGAGTGTCGGTCAAGAGCTCCGAGCGATAACCGAACAGACATCTGGTGGGAATGGTGTAATAGAGCTTCTGACGGCGGCCGTGAAGCTGCATATCGTCAAGAGTACCCTTTCTCGAGCCGAGCTTTTCCATTACCGAGCCCATATACTCCTCGGGAACGTCTACGATAACCTTCTCGAAGTCGGATCGTAGCCATGTCGTTCTGTGAGCCAAGG
>JAZNZI010000044.1:0-8628 GCA_045594865.1 Eubacteriales bacterium | reverse complement strand
AATTTCTATTTGCTCAAGGATGGCGATGAAAGAGATGTCGATGCCGAAATTCTTGCATCACGAATTATCGACTGCTTCGATGTTGAACATGTCATTTATAGACAGTCGGAATTTGATGGCACTCGTGTTTCGAAATGCAGAATTATTACTTCTGTAGAAAAGGGCATTGTGCCTATTGAGTATGTTGGTATTTATTGCCTGAACCGTAATATAGATAAGATGGAGTTCGTTTTAAAAAAGGATAGCTACTCCTACTATATGATGAACATTATTGATTATCTGATTGGCAATGTGGATAGACATTGGGGTAATTGGGGCTTCACTGTTGATAACAAAACCAACAAATTAGGTAAACTATATCCCCTTATGGATTTCAATAAATCTTTTTTATCTTACGAGACAATAAATGGTGCTATGTGCCAAACTTCCAGAAAATCAATTTCTCAAAAGCAAGCAGCAATTGAAGCGGTTCAAAAAATTGGACTCAATCAGATTAGGGAAGTAGATAGAAGTTGGTTTGGTGATCAAAAAACGGCGGACATGTTTTTCGCAAGACTAGCGGTTTTGAAAACAGAAGAACAAAAAGCTAGTAACTGCCGTTAGTATATTTGTTTTATCTAAAACTTACGCTAACATATAAAATGTTATAAGGTGTCGCAAAATTACGACACCTTATTTTTTCTTTGAAAAACCACTTGACAGTTTGAGAATAAGAGAGTATAATATAATTGCTAAACAGAACGAGTGTTCTGTTAAGGAGAACATATATGAGATATAAAAATGAAGAGATAATAAAACAAATAATTGAGTATATAAATCATAAATATTACTCCTGTGGAGTAGTACCGTCAATGCAAGAGATTGCAGATCATGTTGGAATGGCAAAAAGTTCGGTTAGTAGGTATATATCCGAAATGGAAAGCAGAAAACTTCTTACCAAGAATGGCGGATATTATGGTATAGAGACAACGGAAATGAAAAGAACGCCTAAAAATCTAACCGCAATGCCTGTTGTTGGTAGTATTGCTTGCG
The DNA here is from genome assembly GCA_045594865.1 of Eubacteriales bacterium. GTDB lineage: Bacteria > Bacillota > Clostridia > Oscillospirales > CAG-272 > UBA1740. Next base: position 7,596 of record JAZNZI010000044.1, on the reverse strand, counting down.
GTACTCCCATTCTGGCTGAAGAAAACATTGAGAGCTACCTTACTATTTCGGGAAATTTTCTCGGTCCCGGAGAGTTCTTTGTTTTAAGAGCTAAGGGTAACAGTATGATAAAAGCGGATATTAACGATGGCGACCTTGTAGTTATCAAGAAGCAGCCTTCGGCAGACGAGGGACAGATCGTTGTCGCTTTAATTGACGACGGCGAGTGTACTCTTAAGAGATATTTTATGGATAGACGGAGAAAAAAGGTTCGTCTGCACCCCGAAAATGATAAAATGGAAGATATGTATTTTGACAACGTTCAAATACAAGGCGTTGCAGTAAAGATTATCAAGGATATAGAAGTATAATGTAGGAATTATCGAGGTCAGGTATCCCCGTTCCTGATCATCGTAATTATAGTTAGAAAAAGACTAAAACGTTACAGGAGGTACGTTTCCCATCCAACTATAACTATTAGTCTAAACCTTAGTTGAATTTGAAGGAGGTTTAGAGATTGAAAAACGTCAAATATGAGACCGTTAGCCTTTACTGTCCTAATTGCGGACACCGTATTGTCGGACTGCGAGGCGAGGACGGTTCTCTTAAAATAACCTGCGATAGATGCAAGGTATCCATCTTTAGCAAACCGAGTGGCTTCAGGAATCAAAGCATCCCAATTAAAGAAATTAAGCAATAGATTAGGAAACAATGCCGCAAACAGAAAGCTTCGAGCAATGGGAGCAACGATAAAAATTGGATCCAATGCAGCAAAAGCTAAAGGCGGTTTATCAAAAGCTATCAGGACTGATTCAAAGTGGATAGGAAATGTGCTTTCAGATAAGTTGCCTGGATCTATTTCTGGTGGTATAGTTTCTCTTGGATACGGACACTTAAGTGAAAGATATGGATGGTATTTTTAATCAGGAGGAATCATTGTGATAAAAAAAGGTTTTTGTGGATTTATAAAATATTATTTTGACTATACTAACAATAAACTTTATGATAACAATAAATCCAATATAATTTATCGCGACATAAAAAGAAAAGAAAGATTGTTTGTAGTAATAGTTTCATATGTATTGTTAATAATATCTTGCTCATCTTTGTTTTTTAGTGAAATGGCAAGTAATGGTTATTATTTGTTCTCAATAATCGGAATTGCCGTAAGCGGGTTGATGTTGCTATTATGTAGATTTAGTTTTACATATTATTTATTAATATATAGGAGATTTTTGCTTTCGAACAATTCAATCAATAATAAGGTAATTGTTGATGAATGCATATACTTACAGCCCAACAGAGATGTTCGTAAAGTTATATTAGATCGTTATAAAATTATCGATGTAAAAGGTAGTGTATTTTCAGTAAAATATTATATCATAGATAAAGCAAAAAACAATAAAAACTTCAAGAATAAACATTTTGTTTTAAAAATCACGCCTACTAAGATTTTTATTAATGGGAAGATCATATTTTCAGAAAAATTGTTAGACTTATCAGATTTAGCTGACTATATATCAATTAACTAAATGATAAATAAAATGTTAAATATAGTTCAAAATAGCTCCACAAATCATTAACTTTTTCCTCTGTTCATATTAACAATAAGCCTTTATATGAAGTAATCTCCTAAGGGGGGCTTCATATAAAGGCATTCTTTTTTGTCGTAAAATGTTTATGCATTCTCTTCGAAATAATGAGAACCATTATTGACAAGGAGCAAATTATATGCTATAATAAAGAAAAATATAACTACGGAGTAAAATATGCAGATAACTATGGAAAAGAAAATGCGGAACTCTGCAACCCGCAATAGCATATATAAATATCTATGTGGCACGAAGACACATCCTTCCGCAGAGATGATTTATAATGATTTGAAGGGCGAATTGCCGAACCTCTCGCTTGGAACGGTGTATCGAAATCTGAAGCAGTTGGAAGAGCTCGGACGGGTTATCCGAGTCACGAACGTGGACAACCACGAAAGATACGATGCAATTTGCGAGGATCATGCACATTTTGTCTGTGAAAAGTGTGGGAGAGTAATTGACCTCATGGACGCTGATATTAACGAAATAAAAATGGCTTGCAAATTATCAAGCGGTGCAAAAATCAAGCAAATTAAAGTTGTTCTTAACGGAATATGTGAAAATTGCTCCGAAGATTGATAATATGTTTTTACGCAACAAGTACGGCGAGTTTTCTAACTCGTCGCTTTTTGCCCACAAAAGCCGTACTATCTATCCTGTGATATTAGGATAGATACACAAAATTCAAAAGAAAAGAGATGAAAAACATCTACGCGGTCATCTTCCAGAATACCACCTTGGACGAGCCGCGCGAATTTATAATTCAAGGAGGTATTTTATTATGCGTTGGAGTAACTGCGCTTCGCTACTCGTAATGAGTAGTGATTATGATCTTATAGCTTAACCGCTACTCTACATAATAGAAAACTGAATAGCTTTAGAAAGGCACTTGTTGAATGGTACGCAAATATCAGCGTATCGTGCAACAAGTGCCTTTTTGTATGCTCTGGCGAAAAATATCGCTTTATGCCTATTCGTGCGCCACCTGAAAGATTTTTGAAATTTAATGTCAAATTTTGAAATCAATCAGGAGGCTAAAATGAAGAAATTAAGCACAAATATTATAACCGAAAACGGTGATATGAAAAAAATTACGGTCTTTGTAGAGGACGAAACTGCGGCGGCGCTCGCTCATTGTGACGAAGAAATCCGCCACCTTTATATACTTGAAGAACACGAGGCGCAAAACCTTACGCGCAAGGAAAGCAGACGGCATATTTCATACGAAAGTATCACCGAAAAAGGCTTGGATTTTGTTTCCCCGGAAGAAAGTCCGTCGGACAAGCTCATACGCTCTGAGGAAGAAAAACGGTTACATAACGCTATGGCAAGTCTTACGGACAAGCAGTATAAAATCCTTTGGCTCGTAGCTGTGGACGGGCTTTCCTTTCACGAGGTAGGACGACTTTTAGGCGTGAATTGGGATACCGTCAGAGAGCATTATCGGGCGGCTGTGAAAAAAGTCCAAAAGAATTTTTGAAAAATACCCCCTCAAAACGCCATTCTCGTGGCTTATAGGTGAAGGCGCACCCGTCTTACACTTTTTCAGGAGGTACGAAGATGTTACCACTTAACAAAATTCGAGAAGATTTGAAGGAGATCCGCTACTACTACGCACGCAAGGAGATTTTCGACTCTGCTATCGGCGGCATCGGTCTTAACAAGGTTTTTGATACGGTGAAGAAATACAACACCGCCGTTCAGAACGCACCGCCGAGGCTCTATGACCTCTATATCTGCCTGTACGTAAAAAACTACACGCAGGAGGGCTTGTCAATCGAGCTTGGATATACCCCTGAATATATCCAGATGCAACACAAAAAGCTCCTGCTTTTCCTTCAATCTTACTTTAAGAGCGAGGACGAAAGAAAATGAAGCAGACGCCGGATTTTATGCTGAACGCTACGAACGTTTACCGTACTCTCCACTTTATCGTCAGGCAAAGGCTTTCCGTTCTTTGCAGCGAGGAAGAAAACAATGCAGTTATAAGCCGAGATACATTCTACAAAAGAACACCGGCACGTAACGCAGAGTACGAGGAACTTTTCGGCAAGCGTGAGCAGATAGACGGTAAACGGCTTCCCTCGTCGGGCTATATCAGAGAGTACCGAGAGTAAAAAAGACGGGTGCGGCTTCAAAAAACACTTTGGTTTCATTTGGGGTAAAGTTTGGGCAAACAGATAGATTCTGCAAGTTTACTTTTGATTGCGTTGGGATTGATTTTCTGGTTTTTGCGCGACAAATGCCTTAAAATGAAAGCGTAATCGACAGCTACCGATTTACGATTATGGCGCTTGGAGCTTGCAAGCTAAGGTGGCCACCTTCCATAGCACAATCGCCGGGAACAGAGTTTCAAGGAGTGTTACGGTTACGAAAACAACTGAATAGCCCATTGGGGCAAACAAAATCTACAAATTATAGGAGGATTATTATGGCAACAAAGACAGCCGCAGGAGGCAACAAGTACAATCAGCGCAGATGGGCGATCCCCTCAAAGCGCGCAAAAAACTATGCTTCTGAGCGTAAGGCAAAGGTGCATCAGCGCGGCCCGAAAGAAGGTAAAGAGCTGACCGATTACGAGGCAGGTATCCGTTCGGGATATTTGCAGGCACAGACCGACCACGCAGGTCTTTTTAAGTACAAAAAGGCTATAAGCGAGGGAAAATCCAAGGCAGAAGCAACTGCTTATTCTCAGGAAAAGATGAGAAAGTAATTTTATCAACAAACAACAACCAATTATTAAAAGAAAGAGAGGAAAAATTAAAATGGCAAAGAACGTATCAACTATTCTCGTAGAGAGAGAAACTTTTGAGATGGAGGGCAAGACATATTATTCTTACTTCATCAAGGGCACTATTCGTGGAAGGGATGTGAGAGCAGGTGTTGTTCCCCCTGATAAGGGCGGCTACGCAGTTCTCGACATCGTATTCGGTAATGCTATGGCGGCAGAGCTTGTAGTTAAGCCTTTTGAGATCAAGGGCGAGGACGGCAAGACTATCTCCGGCAATACCTTCGCTGTTGTTTCTTATGATGAGAACGGCGAGACCTACGAATGTGCAATTAAGCCTCAGAGAGCTTCTGATAAGGCTATTCTTGGCATGCTTATTAAGGCAGCCAACGCTTAATTAACGTTAACCGGGCCTGTATTCAAATAGGGTACAAGCCTGGTAGAAAACATCTAAAGTAAATAAAGGAGGATTTTTTAATCAAATGAGCAAAGGTAATATCATTATCATTGTCGTATCAATTCTTTTGGTAATACTGCTCGCAGGAGCAGCGGTTACTTGGTTCGGTGACGGTGAGAATCCCTTTGAGGACATTTTCACTCCCGATGATCCCGTGGACGAGCCTATCATATTCCCCGAGACAGAGTATAATCCCACGTTTGGTACTAACTTTAAGGAAGATTTTCCTATCGCTAATCTCACCCTTAGAGATAATATGCAGGTAGCACCTTACGCATATACGGATACCACTCTGTTCGCAGGTAAGAAGATTACTAAGATCGATGCACCCGTAGGTGCTGTAACTGCAGTTGATGCAAATCAGTATTTCACCCTTTGGGTAGTTAAGTCCGAAGCGGTCAAGGTAGGCGGTGACGTAACAGCTTACGAATACCGTCAGTATCAGATCTATCTTCCCGAGGAAGAGCTTACCGGCACTACCGTCAATAAGTGGATCACTATCGACGTTTCCGACCTTAATATCTACGTAGGTGAAGATGAAACTCTCGCATTTATGAAGTCGGATGACCCTGTTATCTGCTGCTATGCAAACGGTAAGCTTAACGATTTCGTTTATGACCTTGCTAAGGCAGGTAAGCTTCAGGCAAGCCAGAGTATCTACTACGGTATCTACACCGAAGACGTAGTTAACCTTGAAGGTAAGACTCTCTCCATTCTTGGTGACAGTATCTCTACTTATTCGGGTATCAGTAATGATGCGACAAACACAAACAATACCATCGGCTCCAATGCCGTGTATTACCCCAAGGCAGATATAAATTCTGCTAATGAGACTTGGTGGAAGCAGACCGCAGACTATACAGGTATGAGTGTTCTTGTAAACAACTCTTGGTCGGGCTCCCGAGTTCTCAATAACAACGGTGCTGCATATCTCGACAGATGTGTTCAGCTCCACGATAACACCGGCTCCAATACCGGTACAAATCCCGATGTAATTGCGGTTTACATTGGTATCAACGATTTCAACGCAGGTCTTAACTGTGGAGAGTTTAAGGAGCTTAGCGACGTATATACCGAAGAAAACGGATATATCACACCTACAAGCTTTGCAGAGGCTTATGCAATTATGATCCATAAGATGACCGAGAGATATGCAGATTCCAAGATCTTCATCTTCACTCTCCCTGCAAACGGTACTAATAAGTACACAGCTCTTCTCGATGACTATAACGCTGAAATCAGAAAGATAGCAGAATACTTCGATTGTTATCTCGTAGATATCGCTGCTATCGAAGGCTATGAGTATTCTAACTATACTAATGATGGTCTCCATCCCAATGAAGCAGGTATGGACCTCATTACAGATCACTTTGCAAGAATGCTTAAGGCCGTTTACGCACGAGAGGCAGATAATGCCGAAACAACAAACTAAAATCAATAAAGGAGGTACTCAGTATGAGTAAAATCAGCTTAAAAAAGAATTCAGGTCCGAGACAGATGTCTCGTAGAAAGTCCGATCTCATGGACGCCTATGATATCGGCTTCGCAAAGGGTTGGGATGATGCGTATCTCATCCCCAAGCGTATGGGCGCTCGCTCTAAGGCGGCAGAAGGCTACAAGAAGGGTATCAAGTCCCGTAGAATTGTAGATAAGTACATGGCTCAGTACAATCAGGGCAAATCCAAAATCAAGATGTAATTAAAAGGAGGTATCAAAACTAATGATTAAACTTAACGAAAACCAGAGATTCATAGCACTTGCCGTTGCTGTAGTACTCCTCTTTGCAGGAGTATTCGCTTCGGTGGCTATGGATATCGCACAGACACAGGCTATCAATAACCTTCAGACAGAGGTGTTTGAAGGTAAGGCAGCTACAGGCTCTCTCAAGGCAGAAGAGTTTGTAACCGAAACCGAGGCAACTGCTATGTCCCGTGTGAAGATTCACGCATCCACTCCTCGCCTTATGGCAAATGCTGATGCAGGTGTAGCAACTGTAGCTGAAACCTACGTAGCTCAGGAGCTTACTGCTACCATTTTCCCCAATACTGCAAGTAACATTCTTGTAGATTGGACTGTTGCTTGGGAGTCCACTTCTCAGACAGCGGATATCAATTCCTACATTACAGTTAACCCCACCTATGCAGGCTCCCGTGTATGCGAGGTAAGATGCTTTAAGGCTCTTCCCGGTAACGCAGTAATTACCGTAACCACAAGAGATGGCGGTCATACTGCAAAGTGTACTGTTAAGTTCGTAGGTATTCCTACCACTATGACAGCAACTAACTCTACTCTTGATAAGGACACAAGCGGAAACTACATTGTTTCTATGTTCGATAGTGAAACCTACAACTTCGATATTAACCTTGGTAATATCTTCAACTCCGTAGGTGCTACCTATAAGAGCTATTCCGTCGTATCCGTTACACCTTTCGGTAACATTATGGCAGGTTCTCAGTGCGATTACGGTGACGGTACAATAGATTGGTCCAGCGTAGTTAAGACGCCCCTTACCACTTACGCAAGCGATTTCACTGCAACTGTTTCCGGTTCTACTCTTAAGGTAAACATTCCTTATGTTGGCGGTCTTTACACTAACTACAGTGAGACCTCTTCCGAGACTATGTACGACGATTACTTCTATAGTGCTATCGAGGGCGAGACCTGCGGTGTAACCGTTGTCGTAAAGAACACTTCCGGTCTTACTGCTACTATAAAGATAGTATTCGACTCTACTGCGGTTGTAAGTGTAAGCCTTGACGAGTCCAGCCTTACTTTCTAATTAAGGAGGGGAGCAAGAAATGAGTAGTAACGCAAAAACTATTATTGTCGCTATCATTTCT
>JAZNZI010000043.1:0-2329 GCA_045594865.1 Eubacteriales bacterium | reverse complement strand
GGATTCGAACCTTCGACCTACCGGTTCGTAGCCGGGCACTCTATCCACTGAGCTAAGGGCGCATTTGGAGCGAGTGATGGGAATCGAACCCACGCGACCAGCTTGGAAGGCTGGAATTCTACCATTGAACTACACTCGCATTTGTTTTCAGCCTTTATATATTACCACAGAAACCTTAATTTGTCAATACCTTTTTTAAACTTTTTTATAAAAAATAAAATAATTGGGAGAGAATATTAAGAGTTGACAAAATACTCTCTCCCATTACAAAATATTCGATTATTTTACTACAATATTAATGATCTTTCCCGGAACAACGATCTCCTTAACGATGGTCTTACCATCAAGTGCTGCTGCGATCTTCTCGTCTGCCTTAACGATAGCGAGGATCTCGTCCTTGCCTGCCGCCTTGGCGATGGCGATTACATTACGCACCTTGCCGTTGATCTGAATAGGCATCTCAATCACGTCATCTATGCACTTTGCCTCGTCGTATACGGGCCAGGACTCGTAAGCAATAGTTCCCTCGTGACCGAGGATCTGCCAGATCTCCTCGCCAACATGGGGAGTGATGCAGGAGAGCATCTTGATAAAGCCCTCGGCAAACTCGCGGGGACAGCTACCGTTCTTGTAAACCTCGTTAACAAACACCATCATCTGCGCGATAGCGGTATTGAAGCCGAGAGTCTCAAAGTCGCCCGTCACCTTCTTTACGGTCTGGTGATAGAGCTTGGCAAGTCTACCGTCGTCTGTCTCTGTGATGTTTGCGGGCTCGGTAAAGAAGTTCCAAACGCGGTTGATAAACTTTCTCGCACCTGCAACGGCGGTGGAGCTCCAGGGCTTGGAAACCTCAAGGGGACCCATAAACATCTCGTAAAGGCGAAGAGTATCTGCACCATAGTCGCGGACAATGTCGCTGGGATTAACTACGAACTCGGGGAATCTCTTACCCATCTTGATGCCATTCTCGCCAAGGATCATACCCTGGTGAACAAGCTTCTTAAAAGGCTCCTTAACGGGAGAAACACCGATATCGTGGAGGAAGTGGGTCCAGATCCTCGAATACATAAGGTGTCCTACCGCGTGCTCGGGGCCGCCGACGTAAAGGTCAACGGGAAGCCAATGCTCGAGGAGCTTAGGATCGCAGATCGCACCGTCGTTATTAGGGTCAATGTATCGCATAAAGTACCAGGAGGAGCCAGCCGAGCCGGGCATAGTAGAGGTCTCGCGGACACCCTTGATGCCGTTCTTATCATACTGCTTCCACTCGGTCGCGTTCTCAAGGGGTGCCTTGCCGTTTCTGCCCTTGTAGTCCTCAAGCTCGGGGAGAATAAGAGGAAGCTCCTCGTCGGGAAGGAACACGGTCTGACCGTCCTCGGTATAAACACAAGGAACGGGCTCGCCCCAATAACGCTGACGCGCGAATATCCACTCGCGGAAGTGATAGTTCACCTTTCTTCTTGCTACGCCCGCCTTTTCAAGCTTTGCGGTAATAGCCTCCTTTGCCTCCTCAACGGTCATACCGCTGAATTCCTCGGAATTGATAAGCTTACAGCCCTTACCAAGATAATCCTGCTTCTCAAAGGCGCACTCGGAAACGTCGCGTCCCTCGATTACCTGAATCATAGGAATATTATGAGCGATAGCGTACTCAAAGTCACGCTGATCGTGGCTGGGAACAGCCATAACAGCGCCCGTACCGTAATTAGCAAGCACAAAGTCACCGATAAACACGGGAACCTCCTTGCCGTTTACGGGGTTGATGGCATAAATGCCCTTGAGAGGACAGCCGGTCTTGGTCTTGTTAAGCTCGGTTCTGTCCATATCGCTCTTTTTAAGAGTTTCGGCAATGTACGCGTTTACCTCGTCCTTATTCTCTACTCTGTCAAGCAGAGACTGGGTGATCTTGCCGTCAGGAGCAAGAACCATAAAGGTAATGCCGTATATAGTCTCGATACAGGTGGTATAAATAGAGAATTCGCCACCGCAGGCAAGCTTGAAATCAACCTCAACGCCGGTGGACTTGCCGATCCAGTTGCGCTGGATCTCCTTGGTAGACTCGGGCCAATCTATGTCATTGAGTCCCTCAAGAAGCTTCTCTGCAAATGCGGGCTGATCGATAACCCACTGCATCATCATTCGCTTCTCTACGGGATATCCACCGCGCTCGGACTTGCCGTCGATAACCTCGTCGTTGGAGAGAACGGTGCCAAGCGCCTCGCACCAGTTTACAGGCATCTCAATGCGCTTTGCATAGCCTGCCTCATAGAGCTTCTTGAAGATCCACTGAGTCCACTTATAGAAGGATGGATCAGAGGTGGGGAGCATC
>JAZNZI010000042.1:0-2766 GCA_045594865.1 Eubacteriales bacterium | reverse complement strand
CGGTCAGATCATCTTTGACGGCAAGGATATTACCGATTATAAGAATTCTCAGATGCGCTCTCTGCGCACCGAGATGCAGATCATTTTCCAGGACCCCTACTCCTCCCTTCCTCCCAGAAGCACGGTCGGTGATATTCTCTCCGAGCCCGTTCAGGTGCATAACATCGTGCCTAAGGATGAGGTAAAGGACTACGTTCTGAAGCTTATGGACAAGTGCGGTCTGCGTGACTACTACTTTGAGCGTTATCCTCACGAGTTCTCGGGCGGTCAGCGTCAGAGAATCTGTATCGCGAGAGCGCTTTCCGTAAATCCTAAGTTGGTTATCTGTGACGAGCCTGTTTCTGCACTTGATGTGTCCATTCAGGCGCAGATCATCAATCTGCTTAAGGATCTGCAGAAGTCTATGAACCTGACCTACATATTCATTTCCCACGATCTGTCGGTCGTTAAGTTTATATCGGATAAGATCGGAGTTATGTACCTCGGTTCTATGGTTGAGTTCGGTAATAAGGAGGATATATTCTCCAACCCCATTCATCCCTATACAAAGGCGCTGTTCTCTGCGATTCCCAATCCTAACCCCGACGTTAAGATGAACAGAATCGTGCTCAGCGGAGATATTCCCTCCCCTGCAAATCCTCCTTCGGGCTGTCGGTTCCACACCAGATGTCCTCATGCGACTGAAAAGTGTAAGTATGTGACTCCCACATACCGCGAGTATGAGGAAGGACATTTCGCGGCTTGTCATCTTTTGGAGGATGAAGCAAAATAAAATTTTTGGAGCAATAAAATGAGCGATAAGAAGAAAAAGAAAAAGGTCGTCTATTACGACGACGGAAGAACTATTGCCGATATGTCAAACCTCTACGGCAAGCCCTCTGACGAGGAAAAGCCGAAGAAAAATCAGTTTGACGGCGGCGAGCCGAGCTACAAGGGCGACCCTTATGGCATCGGAGGCTACCGTCCCGGCAACACGCCAAAGGACTGGGCAAAGACCTATTGGAACACCGTAAAAACAATGTTCCTCCCTATGCTCGCCACTCTCGGCATCATAGCCTTCGCCTTTCTGATTCTTTGGATCATTCTTGAGCTTGCTTCGTGAATATATTAAAAAACGGCAGAGAGAAATCTCTGCCGTTTTTTATTTGTACCAGCTCGGTATCGGATCATTCATATTATCATACCAGGACAAAATATCATTTGCCTGGTTGACCATTACATTTATTTCATCCTCACCAAAAGGAATCGCCCAAGGCAATGAGGACAATGTATTGCTGCTGATATACAATGCAAGAAGCTCCCAAAAGGCAAAAGAAACGTTATTATCAAAGTAGCCGTTGATCATCCCTTTTGCAAACAGAGGCATAGCCTGCGCGCACCAAACGATGCGGTTAAACTCCTCCCACGGATCACCGAAATCATTTCTGTTAAAATCAATTATGTAAAGTTTTCTATCAGTATCAATCATCATATTTCCAACGTGATAATCTCCGTGCTGATATGTTTGAGGTCTATCCGTCAATAAATGTCTGTGGGAATTAATGTAATCAATAAACAGCTGACCATTATCATATTTTAATGGGCACTCTGCATAGGCTTTGATCTTTCTGTCAATTTTGCGATTAAAAAACTCTGCCCAATCCTCTATCTCATCGGGAGCGGGAATATTATGAATTTTCTTCAAAATTTGTCCCGCCTCAAAACCGTAGCTATATTGCTCATCACAAGATAAAGTCGCCGCTTTGGATTCAACATCGACACCGTCGATCCAGCTTTGGATAGAATAAACGCCTTCATCACAAATGCCAAATTCTAAAGGAAAACACATAGGCACGCCGAGCTTTGCCACTTGATTCATTAGGTCAAATTCACTTTTCTTTCGCTCGTACTGATCTATGGGTGAGATGCGTAGTAGGAATTTTCTCCCCTCTTTGTCATTGACGCAATACTTTTTGTCACCCGACCAGCCCTTTTCTATTTTTACTTTGCTAACTATTCTATCAAATAAGTTCATCATTCTGCGCTCTATTATTTATAAAAGTATCCGCGTCCTTTCTTGATTTAAAAATCCAATTTGCTTATTCTGCCCGTGTTTTTCTAACAGATTATAAATTTCTGGCAATTTACTTTCCCTGAACTTCAAAATTTCTTTTTCAAATTTCGGGTCAAGCTCTGTGGCTATCCAAGGCATATCATATCTACCTTTGCCAAGTCTTTCTATCGCTCCCGCAAGGCAAACCTCGGTCGGCAAATCAAAGAGAAAAACGGTATCACACTCACGAAGCCTCATCTCAATCGTCCTGCTGTAATTACCGTCAATTATCCACTCGTCCTCAGTAAAAATCTCACGCATACGAGTGTCAAATTCCTCTCTCGGTATATGTGTCCTGTCCGGCCTATGCCATATCGCGTCAAGATAATACAAAGGCAAACCTGTCGCATTGCTCAACTTTTCTGCAAAGGTCGTCTTCCCCGCTCCGGGACAGCCGATTATTATAACTTTTTTCATTTTTATCTAAACCAAAATCAACTTTTCTATTTTTAATTATATAATATCATATCAAAAATTGATTGTCAAGTTTTCGTTTTCTACCTTTCATCCCTATCCGCAAGGCATTACCGTGATTCAAACAAGGCGAGGCAAGATTTTCGTAAGAAAAGCTTGGGAGTTGCGACCCTTGGAGCAACGGCTTTCGGAGAAAGCACCTCGCCGCAGTTTATTCGCCTGCCGCGCGAATTGTACGGACTTCGGTATAAGCGGCAGGC
>JAZNZI010000041.1:0-27762 GCA_045594865.1 Eubacteriales bacterium | reverse complement strand
ACTTGACAGCATCTCAAGCGGTACTATTGAGGTTGACGGAAACGATCTTTCTACTTTCAAGGAAAAGGACTTCTGTAATTACCGCAACACCCACATCGGCTTTATCTTCCAGGACTATCACCTTATAGACGAGCTGACGGTATATGAGAATATCTTGCTTTCGCTTAATTTAAGGCGCATTGAGGACAAGGAGCTTGTCAAGGCGGCGCTTGAAAAGGTTGATCTTGCCGGCTATGAGGACAGATACCCCACCGAGCTTTCGGGAGGTGAGCAGCAGAGGGTTGCCATTGCAAGAGCAATAGTTAAAAATCCACGCATAATCCTCGCGGACGAGCCTACGGGCAATCTTGACACCCATACCGCAAAGGCTATCGTTGAGCTTCTTAAAGAGCTTTCAAAGGACTGTCTTATCCTTATCGTTTCCCACAATATAAATGATGCAAATTCCTACGCCGACAGAATCATTGAGCTTTCAAAGGGCAAGATCATCTCGGATAAGTCAAGAAACCCTGAGTTTGCCGACCATATGACGATTGCGGGTGACAAGCTTGTTTATCCCAAGGATACATATTTGAGTGATGAGGATATTGAGTTCATTAATAACAATTTAACTCAATTCATAAAGAAAACGGATAAATTTATCCCCACAGTCGAAAGTAATCAAAAGGGCGCAAAAATCAAAATAGAAAACAAGCGTCTTTCGCTTTCAAAGGAGCTTTCACTCTCGGGCAAGTTCTTAAAGAATAAGAGCATCGCCATTACCCTTTCCGCCTTTATGGTATCGGTTATTATGGTTATAATGGCCCTTGCGCAGACCATAGTCAACTTTGACGGTGGAAAAATCATTCAGGCAGAGCTTGAGAAAAACGATTCATCGGCTATTTTTATGACCAAACGACTTACAGAGCAGCAAAATGAGCATATCGCACAGCTTTACAACGTGAGCTCTTGCTTCCCCGAAATCCATCAAACCGAAATAGAAGAATTCAGAGAGGCGGGATTTAAAGGGGATATTCACGAAATAATAAAGTACAATCTCCATATTTCACAAAGCACAATTTCAGCAGGAACATCTACTACCTGCTTCGCTTCATATTCCCCATATATTCTTGAGTCACTTGGCACCATAATAGTTGACGAAGATTTTATTAAAGATAAATACGGATCGCTTACCTATCTTGCCAAGGCGGAGGCATTTCATCCAACAGGTGTTATTATCCCCGACTATATTGCAGATGCAATCATTCTGTGCGGGAGGGTTGAATATGCCAAAGACTACGAAAGCCTTATCGGTGAATATCGCTGGGGAGGCAATTCCACGATATACGGACTGGTCGTCAGAGGCTACGTAAACGGCATCTTTGAAACAGGATACAAGGAAAAGTATAAGGAGTTATTTGAGGCTTACGAAAACAATCCCAATACTAATCTTTCAGAGCTGGTGGATACTGAACTATATACAAAATATATCGAAGATGTATACACTGGTCTTGGATTCTGCTATTCGCTTAATCCGAATTTTAAAGAAGATGCAATGACTAACCCATCTTGGGAAATGCTATGGCACTATACCCTTGTATTCAACGATAGTGTAAGCTATACCGATAACGGCCCTCAAATTAGAAGATCTACTATTTACGGCATCGAGCTTGCCGATAACGAGATCATGATGGATCTTGAAAAATATAACAAAATATTCGACACGGAATACACTTCAAGCAATATAGACGATTTTGTTCCACATACTGTAAATATTAAACACTATAAACATTTTGCTCCCGAGGAGGAAAGCATACTTTTCTCTATGGATGTTAAGATCGTAGGCTTATTTGCTAAAGGTGTAAATAAGTTAGCAGGAACAATGATAACGGGAGATGCTGTCTACGATGCCTTTGCAAAAGATTATTTCTATACCACGGGCCTTCTGTTTGAAGGCAACGAGACCATTGATGCCTGCTTTGACGTGGCAGAAAGACTAAACTTCAAGCAACGCATAGGGGTTGTGGACGGAATTCATTCTATGACTACGGCAGTTGAGGTCTTTATTCCTATATTTGAGTTTATTTCCATATTCCTCTATATCGGCGTTATCTTCATACTTATGAACTTTGCATCCAAAATGATTGGTGATAAGATGCACGAAATAGGAATACTGAAGGCACTTGGAACGAAGAATTCTTCCATTGGAGTTGTTTTTGGACTTCAGGTTATGCTTATTGCTCTATTGACCTGTGGACTTTCAACGCTTGGATATTACCTGTTCATTGACGTGGCTAACGATATACTGATTGAGTCAGTAAAACGACTTTCTCCATCCTGGCCAATGCTTGAGCTTCAGTTCCTTGACTTTGAACCCTTTATCGCACTGATGAACTGTATTCTTATCTTTGCGCTCGCCTTTGTTTCGCTCATTTTTCCGATGATAAAGATCAAGGCGATAAAGCCTGTAAAGATTATAAAAGCAAAGGAATAATTAACACAAAACAAAAGGACGGATCAACTTCGTCCTTTTTCTTAATATTTCTTAATAATTTTTAATAAATCCATTGACTTTATCATATTTGCTATGATAAAATATAAGTAAATATTAAGAAATATTAAGGAATAAAAATGATCAACATAACCTCGCTGAACAAGATTTATAAATCTAAGAAGCGCGGAAAATCCCACGCGCTGAAAAATATTAACCTTTCCCTGCCTGATACAGGGCTTGTTTTCGTCCTCGGTAAAAGCGGTAGCGGTAAGTCTACACTGCTTAACCTTATAGGTGGATTGGATAATATTACAAGCGGCACTATTGAGGTTGACGGCAACAACCTGGCGGATTTTAAGGAGAAAGATTTCTGTAATTACCGCAACACACACATCGGCTTTATTTTTCAGGATTATCACCTTATAGACGAGTTGACGGTGTATGAGAACATTATTCTCGCCTTAGATCTGCGCAGGATCGACAACAAAAACAAGGTCAAGGCTGCTCTTGAGCGAGTAGGTCTTTCGGGTTATGAGGACAGATATCCATCCGAGCTTTCAGGTGGTGAGCAGCAGCGAGTTGCTATCGCGAGAGCTATCGTCAAGGATCCCCGCATAATCCTTGCGGACGAGCCTACAGGAAACCTTGATACCCACACAGCAGGGGCGATCATTAAGCTTCTGCAGGAGCTGGCGCACGAGTGCCTTATCCTAATAGTTTCTCACAATGTAAACGATGCGGAAACTTATGCAGACAGAATTGTCGAGCTTAGTCACGGTCAGGTCATCCGAGACGAGATCAGAAACCCCGACTTTGCCAGAGAGGTACAGCTTTACAACGGAGTTCTTCTCTACCCTGCAGGCTCTCCCCTAAGCGACAGTGATATAAAGCTCATTAACAGAAACTGCAACAAAAACGCCCTTCTCCTCAGGCGAACTGACAAATTTTTGCCAACGCCGAAAATCACAGAGCGAGGTGAAAAGCGAAAGATAAAAAATAAGTCGCTGAAATTCAAAAAGGAGCTTGCCCTCTCTGGTAAATTTCTAAAGCGACAGTCCTTCTCTCTGGTTCTATCCTCCTTTATGGTAGCGGTCATAATTGTAATTATGTCGCTGTCGCAGACTATTATCAGCTTTGACTCCGGCAAGGTTATAGTCAACGAGATGAAAAAGGAATCCCTCGACTCTATGATGTTTATCAAGGAAATAGACGAGGAAACGAAGGTGCGACTTGAGGGTAATTATCGCGTTGCGCTCGGTAAAGATGACGAGCATGCCTTCTACAAGGATGGCTACCAGGGTGACGTTTATCCTATTATCAACTACACAGTTCCAATTACGTCGGCATATAACTACAGAGGCAAGGCAACAAGCTTTATTTCAAGCAGCCTTTACATCAGCGAAACCCTTGGAACGATGACGGTGGACGAGGACTTTCTCGCAGAAAAATTCGGCGAGATAAAATATCTTGCGAAAAAAGCGGAATTCAGTCCAATCGGTGTTATTATCACCGATTACGTCGCTGATATCCTGCTCAGATCCAACAAGGCGTTTAAGGGACAGGACTATGACTTCATCGTAAATAACGGAGTAAGTACCTTATCCCGCCCAAACGAAAGAGTTGTTATTAACGCCATAATCGACACAGATTACACCGAGCGTCACAAATCTCTGCTTGATCGCGTGGCATCAGGCAAGCTGACTATGGATCACACCCTTTTCAACGACACCGCAGCAGGCGATTTCCTTGACGACATCTACGACAGACTCGGTTATTGCTACACACTGAACGAAAACTTCCTCTCGGATTTCATAGCAGCGCAGTCCAGCGAGTACGTGAACTATCATAAGCTTGTTTTTAATAAATTACTAAGCTATAACGCATCGAACCAGAACATCATAGTTGCCGACAACGACGGCAGTGATATAGTAAATCCCGAAAAAACCCCTTTCTGGAGATATACTGCAAGAGCTCCCGAGATTCCCGATGGCGCAAGGTACATTCGCGTGTGTCATGCACCCTCTATAGAGAAAAATATGTCCGAGGAATATGACGCGTACAAAAAGGGATATGCTACCCTCTGCTTTGAGGGATACGAGCCTATCAGCAAGGAGAAAATGAATTTTGCAAAGGATCAAACTCTCTCCGGTGCAGGCGAGATCAAGGAAAACCAAAACAGCAGATACCTGTCAGACTACATTGAGATCCCCAAGGGCGCGAGAATAAGCGAATTCTTTACTATTACAGTAAGCAACTATTCCTACTGTGCCTTTTACGATGAGGATAAAGACCTCATTAATACCATGGTGGCAAACAGTGTTATTATCGATACGGAAAAAACAGTTGTTTTAAACTACAGTATGTACAACGAAATTTTTGGAACCAACTACAGCGCAAACACTATTAATGAGTTCGTTCCTCACCCCGCAGAGCTTTCTCACCATATGAGCTATGACGTGGATAACAAGAATCCCCTGTTTACCGAAAACGTTTATATCGGTGGATTAACCACGGGATCTACCGTTGTATCTCCCGACCTGTTCACAGAGTTCTATAAGGATACCGTTTTCATCTACGCCTTTTATCTTAACGGAACGGATGGACTTGGCGAGGTAATTATTTCTGCCGACGAAAAAAACTACAGCCACCAAAGCTCAATGATCAGCGGTATTGAGTCTATGACGAGGGCCGTAGAGGTCTTCGTTCCTATCTTCGAGCTTATTGCAATATTCCTCTACATCGGTGTTATCTTCATTCTTATGAACTTCTCATCCAAGGTTATCAACGATAAGATGCACGAAATCGGTATTCTCAAGGCAATCGGTACTAAGAACAGAACCATAGTGACTGTATTCGGATTGCAGATTGCGCTGATATTTATGCTGACCTGCCTGATGTCCACCCTCGGATATTACTTCTTTATCGATGAGGCAAACGACGTGCTTATCGAATCACTTAGAACCATCGTGCCTAACTGGATAATCCTCGATCTTGATTTCCTTACCTATTCGCCCGTCATCGCGACGAATAACTGTATTCTCATTCTGTTCCTGTCAACCATCTCAATGGTATTCCCGATGATAAAGATCAAGGCAATAAAGCCCGTAAAGATCATCAAAGCAAAGGAATAAGTACAAAATAAAATCGAAAGGGCGGGAATACCGCCCTTTTTTGTTGACATCGGCTCAAATATATGGTAAAATACTCTTACACTTATTGAGAGGATTTTTTATGAAAAACAAGATTCTTACAGGACTTCTCGGCTTCTTTATAGCCATACTGATAATTACGGTTTCCATCGGTCTGCCCATATACGTAAGACCGTTTTACTACCTGCAGGTAGATCTGCTTGACATTCCTACATACTCGGGCGCGGATAGAGAGGATATAATAGTAGCATACAACGAGCTGCTCGATTACCTTACCGTACCGGGATGCGAGTTCAAGACGGGTATATTCAAGTACTCCGAGTCGGGTAAATCTCACTTTGTGGACTGCAAGGGGCTATTCGACCTGAATATCAGCGCGCTTATAATCTCCCTCTTTGGAGTGGCGGTGCTGCTGATACTTAACAAACGGGGCATATTTGAATTATGGCGTCCCTTTGGAATGAATATCGCATTCTGCTCGGGCGCGTATCTGCTGGGCGCATTTGCGATTATCGGCGGCCTTGTGGCAATAGATTTCAACGCGGCGTTTACCGTATTCCACAAAATCTTCTTCCCCGGTAAGGACAACTGGCTGTTCAACTGGTACGAGGACGAGATCATCCGTATTCTTCCCCAGGACTTCTTTATGAACTGCGCGATCCTTATTTTCGTATCTATCGTTCTGCTCTGTCTCGCCTGCATTATCCTCAGCCTTATTCCAAGGTGGCGTGCAAAGTACGCGGCGGAAGATTAAATAAACTGTTAACTTTTACCTGAAGTGTTGTAAACAATGGCAGGCGCGTGTTGACACCGACGCATATATTGTGTATAATTTAAAAGCAAATAAATCACATCACAGACCAGGAGAAAAATATGGGAAATTACAACCGACGCCCCTCCTTCAGAGAGCGTGTTGCCACCTTTATGGCAGGCAGGTACGGTATAGATAGGCTATATTATTTTCTGCTCGCAATCTGCTTTATTCTTATTGTAATCAATCTTTTTGTCAGCTCAATAATTATCTCGCTCATAGAATCCGCCCTGTTTATATACGCGATTTTTCGCGTAATGTCAAAAAATATTTACAAAAGACAGCAGGAAAACGAGAAATTTATCAAGCTTACCGAAAAGCCGAGGAAGTTTTTTAATCTTCAGAAATGCAAAATGCGTGACAGAAAAACCCACGTATACAAAAAATGTCCGTCCTGCAAAAACAATCTGCGACTGCCGAGGCATAAGGGCAAGCACACCGTTGTCTGCCCCTGCTGCAAGCACCGCTTTGACGTAAGAATATAAAAAGCGAGCATAAAGCTCGCTTTTTTTACGATAATCACAAAAAAACACCTGCGTGATGCAGGTGCTTTTTTATATTATAATTAGATGATCTGAAGAAATTGAAGCAGGTAGTAGATGCCTACGCCTACAACGGCAATAACCGCGCCGATGATGACTGCGCGAAGCTTGCGTAAAATGGAGTAGAAAACAGCCTTGCGCTCGTAGCGGGAGACGGGGTCTTTCTTTTTGGCAACAGATTTCGTAAATTTGCGGATCCATCTTATATCCGACTTTGTCACATCGCCTGCATCAGACATAGCGTTCATCTCGTGTGCGATCTTATTTCTGTAATTTCTGTATTTGATAAGTCTGGGGAGAACCTCGCTTCTACCGGGAGCGAATCTCATATCGACAAGCTTGTTCATATAGGTGGAGAGTCCGTTTTGCTTTATTCCAAGACGGTCGGCGCAGGTCTTGTCGAGCTGAATGTACGCATTGAAGAATGAAAGATTAGTCTTATTACTCACCTATGCTTCTCCTTCACTGGATTAAGTGCAGATAAACATACCTATTCACTTTATTCTATTTTACACTATTCCCGCTATAATTTCAAGAGTATTTATTAAAATTAATTAAAATTTGTTGTTTTTACTAAAATTTTTCCCAAAAATCGCCCATTTTATGACCTTAAAACTAAAAAAGAAACAAAATTGCCGCGGTTTTTCGACCGCGGCAATAAATTTATGGGATTATGATACTAAATTAAGGTAAATAATTCTCAAAAATTATACCGTCAAAGCCACGCTTACGCGCCTCGTGCTCATCCTCAACCGATCGAACAGTCCACGCGAGGGTTGGCACGGCGAAGAAACTGCGGACGAAGCGGAGTGCAATCGAATTCGCGTGCCTATGATCATAGGCAATAAACGCGGGGCGGCAAAGGAAGTTGAAAAGCAGAGTCTGGAGCAGGAAGTACAGAGGCTTTCTGAGCTGCTCGTATTCATAATAACGGTGGGAGAGAATGCCGCGAGGAATCTCAGGCATATTTTTCTTTACAGTCCTAAGAGACAGGGGGTTAAAGGACTCGATAATATAAGGTCCCTTATATCCGCGGAGCATCTCGCAGGCTGCATGGGACACCGAGCTGTCACCCGGATTTTCCTTGATCTCTACAAGAATAGGAACCTTTCCGTCTACGAGAGCAAGGACGTCGGAGAAAAGTGGAACGCCGTCGGACGTACCCTTAAGCGAAAAGTCGGCAAGCTCCTCTGCGGTGAAGTCAATAACCTTTCCCTCTCTGCCGCAAACGCGGTCGAGGGTGTCGTCGTGGAATACCACAAGCTCTCCGTCCTTTGAAAGACGGATATCAAGCTCAATGCCATAGCCCGCGTCAACTGCCGCCTTAAATGCAGACATAGAGTTCTCTGCTCTCTCGTCGTTATGCAGACCGCGGTGAGCGTAAAGCTTGGTTTTAAAATCCCTCATTTCCTTTTTATTCTTCGGAGCAACGAGGAAGAGATAAATAAGGAAGATAATAACTATGGAGATAGGAATAAATATCATAAGCGTATCCTCTTATCAATCATCCGCGGCGCCGAGAGACTCAAGAGCATCCTGCTTCGCTGCCTTAGCATCGCCGTGCTTAACGAAGAACATTGTCACAAAGGAAGCGGCTGCAAAGAATGCTGCGTAGGGGAAGAAAATACCCCAGCCGAACACGCGCTCAATAAGGAAGCCCGAAAGTATAGGAGTTATAATCTGAGCAGACATAGAAGCGGTATAGTAGTATCCCGTGTATTTGCCAACGTTGCCGCCCTTGGCAAGCTCAACTACCATGGGGAAGGAGTTTACGTTAATGGTAGCCCAGCCAATACCCGCAAGAGCAAAGACGGGATATGCAATAGCCTCTATGCCGATCTCGGAAAGGAAGCAACCGAGAACGAAAGCAGCGGTAAGCATTATTATACCGGCAAGAATACTCTTTTTTCTACCTATCTTCGAGGAGATAACACCAACAGGAATATACGCTACGACCGCTGCGGCCTGAGCAATAATAAGTGTCAGGTTGTAATCAAATCCAAGCACGTTGGTTGCGTATACGGAATATTTACTTGTGACCGCATTGTAGCCAATATACCAGAGCGCAACCGATGCAAGAATAAGCAGCAATGACTTACGTTCCTCCTTGGAGAGCTGTCTTGTGCTTACATCAGACTCATTTGCGGTATCGTCAAGGCCGTATTTTTTGCTTTCCTCCTCCATCTCGGCAACCCACTTGTTTTCCTTAACGGTAAAGAGGAAGATCAAAAGACCTGTAAGCATAACGGCACAAACGGCAATAATGTAAGGGAGGAAATCGGTTTTTCCCGGAGTTCCCGTCTTAAAAATCATTCCAAACACAAGTATGATTATGCCGCCCGCAGTACCCATAAGATTGATAATAGCATTTCCCTTAGAACGAAGAGGCTTTATAGTCACGTCAGGCATAAGCGCAACCGCAGGAGAGCGGAAGGTCGCCATAGAAATAAGTGTAAGAAGAAGGATGATTATAAAGAGTGGAAGTAGATTTTCATTCTGAATAAATCCAAGCGCAACAAAGCATATTATAGCACCGAGAGTTCCAAAAAGAATGAACGGAGTTCTCTTACCCATTTTTGTCGAAACCTTGTCGGAGAGGCTACCGAATATGGGAAGCATAAACACAGCAAGAATATTATCAAAGGACATAATAAATCCCGATACATCCTGCGGCATCTTAAAGAGGTTTGTAAGAATAAGCGGTACTACCGCATCGTAGGCACCCCAGAATGCGTTGATCAAGAAGAACGCAAAGCCCACAAGTATGGTTCTTTTGTAATTCAGTTTCATTTTTTATTTCATTCTCCGCCTGTTTTTAGCCAAAGCCAAAGGGCGCACCGGCGGGATTGCGCCATTTTTATTTTAACATAGATGCTATTATTTGTCAAATAATATATAAATAAAATGTAATAAAAAAGCTCCCTATGGCGCATTTTAACCAAAAAAGGAGCTTATTATATATACTTTTTTACCCTTTCCACAAGATTTCCCGCCACGAGTCCGATCACTATACCTGCGATCGTGCCCGAAATGGTGAGAGGGATAATGTAAAAGGATATAGCGGCGGTTTCCATAACCAGACAGGCAGCAATGACCTGACCGATATTGTGGCAAACACCTCCAACAACGCTGATTCCCACCGGGGAGAGCTTATCAAGCTTTTTCAGCAGGATCATAGAAAGAAGCGCGAGGGCTGCGCCAGAAAGACTGTAAATCAGGCTGACAGTATTGCCGAACAGCAATGCCGAAAGAAACACGCGTATCACCGAGACGATTATGGCGTAGGGCCAACCGAGCGCATAAAGAGCAAAAACGGTGGCAATGTTTGACAGACCGACCTTTACACCAGGAACGGCTACAAAGGCGGGGATCAAAGACTCGATATAAGAGAGTATCATCGCAACGGCGATGAGAGCCGACAGGGTGACAAGTCGCTTTGTATCAAGCTGCTTTTTGTTATTACTCATTGTATCAGCTCATCCCCTTCTCCGACGATCTCAACGACCACCTTATTGGGAAGGCAGACGATAGTCTCCCCCACTCGGGAGATCTTACCCGTTTCGACACAGTCCTGATATCCGGGGCAATTCGCTTCTTTCATATAAGCCTTACCGTCCTCGATAGCAAGAACGTTCGTGCCGTCGTTGATGTAATAAACTCCGTCAATGGCAAGCGAATACTCGCCAACCTTTTTTCCGTCGA
This sequence comes from Eubacteriales bacterium, assembly GCA_045594865.1. Lineage (GTDB taxonomy): Bacteria > Bacillota > Clostridia > Oscillospirales > CAG-272 > UBA1740. The sequence continues at coordinate 17,085 of JAZNZI010000041.1, read as the reverse complement.
CGGTGACGAGGGCAAAAGAACCATCTGTTCCATTAAGGTACCAAACAAGAAAAACGGAAAGGCTGACAATCAGAAGCACACCGATAAGAATTATATCTGAAAGCAGCTTTTTGTTTTCAAGTATCTTCTTAAGCATAGCTTTTTCCTTTCCGTTTTTTCTTTTTTGTAAAGTTAAATTATAATTTTAGGATAATTTTGATGAAATGCGAGGTTTGGATGGCGACAGGCGTATTTACATACGTCGAGCCACCCAAACCTAAGCAGTTCGCAAAATTATTCAAAAGTATTAAAGATGAGTTCCGCAGGTAAAGTTTTCCAGATGAATACACTTCTTAGGACATACATCGTGACAAGCACCACAACCGGTACACTTATCATAATCGATTACCGCAAGATTATTCTCAACCTTGATAGCGCCGTGAGGACAAGCCTTCTGGCACTTCATACAACCGATACAACCGTTGGAGCAAACCTTGTTGGTAACTGCGCCCTTATCGTGGCTGGAGCACTTAACTACAACACGTGCGCTCTCGCCGAGCATATGAATAACGCCGTTGGGACAGGTCTTAGCGCAGAGGCTACAGCCGATACACTTAACGGGATCAACCTCTGCAACGCCATTTTCCCGGCTGATGTGAATAGCATTCTTGGGACAAACCGCTACGCAGTCACCGTAGCCAAGGCAGGCATAGGTACAGGCTGTGTCGCCCGAATAATTGAGCTTTGCAGCCTTGCAGGACTGAACGCCGTCGTAAACGTACTTTCTGTCCTCGGGCTTGCAGTGACCGTTACAAGCAACGTAAGCAACCTTTGCCTCAACGTCGCCTGCCGCAAGTCCCATGATCTCACCAACCTGAGCAGCAACTTCAGCGCCACCGGGAATACAGAGGCTGGGATTGTCGCACTCGCCCTCGCCGAGAGCCTTTGCGTATCCGTCACAGCCCGAGTAACCGCAGGCACCGCAGTTTGCGCCGGGTAGACAGTCACGAACTGCAACGACCTTTTCATTTTCCTTAACTGCAAAGAAGGTAGCAGCAATAGTGAGAATTATTGCACAAACAAGAGCAATTACTGCAAGAACAATTAAAGCTGTAATAATTTCCATTGTCTTACCTCCTTAATTCATTCCAAGCATACCGTCGATAACGCCTGCAAATCCGTAGAATGCAAGAGAAACGATGGAGGCTGCAATAAGTGTAATGGGAAGTCCCTGTACCGACTTGGGAGAGGGACAGTTCTCAATTCTGGAGCGAACGCCCGCGAAGAGTACCATTGCGAAGAGGAAGCCGAGACCTACACCGAAGGAGGAGAGGAGAGCGGTTCCAAAGTTGGTAACGTACTCGTAGCTGAGGTTATCGATAGCGATACCGAGAACCGCACAGTTGGTTGTGATAAGTGGAAGATATACACCCAGCGACTTATAGAGTGCGGGGATAAACTTTTTAAGTACGATCTCAACGAACTGAACGAGAGCCGCGATTACAAGAATGAAAACGATAGTCTGAAGATATTCAAGATTGAAGGGTTCAAGAACGTGCTTCTGAATAGGATAGGTTACGGCGGTAGCTACCAGCATAACGAAGGTTACGGCAATACCCATACCGCTCGCCTGGTCGATCTTCTTAGAAACACCGAGGAAGGGACAAATACCCGTAGTCTGCTGAAGAACGTAGTTATTTGCAAACACGCCAACCAACACGATATAAAGTAATTCCTTTAACATTTACGCTTCCTCCTTTTCTGTCTTATTCTCTACGAGAGTGTTGTTTTCGCTTGCAGAAACAAGCTCAGCGTTTTCAGAGCAGGAAACTCTGCCGCAGATAGAAGCGGAGGGACAGCCCTCGCAGGAGAAGTTCTTTCTCTTCTCCGCACCCTTCTTGGGGCCGATCATATTTACGATAGCGATAAGGATACCGTAAACGAGGAAGCCGCCGGGAGCAGAGGTAAGAAGAGGAATGTTGTACTCGGAAAGAATGGGAATGGTGATAGACTCCAGACCGAGAGCGGTAAGGTTTATAACACCTGTGCCGAGGATCTCTCTGATAGCAGCCATAGCAAGAAGAGCTACAAGGAAGCCGATACCCATACCAAGACCGTCAAGAGCCGAGTCAAGGGGGCCGTTCTTTCTCGCGTACATCTCGGCTCTACCGAGAATGATACAGTTAACAACTATAAGAGAAAGCCAGGTTCCGAGAAGTGTGTAGATGTCAGGCAGGAATGCCTGAAGAAGCATCTGAATAATGGTTACAAAGCCTGCGATTACAACGATATAGCAAGGGATACGAACCGTGTCGGGAATAATTTTTCTCAGAAGAGAGATAAGTGTGTTTGAGCAGATAAGAACCAGAGTTGCGGCAATACCCATAGAGATAGCCGAAACAATGCTGGTAGAAACTGCAAGAACGGGACATGTACCAAGAACAAGAACGAGAACGGGGTTCTCTGCAATAATGCCCTTCAGTACGATCCAAAGCTTACTGTTCTTATTCATTAGTAGCACCTCCTTCTGTAGATGATTCAATAATAGCAATAGCGCTAAACGAATTTGCGATAGCTCTCTTATAAGCATCGGTGGTCATAGTAGAACCGCTAACGGTATCAACACCATTCGCCTGCTCCTCGGACTTACCGATGAAGTTCTCGCCGTATGTTTTCTCTGCGCCGTTAGTTTCGTTAGAGGAAACACAGGTTGTATTGATGATAACGCCGTCTGCGCTGATGGCAGTCTTAACTATCATATCACTTGCATAACCTGTAACGTTTGCAACAATAACGTAGGTACCGCTACCGGTCTTACTGATTGAAGTAATGCTTCTGAATATCTTCTTGATATTTCTGTCACTGCTGTTAACGAACTCGGAAATGTCAAGATCGGTAAGCTCGGTTGCAGTTACGATAGCAACTGCAGCGGTAGCAGTGGTCTTAAGCTCGTCAACGCCCTCGGTGACCTCATTGGTCTCGGCATCGATTACCTTAACAGCATTTCCGTCAGCGTCAACACCAACGTACTTGCCATCAACGAGAGCTACGTAGCCCTTGCCGCTGTTCTCGGAGTAAACCTTTTCAGCACCGGCAACGACTTCAACCATAAACACCTTTGTAAACTCAGCACCCTCAAGACCGAGAGCTGCGTTAAGGTTATCGGAAAGGATCTGTGCCTCGTCACGTATATCAGCGTTTCCGCCGCCAAGAATGGTTGCAGCATTGATAGCATCAACAACTGCGCCACGGTAAGCACTGGTAGTAAGAGTAGAGCCTGCGATAAGCTCAACGGAAAGAACGCCGTCTTTATCCTTACCTGCAAAGTTTCCACCGTAGGTCTTCTCAGCACCGTTTGTCTCGGTGGAGGTAACGCAGGTTGCACCTGTGACTGTACCGTCTGTTGCAACACCTACGATAAGTACCATGCCTGTGCCATAGCCCTTAGTCTCAAGCTTAATAGCAAAGCCCTTACCACTGGTCTCACGCTTTGCTTCCTTAACTGTAGCGGGAAGCGAATATGCAGAGAGGTCAACGTCCTCAAAGCCCTCAGCGTCGGGCATAACCGCCTCATACGCCTGATTTGCCGCGCCTGCGAGCTGCTCGTCAATAATAGGAGCAGTAATAGAATTTACCGCTGCAAGAATTGTAGCAAATACGACGCAAATTGCAACGAGAACAACTACGTCCTTTAAAGATTTCTTAATATCCATTATTTGTTACCTCTCTTTCCCAAAGCTCTGGGCTTTGTCCACTGTTCAATATAGGGAGAGATAATGTTCATAAAGAGAATTGCGAAGGAAACACCCTCAGGATAGTTTCCGTACATTCTGATAAGGAAGGTGATAAGACCGCAACCGAATGCGAATATCATTTTACCAACACGAGTGATGGGAGTGGTAACGTAGTCGGTAGCCATAAATACAGCGCCGAATACAAGACCGCCCGCAAGCACCTGATAGAGAGCTACGTTTACGTCGCCGCTTACGATAAGCGAGAGAACGAATACGGTAGCAACCATAATAAGAGGAACCTCGAAGTTGATAACCTTACGCGCTACGAGATAAACGAAGCCGATAAGTAGAGCAAGGATACAGGACTCACCGATAGAGCCGCCTCTCAGACCGAGAAACATATCAAGGAGAGAGGGAAGCTCAGCGCCTGCAGCAATTTGAGGAAGGGGAGTTGCGCCTGCAACGAGGTCGGGATTGCTTGTGATAAGGGGAAGAGAGCCGCCTGCAAGAGTGCTGCTGAAGCAGATAAGCAGGAATACTCTACCCGTAGCCGCGGGGTTAGCGAAGTTGCAGCCAAGTCCACCGAAGAGGCACTTAACGACAACGATGGCGAACACAGAGCCTATAACGCACTGCCAGATAGGAGCGTCAGCGCGAAGAGTAAGAGCGAGGATAAGACCTGTGATGATAGCAGAAAGATCAAATACGGTCTGTTCCTTTTTAGTAATAAGGTTAAAGAGGAACTCTGCTACAACAGAGGAAACCACGCAGGTTGCTACAACGAGCAGAGCGCGGATGCCGTAGATAACTACACCTGCGATAAGAGCAGGAAGAAGAGCAATGATAACATCCAGCATAATGCGGGGAGTATCATGCTTCGTCTTAATGTGAGGTGAGGATGAAACTATAAGCTTATTCATTTTTCACTTTACCTCCTTAATTTTTCTTAGAAGCCAGCGTCGCGCGCAGGTCATTCTTAGCAAGCTTGTTGTTCTCTACAAGAGGACGGCGGGAGGGACATACGTAAGCGCAGCTGCCGCAATCGATACAGCTGAGCACGTTTGCACTCTTAAGAGCCTCTGCTCTCTCGTCCTTGCTCTCGATCTTCATAGCCTTAACGAAGGCGGTGGGATTGAGGCCCATAGGACAATGAGCTACGCACTTTCCGCAATGAATACAGGGATACTGCTTCTTGGGAAGAGATTCTGCCTTTGTAAGAGCGAGAATGGCGTTGGTGTTCTTGTAGATAGGTGCATCAAGGTCGTACGCCGCGATACCCATCATGGGACCGCCGTAAAGAACCTTACCGAGATTATCAAAGTCGGCATCGCAGAATGTAAGTATGTCACGCAGACTTGTACCGATGGGAGCGGTCACGTTCTTGGGGGACTTAACCGCAGAGCCGTCAACAGTGAGGATTCTCCAAGTGTAAGGAATACCTGTTTCAAGGTAGTGAGCAAAGAATGCAACCGACGTAACGTTAAACATAACGCATCCAACGTCAGAGGGAAGCTTTCCGTCGGGAATCACTCTGCCAAGGAGAGTATATACGAGAGTCTTCTCTGCACCCTGAGGATACTCGGAGGGGAGAGAAACTACTTTAACCTTAGGGTTATCTGCAAATGCCTCGGTCATCTTCTTAATAGCAGCAGGCTTGTTATTCTCGATTGCTATGATGATCTGCTGGGGACCGGGAATATACTCCTCAATGATTTTGACGCCCTTAACAACATTCTCTGTACCGTCGAGCATAGTACGGTTGTCAACAGTGATGTAAGGCTCACACTCGGCGCCGTTAACAATAATAGTGTCAATGTTCTTGCTGATAGCATTCTCAATCTTGTTTGCTGTGGGGAAGCCTGCGCCTCCAAGACCTACAAGACCGCTCTCGCGGATCGCCTGACAAAGCTCCTCTGCGCTTGTGACGGTGGGGGGAGTGATATCGGGATCCATTGTCATCGCACCGTCGGACTCGATAGTAATAGCCTGACAGGTCTTACCGTTTGCAAGAAGAAAGTCGCCAATCTTCTTAACGGTACCGGATACAGGGGAGTGGATAGCTGCACTAACCTTTCCGTCTGCCTCTGCAACCTTGGTTCCAACACAGACCGTCTGTCCAACCTTTACGATCGGAATAGCGGGCGCACCGATGTACTGGGACATAGGAAGAACAACTACGGAGGGCGTAGGAATTCTTGAGTCCTTCATTTCAGCGGTATGTTTTCTGTGAGGAAGTTTGATTTTTCCTAATTTAGACATTCGCTTTTCTCCATTCTGCCGTGACTACGGCGAGTTTTGAATTTGTATAATATTTTGATAAAAAAATAACAAAAATATTTAAAATTATACATCTTAACTATAATAACATAACTGGACTCAAAAGTCAAGTATACGGGGTTACATTTTAACTCTTTGTTAACCTTAAATAATGTAAATCGAGTAAATTCGAGTAAATTTTCAGCAAAAACTAAGTTTTTAAGTCAAAAAAAGAGTAAGCCGCGGAGAAAACCGCGGCTTATGTAGAAAATTATCAGAAAACGAGACCCGGAAACAGGCTGGTGAAGATGATGCCCGCGATGGAAAATACAACGCCGAAAATAGCTATTATCATACCTGCGAGAGAAATCTTGTCAAAGTAGCCGAGATTCTTTCTCGACATAGCGGCGCAGCCCACTGAAATAAGTCCAAAACACAGACTTACGTAGGAGAAATAAACGAGAACGACCGACAAAACTGCAAAGATAATTGACACTACCGACCAGGTACGTCTGTTCTGCTTATTCTTGATGACCTTCTTATAGACGTAATTGTCCTCACCCTCTGGGGACTCGTAATTTTCCTTTGACTTTTCGTCAAATTCGTTACTCATATCCTTTTCTCCTTTTTTAATCTTTTTCACTATTTTAGCACATTTTTTCAAAATAATCAATGCTTTATAGAAAAAAGTTGTTTTTTGTCAATTTTTGAATATTTTTTCTTCGATGAATATTAATTTAACAAAATCCAAATAATGATATAAAATACTCATTTTTAGGTTTAAAATGTAAATTATAGTTGTCATATTGGAGTAAAAATGGATTCAAAAACTAAAAAAGAACTGATTAAAAAGCACTCACCGTCGTCATCGTTATTTAAAAATTCTCTGCTGGCTTTTTTATTTGGCGGGCTTATTTGCGTCATAGGAGAGCTGCTGCTTATGCTCTACTCATACCTCGGTTGTGACGAAAAAACCGCGGGAATCCTCGTCACCGTCACACTGATTTTTATTGCGGCAGTACTCACAGCTCTCGGTATTTTCGATAAAATTGCAAGGCACGCGGGAGCGGGTACGCTCGTGCCGGTCACAGGCTTTTCTAACGCGGTAGTATCGGAGGCTATGGACTCAAAAAGCGAGGGCTACGTGCTTGGTGTGGGAGCAAAAATATACACCGTGGCAGGTCCCGTTATCCTCTACGGAATACTGTCGGGATTCATCTACGGAGTGATATATTATATCTACACCTTGGTGGAGGGAATGAAAATATGAGAAGAATTACAAGGCTCAAGACACCTATACGTTTTGGCAGCTGGGCGGCTGTCGGGGGATATGAGGAAAGACGAGGGCCGCTGGGTGAAAAATTTGACTTTTGTGACACATCCGACAAGTTTGGACAAACCACGTGGGAGATCGCCGAAGCGGAAATGGGCAGAGTTGCGCTGAACACCGCACTGTCAAAATCAGGACTTTCCCACGATAAAATTGAGCTTCTGGTGGCGGGAGATCTGCAGAATCAGTGCGTTGCCTCGTCAACGGGTCTGTCAAGCTTTGGAATTCCATTTTTAGGAGTTTACGGCGCCTGCTCCACCTGCACAGAATCGCTTATGACCCTTTGTTCTTTCATTGATTCCTCGGAGTATATGACAAGAGGCGCGGCGGTCACCACCTCGCACAATTCTGCCGCTGAAAGACAGTTCAGAACTCCCATAGAATACGGCGGTCAGCGCGCACCCACAGCACAGTGGACCTCCACCGCAGCAGGCGCATTTATTCTTGAGCGGGGCGAGGGTGAGGTGCAGATAACCGAATATATGCCCGGGCGAATAGTTGACGGCTCTACCTCCGACGGCGCAAATATGGGTGGAGCTATGGCATTTGCCGCCTTTGACAGCCTTCAAGCCTATTTTGAGGAATCGGGCGAGGAAGTCAGAAATTTCGACTGCATAGTGACGGGAGATCTCGGAAAGGTTGGCTCGGATATTTTAAGGGAGCTGCTTGCAAAAAATATACCCGGCGCAGATAGGATACACACCGACTGCGGTCTGCTTCTTTACGATTTCAAAAATCAGGACGCGCATAGCGGAGCATCGGGCTGCGGAACGTCAGCGTCGGTGCTTGCCTGCCACTTTTTGCCTATGCTGAGGGAGGGCACGCTTCGCAATATTCTATTTATGTCCACGGGTGCGCTGATGAGTCCGTCAAGTCTGCTTCAGGGCGAAAATATATACGGTATCGCACCCCTTATCCGCATCGAAAATATGAAAGGAAGTGAGTAAAATGAGTATTCCATATCAGCTGTTTTTAACCTTTATCTCGGGCGGAATTATCTGCGTTATCGCCCAGCTACTAATCGACCTTACCAAGCTAACGCCTGCGAGAATTCTCGTGCTTTACGTGTCGATGGGAGTGCTTATTTATGCGGTCGGAGCATTTGATCCAATGAAGGAGATGTTCGGCGCAGGCGTGACCGTCCCTCTCATCGGCTTCGGTGCAAATATAGCAAACGGCGTGCGCGAGGCGGTGGAAAAGGAGGGACTTCTCGGCGCGCTTACGGGCGGCTTGACAGCCTCATCGGCAGGTATTACAGCCGCCCTGCTCTGCGGTCTTTTCGCCTCTGTTTTATTTAAAACAAAGTCAAAAAGAATGTAAACTATTCTTTAAAAATCCACTATTCCGATTTGTAAAGATTTTTTTACAGTTTATCTTGATTTTTTTCTATATATATGTTATAATATATCGTAATGTTATATATAAATGACGGAAAAAGACAGAAAGGAAATCAAGATGAACGAGCTTTTGGAAATATCTATCGCATTAAAGGAAGAGCTAAGAGCCAGAATCGGCTCTCCGCAATCCTCGTTCGACCTCTGGTTCGGAGATTTTAATCTCACCTCTCTCGACGAAAGCCGCGCGGTGTTCTCCACCCCGACCAAGCTGAGAAGGCAGATACTCTCCACCAGGTACATATCGCTTATAAAGGAAGCCCTGACCGACGTGATCGGCTTCCCTGTAGAAATAGAAATATATTCTCTTGACGAGGACCAGGGCTTCAGCGCAGGAGTCAGCGCCCCCACCGAGGATATGAATAAGTACTTCGAGAAGGAGTCGCTTGAAAAGAGCGAGCGCAAGGAGAAGAAGATCGAGGAGATACTGAACACAGCATCCACCGACAAGAGATCTCTGCTTGACGAATACACCTTCGACAACTTCATCGAGGGAGAGTCCAACAAGTTTGCAAAGGCTGTCTGCTACGCGGTAGCAAACGGTATGTCAGAGGACTGTAATCCCCTCTTCCTCTACGGACACTCGGGACTTGGAAAGACGCATCTTCTTTATGCTATTATGAACCATATGAAGAAGAAAAATCCCGACATCAAGATCGTATATAAAAAGAGCGAGACCTTTATCAACGAGCTTATCGAGGCTATCGCAAATCACTCTACGGCCGAGTTCAAGGAAAAATATCGCTCTGCCGACGTGCTTATGATAGACGATATTCAGTTTATCGCAGGTAAGGAGTCGACACAGGAGGAGTTCTTCCACACCTTCTCGGCGCTCTACGAGGCGGAAAAGCTGATAATCCTCACCTCCGACCGCCCCCCCAAGGAGATCAATCCCCTTATGGATAGGCTTCGCACAAGATTCGAGTGGGGACTTATCGCGGATATTCAGCCTCCATCATTCGAGCTTAGGATTGCGATCATAAAGAAAAAGTCGGAGGATATGGGACTTACCATTCCCCCATCCTTGATAGACTACATTGCCGAGCGGCTTAACAACAACATAAGACAGATCGAGGGTATACTTAAGAAGCTGTACGCTATTCACTCCTTCACAGGCTCGGAGATAACGAAGGAGTCTATCGACAACATCATCTCTATAGTCGATCCGGGAAATATTCCCAACGACGCTATGGTTGAAAAGATCCTTATCCACGTATCTAAAAAGTACGGTGTATCAGTCGAAGATATCAAGTCGAAGAAAAAGACCGACTCCATCGCAGGTGCCCGCCATATTTCCATTTATATTATAAGAAAGCTGACCGATCTTTCGCTTAAGGAGATAGGTAAGGTGTTCGGCAGAGATCACTCCACCATCATCTCCTCTATAAACAAGATCGAGCTTAATATAAGAACTGTAAAGAACTACGAGAGCGAGATAAATCTTCTCATTAAGGAAATCCGCGGCGTATAGGGCTTACAGAAAAATGTGAAAATGTGTAGTTAATAATGTTGAAAAGCTATTAACCTTATGTGGAAAAATATGTCGTAAATTACACCATTTTTCGAAAACGAGTTATTCTATATTCAATGTTGAGAAAAAACGGACGAAAAAACTAAGGGCATCAAGGCTTTTTTGAAAAACCCACAATTTCCACACTCCCTACTACAACCACACCTACCAATAATATAAAAACATTCACTCTATGCCTCGCCCTTTGGACGAGGAGAAAGGAAACAATATGAAGTTCACCGTTTCAAAATCGACTTTTATCAATAAACTGACTCCCGCTATGGGAACGGTTTCCAATAAGGGGACAATTACCGCTATCGAGGGTGTTCTTATCGAAACGCTCGAGGATGGAAAAATCAGAATATCTACATACGATATGACCAAGGGCGTAAGATCTACCCTTGATGCCATCTCCATCGAGAGAGACGGCAAATTTATAATTAATGCGCAGCGTCTGTACCAGACCGTGCGCGTAATGCCCGAGGACGAGGTGACCATTGAGGTAAACGATAAGCTTAACTGTACCGTTTCCAGCGGCAAGGCGTCCTTCTCTATGTTCGCTATGAAGGGCGAGGAGTTTCCTAATCTGCCCGAGCTCAGCGGTGATAGAGGCTTTACTATCTCCTCCGACAAGATCCGTCTTATGATAGGAAAGGTAGCGCACTCTATTGCCGAGGCAGACAACAGACCTATGCTCTGCGGCGCATTTTTCAAGGTGACCGAGGGCAATCTTGAGGTAGTTTCCTGCGACAGCTATACCCTTTCCCGCTGCTCTGTAAAGTGCGATATTACCTCTCTCTTTGCGGCAAATGACGTAAATTTCTCCTTCATAATTCCCGGACACGCGCTCAGCGAGCTTTCCAAAAACCTTGCTGACGGAGAGGATGAGGCGGTTGAGTTCTACATCTCCAGAAAGCACGCTATCATCAAGAAGGGTGACAGCATTTTCTTCACCAGAACAATAGACAGTGAGTACATTGACTATAACAGAATTATTCCCAAGGACAACGATATTTTCGTCACCGTTGACAGAGAGAGATTTCTCGACGGTCTCGAGAGAGCAAATATCGTTGCCGACGAGAAGATCAAGGGCAGCACGAGAAGCTACGTTAAGCTTACCACCGACGATCAGTTTATCTCTATCACCTCTGCATCGGTAAACGGACGTGTTTCTGACGAGATGGAGTGCGTGCACGAGGGACGGGATATTGAGATCGGCTTCAACTGCCGTTATCTCATTAATTCGGTTAAGGTTGCCGAGGGTGAGAACATCAAAATCACTCTTAAGAGCGCAACACAGGCTATCACCATTGAGCCTGTGGAGGAGGACGACAGCTTCAAGTACTTCTATATGATCCTTCCCGTAAGGATGAACGAGCAGAAATGATTATAAAAAGGTTCAGGGCAGAGAATTTTCGCAATATTGAAAAATGCGATATTGAATTCTCCCCCGGAGTCAATCTTTTGTACGGCAAGAACGCTCAGGGAAAAACCAACGTGGTCGAGGGAATATACTATTTTTCCCGCGGCAAATCCTTCAGAGGACGCGAGGACAAGGAGCTTATCCGTTTCGGCTGTGAGGGCTTCCGCATTTTTGCGGAGTATGAATCAGACGTTGGAAAAGAGACCCTTGAATACGCCATGTTCGGCAGGGAGCGTCTGCGTAAAAAGAACGACTATAAAATAAGCAAAGTGACCGAAATGATAGGAAGCTTCAAGGCAGTGCTGTTCTACCCCGATGATCTGGGACTTGTAAAGGACGGACCTGAGGAGAGACGAGGCTTTCTTAACGTGGCAGCCTCTGCCTGCTATGCTCCCTACATTAAGTATTATTCCGATTATAAAAAGGCTCTGGAAAACAGGAACTGCATACTGAAAATGATGCAAAAGGGACTGTATATAGACAACCGCGAGCTTCAGTCCTGGTCGGAATCTATGGCGGAATACGCCTCGCACATATATCTTTTCCGCAAGGATTACGTAAGCAGGCTCTCAAAATACGCGGGAAAAATTCTAAAGGATATTTCCGACGGCGGTGAGGAGCTTTCGCTCTGCTATGAAAGCGGTATTTCCGAGGAAATAGAGGACAGAGCTGAGGTAAAGGCGGAGTACGTAAGAATATTTACAAGCTCTCTTGACCGTGAGATAGCGGCAGGCGTCACCCTGTTTGGCCCGCACAGAGACGATCTCGGAATAAGGATAAACGGCAAAAGCGCAAGATCCTTTGCTTCTCAGGGACAGCAGAGATCCATAGTTCTGGCTCTCAAGCTTTCCGAGGGTGAGGTAGTTAAGGAAATCTGCGGAGAATATCCCGTATTTCTCTTTGACGACGTGCTAAGCGAGCTTGACGAGAGGCGCAGGCAGTACGTGCTCAGCGAGAACGGTGAGAGACAGATAATTATCACCTGCTGTGACAAAAACGAGTGCGTAGGCTTTACCGACAACGAAATTGAGGTTTCGGGAGGACAGTATGTATCTGCACATAGGTAAAAGACAAAGTGTAAAAAAGTCCGACGTTATCGGCATTTTCGACCTTGATACCTCCACCGTCACAAAGACGGGCAAGGACTTTATCAACCGACTCGAAAGGGCTGGTGCGGTAGAATATGCCGATGACGATCTTCCAAGATCCTTTGTTCTCATAAATGAAAACGGAAAAAACAAAGTAAAGCTCTCAAGAATCTCTACTAAGGGACTTATGATACGAGTAAATGAGAGCGAATATGATAATAAATAATCTTTTGAAAGGCAAAAGACAAGATATGGCAAACCAAGTAGAAACCAAGAGCTATGACGATAGTCAGATACAGGTGCTTGAGGGACTTGAGGCGGTAAGAAAAAGACCGGGTATGTACATCGGTACAACCTCGCTTCGCGGACTTCATCATTTAGTATATGAGATCGTGGACAACTCAATAGACGAGGCGCTGGCGGGAGAGTGTGACTACATAAAGATCACCATCTGGCCCGACAACAGCGTATCGGTCGAGGATGACGGCCGAGGAATTCCCTCGGGTATGAATGAAAAGCTGGGACTTCCGACTCTTGAGGTAGTTTACACCGTTCTTCACGCAGGAGGAAAGTTCGGCGGCGGCGGATATAAGATCGCAGGCGGTCTTCACGGTGTAGGCGCATCGGTTGTAAACGCACTTTCCGAATGGGTAGAGGTAGAGAACTGCCGTGACGGAAAGAAATACACCGAGAGATTTGAGAAGGGTGCTGTTACTCGTCCCTTCAAGTGTGAGGGTGATTCAAACGGCAGACACGGTCTGTACGTCCGCTTTAAGCCCGACTCCACCATATTTGAGGATACCGTATTCGATTACGAGATTCTTCTCACCAGAATGAGAGAGCAGGCATTCCTTAACGCAGGTGTAAGAATTATTCTCACTGACACCAGAGAGGGACAGGAGCGCGAGGAGATACTTCACTACGAGGGCGGTATTATATCCTTCGTTGAGTATCTTAACAACGAGAAGCGCGGTACTCCCATTCATAATGACGTTATCTATATGAAGGGCGAAAAGGACGGATCTATCGCCGAGGTAGCTATGCAGTATAACGATAGCTATAACGAGACTATTATTTCCTTCGCTAACAATATGTCTACTATTGAGGGCGGTACTCACGAAACAGGCTTTAAGTCCGCACTTACCAGAGCTATCAATAACTACGCGAGAAAGAGCGGAGTTATAAAGGGTGACGATAAGGGACTCTCGGGTGAGGACGTGAGAGAGGGACTTGTTGCCATCATCTCGGTCAAGCTTACCGATGCGCAGTTTGAGTCGCAGACTAAGGCAAAACTTGGTAATTCCGAGATCAGAACTCTCGTTGACTCTATCGTTGACAAGAAGCTTGAGGAATATTTCGAGGAGAATCCCTCCCAGGCTAAGAATATAATAGAAAAGGCTATGGCTGCAAGCCGTGCAAGAGAGGCGGCGAGAAAGGCAAGAGAGCTTACCAGACGTAAGAACGTGCTTGAGGTCTCTACCCTTCCCGGCAAGCTTGCCGACTGTAATGAAAAGGAAACCAGACTTACTGAGGTCTATCTTGTAGAGGGAGACTCGGCGGGCGGATCTGCGAAGAACTGCCGTGACAGCCGTTTCCAGGCTATTCTTCCTCTTCGCGGTAAGGTGCTTAACGTAGAGAAATCAAGACTTGATAAGGTCTACTCCAACTCCTCTATTATTCCTATTATTCAGGCTCTCGGCTGCGGTATCGGAGACGACTTCGACATTGAGAAACTTCGCTACGGCAAGATCATCATTATGGCGGATGCCGACGTTGACGGCTCGCATATCAGAATTCTTCTTTTGACCTTCTTCTTCCGTCATATGAGACCTCTTATCGAGCAGGGACACGTATATCTTGCACAGCCTCCGCTCTATAAGGTTTATAAGGGTAAGCAGCTCCGCTATGCATTCTCCGACGAGGAGCGCGACAGAGCTATCGAGGAGCTTGGCGTAAAGGGCGTTGAGTCCGAGAGATATAAAGGTCTTGGTGAGATGGATGCCGAGCAGCTTTGGGAGACCACAATGGACCCCGAGAGAAGAACCCTGCTTAAGGTGACTATCGAGGATGCGCTTCGTTGCGACGAGATATTCTCGGTGCTTATGGGTGATATGGTCGAGCCTCGCCGTGAATTTATTACTCAGAACGCAAAGTTCGTAGAAAATCTTGATATATAAGGAGGGAATAAAATGGAACATAATTATAAAACGCAAGACATAGAATTCCCTCAGCAGAGAATAGAGCTGCGCGATATGGAAAAGGAGGTAAGACAGTCCTTCATTGAGTACTCAATGAGCGTTATTACCTCAAGAGCGCTTCCCGATGTCAGAGACGGTATGAAGCCCGGTCAGAGAAGAATTCTCTACGCTATGTACGAGGATAATCTCACCCACGACCGCCCCTTCAGGAAGTCGGCGACAACTGTAGGTAACGTGCTCGGTAGATACCATCCCCACGGCGACAGCGCCGTATACGGCACGATGGTAAGAATGGCGCAGGACTTCTCTCTCCGTTATCCTCTTATTGAGGGACACGGAAACTTCGGTAATGTGGACGGTGACGGCGCTGCTGCATACCGTTATACCGAGGCGAGAATGGCGAAAATCGCCGACTTTATGATGAGTGATATCGAGAAGAACGTCGTTCCTATGACGAGAAACTTCGATAGTACCCGTGACGAGCCTACCGTACTTCCATCCCGTCTTCCCAACCTACTGATAAACGGCTCGGTTGGTATCGCGGTAGGTATGGCTACAAATATTCCTCCTCATAATCTCACCGAGGTTATTGACGGTATCGTTTACAGAATCGATAACCCCGAATGCTCTGTTGACGATCTTATGATGTTCATCAAGGGTCCCGACTTCCCTACAGCTGCCGTTATCTACGGCTCCCGCGGTATCAAAGAGGCGTACGAGACGGGCAGAGGTAAGATTTACATAAGAGCAAGAGCAACTATTGAGGATGAGCACAGAAGAATCATCTTCACCGAGATTCCATATATGGTCAATAAGTCTATGCTTATTGAAAGTATGGCAAATCTGGTTAAGGAAAAGAAGATTGAGGGCATCACCGCGCTCCGTGACGAGTCGGGCAGAGGCGGTATGAGAATCGTGGTTGAATATCGCCGCGATGCAAATGCCGAGGTAATTCTCAATCAGCTTTATAAGTATACACAGCTTCAGGATACCTGCTCTGTAAATATGCTTGTTATAGACGGCGGAGAGCCTAAAACGCTTAATTTGCCAACTATACTTGACAAATATATAGGTTTCCAGAAGGAAGTTATAGAAAGAAGAACAAAATTTGATCTTGACAAAGCACTTCGCGAGATACACATTCTTGAGGGCTACAGAATCGCAACCGAGAACATTGACGAGGTGATCAAGATCATCAAGGGCTCTGCATCCATCCCCGATGCAAAGCTTCAGCTCTGTGACAGATTCGGTCTTACCGATGTACAGGCACAGGCTATCGTAGAGATGACACTTGGTAAGCTGTCCGGACTTGAAAGACAGAAGGTCGAGGACAGAATTGCAAAGCTTGAGCTGCTTATTGCGGAGCTTCGCTCAATTCTTGAGAGCGAGGAGAAGCTTGAGAGTATACTTAAGGGCGAGCTTGAGGAGATCAAAAGAAAGTACGGTGACGCCCGTCGAAGCGAGCTTACCGAGGCTACCGAGGAGATCGACCTTGAGGACCTTATCGAAAGACATACCTGCGTTATTACCGTATCCCATACAGGTTATATCAAGCGTCAAAGGGCTGACGTTTACTCTGCTCAGAACAGAGGCGGTAAGGGTGTTATCGGTATGACCACCAAGGAGGATGACTTCGTTGAGGACGTTATAGTCGCAAACAGCCACTCCTTCCTTATGTTCTTTACCAACAAGGGACGCGTTTACGCAAAGAAGGCGTACAGAATTCCCGAGGCGGGCAGAACCGCAAAGGGCACTAATCTCGTCAACATCATCGAGCTTATGGACGGCGAGTTTGTGACCGCGATTATTCCTATTACCGAGTTCACCGAGGGCGAGTATCTCACCATGGTGACAAAGCAGGGTGTTATAAAGAGAACTCTACTCTCCGAGTTTGAGTATCAAAGAAAGAGCGGTAAGATTGCTATCAGCCTTGATGATAACGACGAGCTTATCTTCGTAAGACACACCAAGGGTGACGAGTCGCTTATGCTCGCTACAAAGGACGGTCTTGCAGTAAGATTTGACGAGAACAACGTTCGTTCTATGGGACGAGGCGCGAGAGGTGTACGCGGAATCACTCTTCAGGGTGAGGACGTTGTAGTCGGCGTATGCGTAGTTGACGAGAGTAAGTCGCTGCTTACTGTCACCGAAAACGGTATGGGTAAGAGAACGC
>JAZNZI010000040.1:0-8348 GCA_045594865.1 Eubacteriales bacterium | reverse complement strand
GTTTCTCATACCGTAGAGCGTGTCAATAGTTCCCTGCTTTTTCGCAGCAAGTGCGCCTCTGATAACGCCTGCCATCGTTGCGTTTATCGCCGCGGTGGGACCGCCCGACTGACCGACGACTGCATTTCCCTTTAAAATAGACATAGCTTTACCGTCCTTTATTTTCTTTGCGCCTTTATTATACCTTTTTTATCCTTTATTGTCAAGATGTACGTCGTCAAGTTTTGCCGTATCAAAATACATCAGTGCCGCGCGCAAGAATCTATCCTTTGCAAAGCCATAGTCGGAAAAATATGTATGCTCGTAAAGATCAAGAGCAAGAATGGGCGAAAATCTCATAAACGCCCTATCGTCCGCGGTTGCAAACGCCGTTTTCGGCACTCCTCTGTCAAGATAAACGAATAGAAATCCGTAATCTCTTTTCATAGCCTCAAGATAGAGGTCGTAAGCAAACCGCTCGCGAGAGGAATAGTATTTATTTATCAACTCGCTTCTTTTCGGCGCCTCTGTAAAGGAATTAAAAAAGCATTCGTGCGCCCGTATGTACCAATGAAGCCCGAGAGCTTCTTCCTTGACCTCTCTGCCCAGCCCCGATCTTATTATTTGCGCCATGCCTTTCCCTTTCAGCTCGGGCAGGCTTTTTTCAAGTATTGAGAGCCGCAGTCTAAAGGTTCGCAGATGCTCGAGATGCCTTTTTACGCTTTCCTCGGACAGAAACATATTCATTGCCTTTAAATTCATATTAATCACTCCAAATAAAAAAGAATCCTCGGTCCATTATACGCGCCGAGGACTCTTTTGATTATATTAAAGCAATTCTTTTTCAGTAAATGTGTATTCACTGTTGCAGAAGCGGCATACCGCGGTAAGCTCTCTTGCCTTGCCCTCCGCTACCTGCTCGTCAAGCATCTTAAGAATCTCGCCCTTGCCAAGACTCTTTATCTTCTCCTGCATACGACTGCGGGAGCAATCGCACTTGTAGCCTACCTCAATGGTGTCGAAAATATCGTAAGGAATATCGCGCATAGCAATATCCATAATCTGCTCGTTGGTGAGACCTGCTGCAAAGTGACGGGAAATGTTCACAAGATCAGCCGCGTTTCGCTCGATAAGATCAACCGTTGCTTCGTCGGGGAAAGGCATAAGCTGGATAAGTACACCGCCCGCCGCAAGACAGGAGTAATCGGTATCAACAAGAACGCCGAGAGAAAGCACGGTGGGGATCTGCTCGCTCTTTGCAAAGTAGGTAGCAATATCCTCGGCGATCTCGCCGCTAACAAGCTCGATAGTACCGATCTGAGGCTCTATAGCTCCAACCGACTTAACGAATGAAATAGTACCAGCACCGACTGCCGCGCCTACGTCAAGCTTTCCGTTAGGCTTCTTAGGAGGATTCGCAAGTGGATTCTGAATATATCCCTTAACGTTGCCGAAATAATCACCCACGGCAAGAAGTCTACCTGCCTCGCCATCGCCCTGAATGCTGACAGTGACCGTGTCACCGTCCTCGGGAAGCATAGTTCCAATGACAGAGGTAGCCGTCACAAGCCTTCCGAGAGCCGCAGTGGCGGTGGGAGAGGTCTTGTGGAAAGTGATCATATCATTAAGGATTTTTCTTGAATTAATAACTAAAACTCGGGCAGAACCGTCTCTTGTCATTGCGCGAAGTATTGTTGAATTGTTGATGTTTTTATTTTCCATTGCTCATCCTTTTCTGCATTTCGCTACAATATATATTCTCTCGCACTCGTCGGTGCCCTGCGAAAAATCAAGGTCACCGAAGGCGTAAAGGTATTCCATATTAGTCTTTTTAAGAGCCGTCTTTATCTCCTCAAGGGTGTACATTCTCTCGCTTTGGCTCTCGTCGTGTCTTTCGTATCTGCCGTCGTTGCACTCCTTGAACAGCGTTATATAGAAGTCGCAGATTCTGCTTTCGGGATCGTAATAGTTCTCCCAAACGCAAACACCGCCCTCCTCCTCCATAGCATAGGTATTGTCGGCATATACATTCTCAAACTTGTATTTTCCGTTGACGTCAAAAATAAATATTCCGTCGGGAATAAGGTAATTATGCACCAGCGAGAAGCATTTTTCAAGATCGCCCTGCTCCTCTAAATGATTTATGCAATCAAGACAGCAAACAACCGCGTCGACCGTGCCGTAAAGCTCAAATTCGCGCATATCCTGGCAGAGCCAAAGAATATCGTGGCCCTCATCCTCTGCAGCCGTGCGAGCAATATCAAGCATCTCAGGTGAATAATCAATTCCCGTCATATCGTATCCGCGTCTTGCCAGCTCAAGAGTCATTTTTCCAGTTCCGCAGCCAAGATCAAGGACAAGCTCGGGGCGGCTTTTACACTCTTTTTCTAATATTTTTTCTATAAAATCGGCCCATTTTTTATAGTCTATTTCAGCATTTATTGCATCATAGAAAGGGGCCAAAAGATCGTAAATCATAGCTTCTCCTTTATTTCGTCCTACACCTAAATGCCAAAAAGCCCTGCTCAATCAGTGACTTCTCGGCAAGAGCTGACTGCTCCTCATTTAGAAAAATACCGAATACCGAGGGACCGCTACCGCTCATAAGAGTATGCTTGGAATTTGCCTCAGCCATTATTTCCTTAATTCTGTCAATTTCGTCAAGCTTGATTACACCTTCAAAAATATTGAAAATAGGATAGCATCCAATATCAAAGATAGGAGTTTTCTCCGTGTAATTCTTAAAATCAGCATATTTTTCATCAAGCAGACTGTATGCTAACGGAGTAGAAACTCTTGACTTGCCTATAGCAATAACGACATCGAAGTTTGAATTTCCGTCAATTCTATGCAGCTTATCTCCTCTGCCTGTGCAAAGAGCGCAACCGCCAAGCAAGCAAAAAGGTACGTCGCTTCCAAGCTCTGCTGCGATTTCAAGCAACTGCGCCTCGGATGCAAGACCGAAGATTCTATTCATCGCACGAAGGGTTGCCGCAGCGTCCGACGAGCCTCCGCCAAGACCTGAGCCAATGGGAATACGCTTTGTCAGTTTAACATTCACGTTTGCGAATAACTTGAAATATGAGAGATATTTTGAGGCAGACTTGTAAACC
This sequence comes from Eubacteriales bacterium, assembly GCA_045594865.1. Lineage (GTDB taxonomy): Bacteria > Bacillota > Clostridia > Oscillospirales > CAG-272 > UBA1740. Next base: position 5,256 of record JAZNZI010000040.1, on the reverse strand, counting down.
AGGTTGCTTTCATTAACCTCGAGGGTCTTGTCACTGGATATGATGCTGATTTCGGTTTTATCCGACAGAGTTGCGGTAAGCGTTATTTCATCGCAAAGGCTCACAGAGCGCATAACGCTAATAATATTGTGAAAACCGTCTTCCCTACGTCCTGTGACGTCAAGGTAAAGATTTATCTTAGCATACGCCTTCTCGCAGACCGTCATTTTTTAACCCCCTACTCGTCATTCTACATTATTATACAATATAATAAATAAAAAATCAACATAAAAATATAAAATATTTTCGCATTTCTATTGACAAATAAAAATCCTTATGCTATAATACTTTGGTAGTTTGGGCTACTGTGCCCAACCCCTTGCTGTCGCAAGACGGCCAAAAGACCAAAAGGAGGTAAAATTCAGATGGAAAAGAAGATTTGTTCTTACGAAACTCTCTTTGCAGTAAGCGGCAACCTTGTTGAAGAGGATGCAAAGGCTGTCATCGAGAAGTTCGTTACTCTCATTAACGAGAACGGTACTGACGTTGACGTTAACGAGTGGGGCAAGCGCAGACTTGCGTATCCTATCAACTATGTAACCGAAGGATACTACGTGCTTGTTTCTTACAAGAGCGAACCCAGCTTCCCTCTTGAGCTTGAGCGTGTGCTTGGCATTACCGAAGGTGTTCTTCGTTATATGACTACCACCAAGATCGAGAAGGCAGCTAAGGCTGAGGAAGTTGTTGAAGCTCCCGAAGCTACCGCTGAGGCTGAAGTAGCTGAGGCTTAATTTTCGCTACTATAGCAGTTTATACTGCATACTTTATTTGAAAGGATGGTCATAACTATGGCAGATTTAAATAAGGTCATTCTTATGGGCCACATGACGGCAGATCCCGAGCTTAAGCAGACAACAAGCGGTATTTCCGTTTGCAGCTTCTCTATCGGTGTAAACCGTCGTTATTCCAAGGCCGATCAGGGTCAGCAGTCGGTAGACTTCATCAACATCGTTGCATGGAGACAGCAGGCTGAGTTTGTTTCTCGTTATTTCAAGAAGGGCTCCAGCATCGTAGTATGCGGCAGCATTCAGACCAGAAACTGGACCGATAACAATGGCCAGAAGAGATACGTTACCGAGGTTGTAGCTGACGAGGTCAGCTTCGGTGCTCCTGCAGCCTCCTCCCAGAATAATGGCGAGAGAGCAAACGCACAGAGCTACACTCCCACAGCCTATGGTGCGCCCTCTTTCAACAGCACAGGAAGTGCTGATTTCGAAGAAATTCCCAGCGACGAGAGCCTTCCTTTCTAATAGACAGGCAAATCGTCCATCTGCCGCTTGGCTCACTGCGGTAGATGTAATATAGAAATCGTGAGTCGGAAAGGTGATAAAACTCATGGAAAACAATAATCGTCCTGCATTCCGTCAGGGTCACAGAAGAAAGAAGGTTTGCATCTTCTGCCAGGATAAGGTTACCGAGATCGATTACAAGGATATCGCTAAGCTTAGAAAGTTCACCTCTGAGAGAGCTAAGATTCTCCCCAGACGTGTTAGCGGCAACTGCGCTCTCCACCAGAGACAGCTCACCGTAGCTATCAAGAGAGCTCGCCAGATGGCACTTCTCCCCTACATTTCCAACTAATAAATGTAATTTTAAAGCTGCACTTCAAATCAGAGTGCAGCTTTTTTTATATTTTCGGTCTAATCAATAGCTTAATATTGTGTTCCGGCATTGTGAAGGTGTACTCCCAATACTCGTCTGTCACGGCGGTGCACCGAATCTGTTTGCTGCCGTCTATCCAAAGCTCAATGTCCTCGCTCTGTGGCTTTATTCGCACCGTGACTTCCTTGCCGGGCAAAGAGAATGTGGGTTGATTTGGTAGGATATAATCAGCAAGGTCAACATGCCAGACGTTTTCTACGTATTCAATGGTGTAAGTGGGATATTTATAACCTTCCGAAACGCTTTCACGATAAACGGACATTTCCGTGTTGTAAATATACTTTTTGCCATCGATAACCGCTTCGGAACGGTCAAAGGCTTTAATGTGAACAATGCAGCATTCAATTTCGCCCGTTTCCTCGTTCTTTATGCTGTTACTAAAAACAAAGTAATAATCATCGGGCGTTTCGTTACTGCTGAAATGCCTATAACCTCCGTATAAGCCCTTGTCGTGCGGTAAAAATGCGTATGTTTTGGCTTCTCCCTCGGTGTATATAACCTCGCCGCGTGTTCCGAGATACTTGAAGTTTCTACCGATTAAATAGTTATACACACTTTCAAGGTACTCGTTAAATTCATCCGTATCGGCGTGAAATAAAATTGTTTCGCTGTTCAAATTGATTGAGTCAATATCCGTCGGCGCAGGTAAGCCTTCTACCATAAATTCAGAGAGCCTTTCGGAAGAAAAGAATTTAGCCTTCTCAAAAGCATTCTGTCGTTTTTTGCTTGCGATGCTTGCCGGAACAGCTATTGCTGTAATAACGATTGCGGCAATTACGATTACAATAATGATTCTCTTAATAAGCGTAGGATTATCTTTAAGCTTCTTGATAGTTCCTTCTGCCTTAATCTTCTTCACGAGCTTTATAATGGCGTAAGTCAGAATGGGCAAGCCAACCGAGATAGCTACAATCAAGCACATTATGGGTGTGTCGATACCAAAGAAAATTCCTTGTATCACAAAGAGCGTAACACCAAGCACGAGAATGATACCGCTAAGAACAAGACCGTCCTTTTTTAGTAGCATAAGCAGTAAGCCAAACGCTACGGTGACGATACCTATTCCAAGCATAAAGGGCATCAGCGCACCGAGTAAAAGAGATAAACCGCCAAGAGCAATAAACACAATGCCTATGATCTTAAATATGGGCAGATTCTTTTCTACGTAAACAACCTTCGGGGGTGCTTCTTCACCGTTTGCAAGATATTCAACGCTAACTCCGAAAATCCTTGCAAGCTCTATAAGGTTGCTTGTGTCCGGCTCTGTCTGATTGGTTTCCCATTTTGATACAGCCTGCCTTGAAACGTCAAGTAGCTCGGCAATATATTCTTGTGATAAGTTCTTTTCTTTACGGCATTTTGCAATACGCTCACCGATTGTCATAGTAATAAACCTCCGTTTCCAATAATAGAGGGGGGATACGTAGCATTTTATCTGCCTTAGCTTTAGCCCTCATGGTAGTATTTTACCATTAAGCCCGGAAAAACACTACCAACTATCGCGCAACTTTAGGTTGCATTGAGATTTTGCCCCTAAACTTTAATATATTTTCCAGCAAAAGCCCCGGCAAAAAGAATCGCTCCAGTTGCCGGGGTAATAGTTTAATTGTTCGGTGCCTCAAGATCCTCGAAGTAGCCGTGATATTTGATATCAAGGTTGCTGCTTGGGAAGAGGAACTTGTATAACTCTGTGCAATAATCGTCGGTCATCGATGCGATATAGTCAACGACTATCTGATTGGGCTCTGTTTCAAGATAAGGCTTTGAGTGAGCATAGTGATTACCGAGAACGAAGTCAACGTGATGCTTATAAATCGGCGAGGACTTCTTCCCTGCTTTAAGATCTCCGAGAAGCTGATAATACATCTTATGCATCATCGGACGAACGGTCTCGTCAAGTACGCGGGATACGTGATCCTTTTTATAGATCTGCTCGTAATTGTCGCGTTTTGCGGCGCGCATGGACTGATAATGCTCCTCGTCAAGCTTGATATATGGCTTGCCGTAGCTGTTCTCAATAATATTAACCATAAGGTTATTCATAATATCCGAGTTAATAGTACCGATGCCAACATCGCCCATATCGTTAGAGGAATCGATAAGCCCCGCCTTCTCGGCATCCTGGCGGTCCTTGCCAAGATATGCGATAATATCCGAAACGCGAACCACGCAGCCCTCAAGTGTGGAGGGAATTATCTTGATGATATTGGACTGATCGACGTAGCAGCTCTCAACCATTTTGTCAAATTCCTCAAAGCCGGAGAGGAATGCGGGACGGTATTCGTCCATCTCAAACTCACCGTTGTGAGTAATTATGCCGTCTAGGGTGTCGAGAGTGATATTGTGATCAAAGATGCCGTCAAGCACTCTTACGCTATGAACATTATGGTTAAAATATCTGCCCGTTTCAGCGTGATAAATCTCACTGATAAAGCGCTCTCCTGCGTGTCCGAAGGGGGTGTGGCCGATATCGTGACCGAGCGATATAGCCTCAATAAGATCGAGGTTAAGCCCAAGTGCCGCACCAAGCGTTCTCGCAGTACGCGAAACAAGCTGAACGTGAAGGGCGCGCCTTGTAATATCATCGTTTTTGTAGAATGAAAACACCTGCGTCTTATCGGTATATCTGTTATAATAGGGGCTATGAAGAATCTTGTCAACGTCGCGAAGATATGCAGGACGCCAGGCAGACTCTCTATCAGAGTTCATATCGCGGCGAAGCGCATTTTTGCCATCCGCTGCAAAGTTCGGACGGGTACCGTGCTCTCTGTCGTATCTAATACGATCGGACATCTCACGGCTTAAATGCTCGTAATTGCGGTTTTTACTCATTGTTTTTCCTCCTTTCAGAAGGTTCTTTTCTTTCCTAAATATATTTTATCATAATAAAAACAATTCGTCAAGTGTATATTTTGCCGAATGTGACGAAGTCACACTTCCCTTGAAAAATCAATATAAAAAACAAAAAAGTCCGCTGGGTTAAGGCGGACTTTTTATAAAAAATTATGCCATTGCGTTGAACTTCTTGGTGAACTCGGACTTCTTGTGAGCCGCGTTGTTCTTGTGAAGGATGCCGTGAGCAACTGCCTGGTCTACCTTCTTAACAGCAAGTCTGTAAAGCTCGGAAGCAGCGGTCTTATCGCCTGCATCTACTGCAGCGTTGAACTTCTTGATAACAGTCTTAAGCTGGCTCTTAACCATCTGGTTCTGGAGTGCCTTAGTGCGGTTAACAAGGATACGCTTCTTAGCGGACTTAATATTAGCCATTTTATTTCTCCTTTAAATTTTACGCGATCTACGCTCGGTTAATTCTGCGGCTGAGAGGGTCCGTCAGGGCTCACTTTACATACGATCACATTTTTCCTGTGATATTATATCATAAGTATTTATAAAAATCAAGAGGTTTTTAAAATTTTTTTATTATTTATTTAATAATTATTAATTCAAATTCAACATAATTTGATACTTTTCCTGTTGACTTTTGAACGAATATTTGGTATAATTTTTTTAACTTGATTTTAAGAGGAAAAAAATGAATACTTTAATCACTATAGG
>JAZNZI010000039.1:0-5699 GCA_045594865.1 Eubacteriales bacterium | reverse complement strand
CCCTCGAAGAAATTGATAAAATGGATAGCTGGGAAGGCGCACAGCTTAACGAAGCAAAAGATATCCTCGCATACGAGCTTACAAAGCTCGTTCACGGTGATGATGAGGCAGAAAAGGCGCAGGCTATGGCTCGCTCGCTCTTCGTTTCGGGCGGCGCAGAAAATGCTCCCACCGTTGAGGTTGACGAGTCTTCTCTCGTAGACGGCAAGATCGATCTTAACAGCCTGCTCGTGCTTGGCAAGATGGTTCCCTCGAAGTCCGAGGGCAGACGCGCTATTGAGCAGGGCGGCGTTTCTGTTGACGGTGAAAAGGTGACCGACGTTCGCGCTCTTATCACAAAGGAGCAGCTTGCGGGCGGTATCCTCGTTAAGAGAGGCAAGAAGAGCTTTAACAAGTTTCTGCTTAAGTAATGATCTATAATTTTCACACTCACACCACGCGCTGTCATCACGCGACGGGCAGTGACGAGGAATATATTGAATGTGCGATAGAGGCTGGGATCAAGTATCTCGGCTTCTCCGATCACGCGCCCTTTATCTTTCCTGACGGGTTTGAAAACTTTTATCGCGTGCAGATGTGCGATGCTCGCACATACGTGGAGGATCTGCGTAAGCTGCGCGAGAAGTATAAGGATAAAATACAGTTAAGCATTGGCTTTGAGATGGAGTACTACCCTGCCCATTTTGATAAAATGCTTGAAAACGTAAGAAAGATCGGGGCAGAATATCTCATTCTCGGTCAGCACTTTATTTTGAACGAGCATCCCGACGGGGTTGGCTCGATAGGACCGACAGACGACGGTGAGCATCTGCGCATATACGTTGATGAGGTGATAGAGGCTATGAGCACAGGGGTTTTCAGCTACGTGGCGCATCCCGATCTTGTTTGCTTCACGGGAGATGAGAGCATCTATGAGCGGGAGATCACAAGGCTTTGTCAGGCGGCAAAGGAGGCGAACGTTCCGCTGGAGATCAATCTTGCGGGTGTTCGTTATGATAAGCACTACCCTGCCGACCGATTCTGGAAAATTGCAGGAAAGGTAGGCTCACCTGTGACTGTGGGCTATGACGTTCACAGAGCCGAGGACCTGCTTCAGCGCGAGCAGTTAAGGACAGCCGCGGAGCTAATTAATCGTCACAAGCTTAATTATGTCGGTATGCCGAGGCTGAGAAGTATAGATAAATAAAAAATCGTGCTACAAACATATGTATAATAACAAACTTTTTTGCCAAAAACTATTGACAAACTTGACTTAATATGCTATTATATACAAGCACGATTTGTACGCCCCCGTAGCTCAGTCGGTAGAGCATTTGACTTTTAATCAAAGGGTCCGGGATTCGAGTTCCCGCGGGAGCACCAAACAAGAAGGCCGTCTTTATGACGGTCTTTTTTGTTTGCTTCTGCGGAGAACGAGAATCACGTCGCTGAAAGCGAGGGATTCGTAACATTGGTTCGCATCTCACCGTGTGAGATCTTGTAAGCGAACCAAAGTTCCCGCGGGAGCACCAATAAAAAAGACACCCTAACGGTGTCTTTTTTATTTTTTCTTTTCTTCTCTGATTCCTTTTTCAATCACTTTTGCAAGGATGGGCAGGTCGATGTTTCCGCCCGAGAGAATGGCTACGGTGCGTTTGTTTTGCAGAGGGAGCTTGCCAAACATTACTGCGGCGACCGATGCGGCGCCTGCGCCCTCGGTGACAAGCTTATGCTTTGTCATAAGGTAAAGTATGGCAGTGGAGATCTCATCGTCGGTGACCGTGACGATATTGTCCACGTAGTGCGAACAGATGTCAAAAGTCAGTCTGCCCGGCTTTTTCACCGCAATTCCGTCGGCTATGGTTGATACAGATTTAAGCTCGGTGATTTTACCGCTCTGCACAGAGCTTTGCATTGAGGGGGCGCCCGATGCCTGAACGCCGTATATCTTTACCCGCGGATTGACCGATTTCATAGCGAAGGCTATGCCCGAGATAAGACCACCGCCACCGATCGCCACCACTATAGCATCTATGTCGGACAGCTGCTCCTCAAGTTCAAGGGCGATCGTTCCCTGTCCCGCCATAACGTCCACGTCGTCAAATGGGTGGATAAAGGTGTAGCCCCGCTCATCGCGGAGCGAGAGCGCCCTCTTATACGCATCGTCGTACACCCCCGGAACGAGGCATACCCTACCGCCATACCTCTCGGTAGCCTCAATTTTGGATTTTGGCGCATTCTCGGGCAGACAGATCACCGAGCTGATGCCGTTCTTCGTGGCGGCAAGAGCTACTCCCTGGGCGTGATTTCCCGCCGAGCAGGCTATGACACCGCGAGCCCGCTCCTGTGCCGAGAGCCGCGATATTTTGTAGTACGCGCCCCGCAGCTTAAAGGAGCCTGTTGTCTGCAGATTTTCGGTTTTCAGATATAGGTCAACTCCGGGGCAAAGACGCGGTGCGTGAACTACATCGGTCCTTCTCACCACCCCGCGCAAAGCATTCGCCGCACGGTATACGTTGTCAAGTGTAAGCATCAGATTTCCTTTAACTGAATGTCGGTCTAACATTATTATATTCTGAAAGGAAAATGATAGTACAGGAAATCTCCCTCGTCAAAAGGGAAAATAGTTTGTTTTTTCTCTTGACAAATGCCTTTGTGTTTGTTATAATGTTATGGCAAATGATTCGGGATGTAGCGCAGTTGGTAGCGCGCGTGCTTTGGGAGCACGATGTCGCAGGTTCGAATCCTGTCATTCCGACCAAATAAGACCTTGCCCCTGCGGTGAGGTCTTTTTTGTCGGAATGATGTGTCAATTAAATCATGGTTGCGGAGCAACGCAGGTTCGCATTCACCGCTTGAAGATCTGAAAGCTAGCTTTCAAGGCGTAGAGCGAGTGAATCTTAACCTTTTGTGAATATCCTGTCATTCCGACCATCAAGGGACACTTGTCGCACAGAGATCAAGTGTCTTTTTCCTTTCAGGTCAGATTCCAGTCTTCGATGTTTGCTACCGCAAACCAAATCTTGTTTCGCCTTTGGCGAATGTTGCATTCCGACCATTCAACAGTTCACAATTATCTTCCTCGTTTGGTAAAAATGCCACTTGATTATTTTTATTTAGTGTAGTATAATATAGGTGAAGAATTTTTAGGAGGAGTAGATATGGCTTTACACGTTATTGACGAGGCTAACAGATGCCTGCAATGTAAAAACCCACAGTGCGTAAAGGGCTGCCCCATAAGCACGCCTATACCCGAGATAATTAAGCTGCTTAAGGAAAACAAGCTTGACGAGGCGGGACGCAGACTATTTGAAAACAACCCACTCACCACCGTTTGCAGCCTTATATGCAACCACGAGAAGCAATGCGAGGGACACTGCGTCCTCGGCAGAAAGGGTGTGCCCGTACAGTTCTCTACCATTGAGCAGTACATCTCGCGCAGCTATGCGCCCAAGATGGTCAAGGGACCGAAGCCCTGGAACGGTATGAGAGCTGCTATAGTTGGTTCCGGCCCTGCGGGAATTACTATCGCTATCATTCTTGCAAGATACGGCTATCAGGTGACCATATTTGAGGGCAAGGACGAAATCGGCGGAGTTCTGCGCTACGGTATTCCCGACTTCAGACTTCCGAAGTCCATTCTTGACGACATACAGTACCGCCACATTGAGATGAAGGGCATCAAGATCAGACCTAACACCAATATCGGCGGCTCTATCGGCATTGACGACCTATTCCGCGACGGATACAAGGCAATATTTATCGGCACGGGCGTATGGAAGCCCAACGCTCTGCACATCAAGGGTGAGACTCTCGGTCACGTTCATTTCGGTATAAATTATCTGAACAGCCCCGACTCCTTTAAGCTGGGACAGAGGGTTATCGTGATCGGCGCGGGCAACGCGGCTATGGACGTAGCGAGAACCGCGCTTCGCCACGAGGTTGAGTACCTTACCTGCTTCTCTATCACCAAGCAGGTGGCGGCAAGCAAGTATGAGTTTGATTACGCGAAGCTTGAGGGTGTGGATTTTGAGTACAACAAGCGCCCCGTGGAGATCGTTGACGAGGGTGTTATCTTCTGCGACGTTATCGAAAACGAGGATGGCAGCTTTACCGACGTGCCCGGCAGCGAGAAGCTCTACGAGGCGGACAGCGTGATCATTTCCATCAGTCAGGGCCCGCAGAATACTATCGTAGGCTCGACCAACGGACTTGCGACCAATCAACGAGGTCTGCTTGTGGCTGACGAGTTCGGCAACACCTCCCGCCCGGGTATATTCTCCAGCGGTGACGTGGTTCACGGTCCGAGAACCGTGGTTGAGGCGGTGGCACACAGCAAGGTGGTTGCGGAAACCATGCATAAGTACATGCAGTCGCTGAAGGAAGAATAGTAGTAATTTATCCATAGGAAAAGCCGTGCAACGAGGAATTGCACGGCTTTTTTGTTTTATTCGGAGTCGGGATAGGAGCGCTTTGCCGCCTCGCCCTCGGGAAAGATGATCTTATTGACGATGAAGAATATCACCATTGACACGGTACCGTTTAAGAAAGTGGTGCCGATATTATAGAGCCAGCCCGGAACGAAGTGACCTGCCACCGCAACCCAAATACAGTTTATGGAATTGACCACGCAGGTGACGGCGCAGAATGCAAGAAGATACCAAAGACCTTGATATAAAATATTTCCGTCCGAGCGGAAGACGTACTTGCGCTGGATGAAGAAGTTTATCACCTCACCGATTACCATAGCTATCATATAAGCGGTAAAATATGCTGCTCCGCCCTGATCTGCGCCGTAGCCGATTATGTACCACTTAAACTCAATGCCGAACAGAGTGATATCGATGCCGGGGAAGCCGAAGTCCGCGTTGCCCATAAAGGCGAATGCCTGAGGCAAAAAAGTTAGAAGAAGATATTTAAATACCGTGATCAGCGTGCTGACGATCAAGAAGAGTCCGCCCTCGCGCACCCATTTTGCTATCTTGGGATTTTTGCTTTCAAATCCGAGCCATAGAGCCTTTAATTTTTCCATATTAACTCCTTGAAGGTGTCTATTTTAATTACATTGTATCACAGCTTGTCTAATTTTACAATAAAAGTTGAAAAAATATTTCAGGCGCGTTGTTGACTTTCACGAAAAGGTGGTCTATAATATTATTGTATATGTTAATTTTTGTCGTTTTTGGAGGTTTTTTCCATAATGAGTGAAGTGCGAGAGCCGAGTAAGTATCAGAAAAAGATAATTACTATCCCGAATATTCTCTCCTTTATCAGACTCTGCCTGATACCCGTTATCGTATGGCTGTATTTTGGTAAGGAGGACTATCTTCTCACGGGTATTTTCGTTATCATATCAGGTCTTACCGACGTTGTAGACGGAATGATTGCAAGAAAATTCAATATGATAAGCGATCTCGGCAAGGTGCTTGATCCTATTGCGGACAAGGCTACTCAGCTCACGGTTATGATCATCCTCGCCATAAGCTTCCCACTTATGCTGATCCCGATCATTCTGACGGTGATCAAGGAGAGCTTTATGGCTATCACAGGATATATGGTTATCAAGAAGTGCGGCATCGTTATGGGCGCGAATTGGCACGGCAAGGCGGCTACTGTTGCGCTGACTGCGGTAATGTCTCTGCACCTTGTATGGCATACTATTCACCCCACCGTTTCGCTTGTTCTCATACTGCTTTGCTCGGCGCTGATACTTCTTTCGC
>JAZNZI010000038.1:0-10653 GCA_045594865.1 Eubacteriales bacterium | reverse complement strand
CTTCGAGGATATAGTTTTTCTTTCTGTCAATGGCCTCGATAGCCGATTCAAAGGCCGGCGCATCTCCACTCAGCTTGCGCCTCAGGTTCTCACCGCCAAGCACGGTCTCCTTGCCCGACTTCGCCCGCTTCAGCTCCGCATCGCCAAGCATCGTTATAAGGTTCACCTGGCGGTAGCCGTCTACAAGGGGGATAAGCTCGTCTGCAAGGCTCTCCTCACCGACATTCTTGTGTGACACCGTGTTGCCGGGAAGAAAATACTCGATAGCCAGCATACGTCTGCCCCTGTGGGCAACAAGGCGGCAGGAAACCTTGCTTATCTCGCTGTCAACAGGTCTTGACAGGACAAGCTTTTTCAGCGCCTCTTTCTTGAACGATAGCTCGATAAGACCGAGAAAATCCGTCTTGTTCATCTTTATTTTTCCTTTTTACCGATTGAAAGCTTCTTTTCATTTCCGTCGCGCAGTCTCTTGATGTTGCTTCTGTGACACCAGACGATAAACGCGCCGAGGAATATTGTACATGCCGCGGTAAGCAGGGGAATCGAGCCACCGAGGAAATAGGAGTAAAGGCATACGCACACGGGGAATAGAGCTGCAACGATGATCGACCCCAGCGAAACGAATCCCGAAATTGCAACGATAACGATAAACAGCGCAATAAGCGCGCCGAATATAGCGGGGCAGAGGATAAGAGCCATTGCCGCCGTCACAAGCACGCCCTTGCCGCCCTTAAAGCCGTAGAAAATGGGATAAACGTGGCCGAGCACCGCACACAGACCTGCAAGATAGCAGTATCCGCTCATGCTGATGCCGCTTTTGTAGGAAAAGCCGAAGATAAGCGCGGTAAAGAGAACTGCCAGCGCAGTCTTTGCCATATCACCCACAAGGGTAAGCGCCGCCGCGCCCTTTCCGTAGGTGCGGAGCATATTTGTAAGACCTGCGTTGCCGCTTCCGTGGGTACGAACGTCCTCTTTAAACATCAGCTTTGACACTATTATTGCCGAGCTTACGCTGCCGAGAAGGTAGGATACCGCCGCCGTAGCAAGCACTGCCAAGGCCAGAATTACATAGTAGGTCGCGCCCTCCGCGCTGATAAGACTGATAAGTCCGTTGTTGAGTATATTCATAAAATAATTACCTTTCAAAATGATAACGCGAATATTTTTACGCGTATAACAAAAATATTATAGCATTAAGAGAGATTAAAGTCAAGAAATATATTGCTTTTTTGTTTTTTTGGGTGTATAATGAGAAATAAAAAGACGGAAGGAGAGCGCTGTGAAAGAAAAAATAAAAGCCTGTCTTCTTGGGCAGAATATAGATACCTTTACAGTCCTCTCCTATGCCGACGTAAGAGAGACCAACAGCAGAATTATGGAGAGGGAGGGCTTTACACCGAGGAGTGTAATAATCTACCTGCTTCCATATTATGCAGGCGAGTGCGTTAATTTATCGCGCTATGCCGCCTCTCTCGACTACCATATAGCTATATCCGAGATAAATTCATCTTTTGAAAGGGTGATAAAGGCGGAATTTCCAAACGCGCGTGTAAAGGGCTACGGCGACCACAGTCCTATTGACGAGCGCCACGCGGCGCTTATCGGCGGCCTCGGTATTGCCGGTGATAACGGTCTTATTATTAACGAAAAATACGGCAGCTATATCTTTATCGGCGATCTCGTCACCGATATCGATCCCGAGCTTCTCGGTGCATCCGCACCCGTGGAGATACGCCGTTGCGAGGGCTGCGGAGCATGCAAACGCGCCTGTCCCACGGGCATACTTCGAGGGGAGGGAGAGGATTGTCTGTCTGCCATCACACAGCGCAAGGGCGAGCTTACCGAGAGTGAAATGAAGCTTATGCGCGACTATAACACCGCTTGGGGCTGTGACGAGTGCCAGTCCTCCTGTCCTCATAACCGCGCGCCAAGGCTCACACCCGTGGAATTTTTCTATCGTGATCGCATACCGCATCTTACGCGCGAGCTGCTTGAGGGTATGAACGACGAGGAATTTTCCCGCCGCGCTTTCGCGTGGCGAAAGCGTAAAACCGTTGAGAGAAATCTCGACATATTGTCAGAAAAGTAAACTAAGATTGTCAAAAAGTGCTATTTTTATATAAAAACTGCAAAACGAAAGGCGGAAAATGAGCAAAAAAATTAAAGCAATTATCTCTCCCTTTGCCATGATCTCGCTATCATTGTTTATCATCATCGGTATAATTCATATGGCAACCGACCTGTCGGCTTCATTTGCCGACCTTATCAACGGAACTGTCTCGCAGGGCTTTCGCAGATTTATGGCATCGATTGGCGAGATTTTTCCATTCTCGCTCTTCGAGCTGCTTATAGCCTGCCTGCCAATTATTATATTTTTCGTTATTTATAGGGCGGTAAAGGTCTTTCCTGACAGCGAGAAGCGCCTAAGATTCATTATTAACCTTGCCGCGGTGATCCTGCTTATATACTCTGGGCATCTGCTTGCCCTCGGTGTCGGTCATAACACCACCTCCATTTCCACTAAAATGGAGCTTACCGAGGTGGAGGTGACGAGGGAAAATCTTATAGAAACCCTCACCTCGCTTCGTGATGAGGTAAACTCGCTTGCGGATGAGGTACCGAGAGATGAAAACGGAGTGTTTACCCACGGCTATACCTATGCCCAGCTTAGCAAAGAATACAGCGATGCATATATCGAGCTTGCAAATCTCTACAACCTTCCCGTGGGCTATTACTCTACCGCCAAGGGAGTTATGGTAAGCGAGGTTATGTCCTATCTTGGAATCGGCGGCATATACACATACGTGACGGGTGAGGCTAATATAAACACCAATTATCCAGATTACGTCACAACCTTCACCGTGGCTCACGAGATGTCCCACCAGCGCGGCTTTATGCGTGAAAATGAAGCTAATTTTATGGCATATCTCCTCACCTCGACCTCTGACGATGCTGGCATCCGCTACAGCGGAGCGCTTAATATGTACAGCTATTTCGCCTCCGCGCTATATAAAACCGATAGGGACGCTTATTATGAGATTGTATCGGGGCTTTCGGACCTTGCAAGAACCGATATTCGCGCCTCAAATGCGGTGACAGAGAAGTACGGTGACACTATTTTTGAGGAGATCTCCGACTTTATAAATGACTTCTATCTCACCTCAAGCGGCAGCGGCGGAATCGTCAGCTACAGCCGCGTAGTAGAGCTTGTTTTAGCTTACCGATACGGCACGGATTAACCGAAATTACTTCTCCCGAATATGATATAACATCATTCGCTTGGGAGAACTTATGAAAAAAATTATCGTAAACGGTGGCAGAAAGTTGCAGGGCAATTTGACCGTCAGCGGATCAAAAAATGCCGCTCTGCCCATTATTTTCGCCTGTATTTTAACAAACGGCGTGTCCGAGATAGATAACCTGCCCGACATCGGCGACGTCCGCGCGGCACTGTCATTACTTAGTTCATTTGGCGCGAAAATCGAGCGTCGGGGCAGTCTTACCTTCATCGATACTCGCGAGCTTTCTTATACCGATCCCGATACCTCGGTCACCTCGAAAATACGCGCCTCGACCTATCTTTTAGGCTCTTGTCTGTCCCGTTTTGGCAGATGCCCAATGCTCCTCTTCGGGGGCTGTAATTTCTCTCTCCGACCGATAGATATGCATCTTGACGCCTGCCTTGCTCTCGGGGCGCGCATTGAGGGAGATATGATAACCGCAGAGCGACTTAGGGGAAATGAGATCAGCTTTCGCTGTGCCTCTGTCGGCGCAACCGTCAATTCCATTCTCCTTGCAGCCACGGCAGAGGGAGAAACTCTTCTTCGCGGCTGTGCAGTCGAGCCTCACATAGATGCACTTATCGATTTCCTGAACTCCTGCGGTGCAAGCATCATCCGTCAGGGCAGGGAGATCCGCATATGTGGAAGAGAGCTTCACGGAGGCAAAATTACCGTTATCGGCGATTATATAGAGGCGGGCAGCTATATTGCCCTCGGGCTTATGTGCGGCTCGGTTAGAGTGCAAAACGCGCCGCTCTCCCATATGTCAGCTGTTCTCGATAGCCTCAGCACCCTTGGTGCCACCTTCTCCTTTGAAGATAACCTCATATCCGCGCATCTCACCTCGAAGAATTTTCTTTCGCTGACCACAGCGCCCTATCCCGCCTTTCCCACCGATCTGCAGCCGATTTTTGCGCCACTTATGGCGGTATGCTCGGGCGGTGAGATAGCCGATACCGTATGGCGCAAGCGATTTGGTTATCTTGACTCGCTCTCGTATTTTGGCGTTCTGTCGCAGAGAGAGGATAATCGCGCTCGCATTTTTAAATCAAAGATCCACAGCGGTAGGACTGTTGCCCCGGATCTTCGCGGCGGAATGGCATGCCTTATGACCGCCCTTGCGGCAGAGGGGCAGAGTGAGATAGACTCACTTGAAATAATCCTCCGCGGCTATGAAAATTTAGAAAAAAAGCTCCGCACACTTGGCGCGGAGATAAAAATAAAAGATACATAAAAAGGTAGAAAACAATGAAAAGAATTCTCACAGTACAGGATATTTCCTGCGTCGGCAGATGCTCGCTTACAGTCGCTCTGCCAATCATTTCTGCGGCAGGCGTTGAGGCGGGAGTGCTTCCCACTGCCGTTTTGTCCACGCATACCATGTTCCCAAAATTCACATTCTGTGATCTCACGGACGAGATTGAGGGCATATCAAAGACCTTTACCGAGCTTGGTCTTGGCTTTGACGCTATTTATACAGGCTACCTTGGCTCCTTCCGCCAGCTTGGCTTGGTTTCAGAGCTTATCGATCGTCACAAGACCGAAAATTGTATGGTGGTTATCGATCCTGCCATGGCAGACAACGGTAAGCTTTATAAGGGCTTCACTCCCGAGTTTGCGCGCGCCATGGCAGAGCTCTGCGGCAAGGCGGATCTTATCATTCCTAATCTGACCGAGGCTGCGTTTATGCTTGATATCCCCTATAACCCCGATTATGACGAGGATTATATCCGCGACGTGTTAAAGAGGCTCTGCGGCCTTGGCGCAAAGCGCGCCGCTTTGACGGGCATTACCTTTGATCCCACAAAGCTTGGCACCTACGCCTACGACAGCACCACCGACAGCTTCTTCTCTTACTTCAATGACGTAAAGCCTGTGGCTTATCACGGAACCGGCGATATCTTCGCCTCCGCCACCCTTGGCGCATTAATGCGCGGTCACAGCGTAGAGAGCGCGCTTGCAGTAGCTGTAGACTACACCCTCGAGTGTATAAAGCTCACTATGGCAGACGAGGACCGCCGTACCTATGGCGTAAACTTCGAGCAGGCTATTCCTTACTATATAGAGAGATTGAAGAAATTTACCATCTAACAAAAAAATGCGGCTGTAAATGCCGCATTTTTTAATGCTTGCGATGCCCGCGACGCTCTCTCTTTTTTCCAAGAAAGGCAGCGCCCACCGCCACACCGATAAAGCATATGTAGTTCATAAACGCACCGAGCGATACCTTGCCAGCGCAGATTATCACGTTTATCAACAGCATTACAAGCACCACCGCAAGAGCCACCAGGGCAGAGAAGCCTACTCCTCCGTCCCCCTTTATTCTCGTGCAGATAATTCCGGTTATTGCTGCTGAAATCAGCATAACCGCAAGCGAGATAAGGCCTAAATTGCCCGTCGGATCCTCAAGTCCGCTTGCCACGAGCGCACCAACGACGGATAATAAAACGATCACTCCGCCCGACAGCCCGAGGCATATAAGAAAGCTCCTTGGCGTACTACCTGCCAAAGTCCGTCTACCCTTTTGCATAAGAAAACCTCCGAATAAGTCTATATAAGCTTATTCGGAGGACTTCTCATTTATTACTTCTTTTTTCTGTCAAAGAAGCTGAACTTCTTCTTGGGCTTCTCAGCGGGCTGCTCAGCAGACTCATCCTTAGGCTCAGCATTTGCTGCAGCAAGGTCAGCAACGCGAACGTCAACGCTTCTGATAGCTGCCTTAAGGAATCTGATATGGGTCTTTACCTTGGTGGTCTCAAGCACGAAGGTCTCTTCCTTAATGGAAACAACCTTACCGATGATACCGCCGATAGTTGTCACCTCATCGCCTACCTGAAGAGTGTCACGCATATTCTGCGCTTCCTGATCTCTCTTCTTCTGGCTGCGGGAGGTGAACCACCACATAGCTACGAGCATGATGATCATGATGATGGGCATTGCCATACCGCCAAGAATGCCACCCGTGGTGGGAGTGTCGGTGCCGCCTGCGCTGCCTGCGCCATCGGTAGCGGCATCAAGAAGGAATGTTAAAAGGTTCATTGGTCTATCTCCTGTGTTTTTTATTTTTCTTATACATTATACATTGTAATTTTGAATAATTCAAGAACATTTTGCATTCTTTTTAATAAAATGAAGAAAAAGTGTGAAAAATGTGCCGAAAACTCGACTTTTTTGCAAGGCTTACGCAATAGGCTTCGGAGGATTTCCCTTGGTACGGTTCTTTTCAGCCGCGTTTACGATAGAGCGCACCACTCTGCCGGGAGAGAGCCACCAATCGCGGCTCCACACACGCATAACCGTCCAGCCGCGTCCCTCGAGGAACTTGGGCTTGTAAACGTCGCGCTCCATAGCCGATGCCGAGGAGGCAAAGGCATCCTTGTCAAGCTCCACGCCGATAAGGTACTTGTCGGACTTGTCGTCGTATACCGCAAGCGAGATTCGGCTGTTCTTGTTGCCGAGGCCGATGTCAACCTTGTATCCAAGCTTTTCGATCCTCTCCTTCATCTGCTCCTCAATGCTGGGGGTAGATGTAAGGCGGCGAAGCTCGGAGGTGTTGTCAACGGCAGGGCAGAGTGCGCGCAGAATTGCCGCCGCGTGCTCCTTGTCACCGTTTGAAACCGATCTGACGTAGGACAGATACTCGCGCAGAAGTCTGGGACCCTCGTTCTTAGAGGCGTCAACCTTGAGATCCTCGGGCTCGATACTGGTGACCACGATTATCTTGGTCTTCGCTCTCGTTATAGCAACGTTAAGACGGTTCTCGCCGCCCTCGGTGGAAAGCGAGCCGAAATTGGTGTATACCTTGCCGGTCTCGTTCGGCGCGTAGCCGATAGAGAAGATGATTATATCTCTCTCATCACCCTGCACGTTCTCAAGGTTCTTGATAAACAGACCGGTGTCCTCGCCACCCTCCATTCGCGTTTTCTCGGCGGCGATCTGAATACGGAACTTCGCATCTCTCTGCGCTTCCTTATCTATCGCGTCCGCAATAGCAGCCTGCTGATCGCTGTTGAAGGTGATAACGCCGATGCTCTCGTTGTGCTTTCTGGTGGAGAGAATATTCTTGATAAGCTCAACTACCTTCTGCGCCTCCGCTATATTCTTTCTGTCGATCCAACGTCCGTTGACCTTGTATCTCTCCATAGGCTTCGCGCTACGTCCCGTGTAGATATTGGGAGCAACCTGAAGATTGCCCGAGTAGAAGGCACAGTTGGAGAAGTCGATAAGCTCCTGATGGCGGCTTCTGTAGTGATAGGTCAGATTTGCGCTATTGTATCGCGCTACCGCAAGATCAAGCAGGCTCTCTACCTCAAGGGCTGCCTGAAGCGAGGGATCGTCAACGTTCTCAGTCTCCTGACCGAGGAATCGCTTCATAAAGGTAGCCGAGGGACGAAGCTGCTTTGCATCGCCCGCAACCACGATATTCTTACCGCGGTATATGGTGGGAATGGTGCTTTCGATAAATACCTGCGACGCCTCGTCGAAGATAACTATATCAAACAGGTTTTTCTCAAGGGGGAGCAGTGAGGAAACGTTCTCTGGCGATAGCAGCCAGCAGGGGAACAGCGAGAAAATATAGCTTCCGTATACCTCCATAGCCTTTCTGATCGCCCAGTGCTTTTTGTCCTTGGATATCTGGTAGAGATAATCCTTCGCGTCCTCTGCGTTCTGGTACAGCTCCTGGTACTCGCGGCAGGCAATGCCGTGGCAGATCTTCTGGGAAACTGCAAGCTGGGATTCCTTGAGCTTGTAGATCCTTGCGGAGATATTGGGATAGTCCACCACCTTTGCAAGCTGATCCTTAAGCTTCTCCTCGCATACCGTGATCTCGTGATACATACGTATTACGGGAATCTTTTCTATGATCTCAAGGTAATTGGGATAGTTTCTGCTCGCCTCGTAGGCAAAGTTCAGTATATCCAGCATATTTTTGTCAAGAGTGCTTAGCAGCATCCTGACGTCGCGCTGCTCGATATACTTGTCAAGCGCCTCGTGAACCAGCTTAATATATGCGGTATTACCTCTGAGAATATTGTCAATGACCGAGATATAACCGTCCTTGGTCATAACCTTGTAAAGACAGTCGTATTCCTTGACGAACTCGCCGATAGCTTGGAGAGTTTCCTTCATCTTCGCCTCAACCTCACGGGATTTAGAGCCGCGGAAGAGGGGATTGGGATTTTCAAGCTTGCACTCCATCTTTGCAACCGCGTGGAGTGTGGCGGGATTGTCAAGCATAGCATAGTGCGCCAGAACCTGTCTTGTATAAGGATACTTCGTGATATTGAAGAAGCCCTTGCGCGACTTCTGAATTTCAGATAGCCTTTGCTTGACCTCTGCAATGGTGGGAATGTCTATATCGTCACGCATGCAGTCGATTATGGGATTCTTCTCCTTCGCCAGAGCGTAGGAGTAGTAGGTATCTATAATGTTGTTAGCCCTGATGGTGAACATAGCGTCGGACAGCTCCTTGTAGTTAAGAGCCATAAGATCGCGGCTTTCTATCATTCGCAGATATACCGCGTATTCGCCCGAGCCCTTTTGGAGCATATAAGAGGATGAATACATATTCAACAGCGAGAGGCCAAAGGACTGCTTATCGTTCAGCACATGGTTGATGTCGTCCAGCAGCTTTTCCTGCGCATCGATCTTGCCCTGGATCTCGGTGTATTCGTTGACCAGAGCCTGAATATCAATGTGCTGATCCTCCTCGCTTCTCTTGTGCGCCTCGTAGACCCGCTCGTAGAAGGCGTGCTTTTGCTTACCCTCGTCGTTGACGTACATTGCCTTCTCGTTAAGAGTGCCGAGACGGGAGAATACAACGTCAAGGGCTGCTTTCTTCTGCGAGACCACAAGAACACGCTTCTTTTTGCAGAGCGCGTCGGTGATAACGTTTACGATGGTCTGCGACTTACCCGTGCCGGGAGGGCCGTAGATAACCATGTTTCCAAGGCTGTCAACCTTCTTAACGACTTCTGACTGGGCGAAGTCAAGCATCTTTACGATATAGCTTGCCTTAGTGACACTTTTCCTTGCTCGAAGAGGTCTCTTGAACTTGATCTTCGGCTTGAAGACGAATTTCTTCTTGCCAAACTTTCCACCGGTGCGGAGCAGCTCGTCTATTGCATCGTTAGTGAGATTCTTCTTCTCAAGCACGCAGTAGTCGTTGTATATGGAGTTGGAGAGGGGGAATCTTCCCAGCACCGCCGCGTGTCTTACCGACAGATCTGTTCTCGATGCCTCGGGCTCTTTGAATCTCGAGTAATTGTATATATTTTTCGACGCCTTGCAGTCTATTCTGATTCTCGCGTTGCCAAGATATTTGATAAGCGAAAGCAGACTTCTGAAGGGGGAGAGATCGTCGAACTCGGTTTCGAGCTCGTCCACATTCATTCTCTTTGACTGGGCGTACGCAAGTATAAGAGCCTTGTTTATCTGTATCTTTTCATTACCTCTGAAGCGGATATCAACGGTCTCCTCGTCAACGATGTCAATCTTGACGGGGAATAGCAGAAGAGGAGCTTTTATAAGCGTCTTCTGAGGCCCCTGCTGGATAGAGCCGAAAACGAAGGGATAACCGATGTAAAGATCGTTCTTACCTGTCTCGCGCTCGATCTCCTCAACCTCGCGCTTCAACTCGGTGAGCTTGGTGACCTCAGCCTCCACAAGCCTCGTCTGCTCGGAGGTTATCCTCTTTTTTCTGCCGAACATACGTCGTGCAAATTCTTCCGCCGAGCTTGCGTTATTCTCCTCCTCGGTAGCCTCGCCGCCGGGAGTGCCGAGATTGGCGATAAGCTCGGGCGTCTCCTCGTGGCTGATAAGCGACAGTGGCTCCTTGCCCGCGGACCAAAGGAATTTGATAAGCTCGTTTACCTTATCCTCACGTCCCTCGAAGATCCGACCTATATCGTATGCGCCCTTTCGGACTATATTTTTTAAATATAAACACTTGTTCTTGCCGCCGATCTCAATAAGGCGTTCCTTGTAATAAGTGTAAATACTTTTACCCATTTATGTGACCGTACCTTTCTGTCGGGCGCGGATGACGTCACGTAATATCACCCCAAAGACATAGCTTTTGCCCGACCGATTATATTTTTACAGATTTTTACATTTAAAATTATACCACAATATATGGGAAAAATCAACATACGAAAGGGCAAAAAAACATATAATTTTAAAAATATTTGGAACATATTTGGGGATGTCACATTTGACGAGAACGAAAAATCCGAAAATGATATGAAAAAAACTTTAGGCAAGAGAGCGAGTTTGTCTTATTCTCTCTTGCCTAACCGAACAAAAATTGTAAATGAGACAGTAAAAGGTTAAAATCCTGCGAATTTCTTCGGTTTATATAGACTTTTTCTAC
>JAZNZI010000037.1:0-6737 GCA_045594865.1 Eubacteriales bacterium | reverse complement strand
GAAATTCGAAATTCGAAATTTGTCAATATCATCTCTGTTTTTTAGTTTACTTTGGGCTTCGTGTGTCCTTTTCACTCTATAAGACACGAAAAAAACAGTAAAGGTTACAGGGAAAACGGAAAATTTTTTAAAAATCTAAATTTCGGACAAAAATTATTTAAGGGGCGGCAAAAAGCCGCCCCCGCTAAAGCTTTATTCATCTATAAATTCTGAATATAAAGGCTATCGCAAATCAGTAATAAAATACCGAAAGAGGAAAATTTGAGATTAGAGTGTCGATTGCGCCCCGAAGGCGTAGTGACCTACGTCGAGCTTGGGAGCAATCGGCAGTATAAGCCAAATTTTACCTTTCGGGCACGATAAGGCCGTAGCTGCCCGCCTTCCTCTTATAAACAACGCAGGTGTCTCCTGTCTCGGAGTCGGTGAAGGCGTAGAATGCGTGACCTATCAGATTCATCTGGAGGATAGCTTCCTCGGGTGTCATGGGCTTGAAGGGGAAGGTCTTTACTCTTATTTCAAACTCGTCCTCCTCCACGTACTCGTCATCATCGTAGTCGCCGATGAGAACGGGCGACTGCTTTACCATTCTTTCAACACGGGTCTTGTTCTTTCTGATCTGTCTTTCAAGTCCCTCAACAGCGCGGTCAAGGGCGGTGATAAAGGTCTCGTTCTCTTCTTCGCAGCGGAAGGTGGTACCGCCGTAATTTACGGTGATCTCGATGATTTTTACTCCTTTGCGAACCTTGCAGGTGACGAATGCCTCGGTATCGGCGCCAAAGAACTTATCAAATTTTGAAAGCTTCTTTTCAACAGCCTCCTTAAGACTGTCGCGCACGCTCATCTGCTTGCCGTAAATCGTAATCTTCATACTCTTACCGCTCTCTTTCGAGAGCACCCATTTGGGTATCCTTTCGTTGGGTTTCGCGGAGCGGAGCTGATAAACAATTCCTCTCCGCATCTTTATTATAGCATATATTTTGTGAAAAATAAACAGTTTTTCAAAAATTTCTCAAAAATCTTTTGACACTTATGTACAAACTGTAAAAACTTCACTGTTTTAGAAAAATCTATTGACAGAGGAATGAAAATATGATAAAATTATAAATGGTGTGACGGCGAAATGCCGTCTTTTTTTATTAAATAAGCCACCTATAACGGGGCGTACCCTTAAGGACAGTTTTGAGAATCTATTACCTACCGACAGGAGGAGAGAGGCTGCTTTACTTCTCCGTCCTCTTCGATTTAACTATCAGACGGTAGAGAGAGCCTCCCTTGTGTAAAGGGAGGTGGCACGGCTTGCCGTGACGGAGGGATTGTAAATGATTGATTTGTGAAAAAACAATCCCTCAGCCGCCTTCGGCGTCAGCTCCCTTTACACAAGGGAGCCTTTTTTATGTTCATCTATGCCTTATCAATTTTCCTGACAAGCACTGCATTTGTGTCCACAAATGCAAAAATACGGCATACCTCTTTCGAGATATACCGTATTCTTGCAAAACTGTCCTTTAGAGCGACGCTCTAAAAGGTGGCTTTGTTTAATTATTGTTGGGAACGTATTCAAGAATGTCCTCAATTTTGCAATTCAGCACGGAGCAAAGTCTTGCTAAAACGTCGGTATCAAGACGTGTTATCTTATTGTTGCAATAATTATTTAACTGAGTTCGCTGCATCTCCGCCCTGTGACTTAATTTATTCTTGCTTATGCCTGTTTTTTTAATCATCTCATCAAGCTTGATTACAATTTTTCCATGTTCGTTCATTATTTTTACCTACTTCTTTAAAATAACTCTTGACAAGTACATTATAGACAAGTTATAATAAAAAAGTAAGATGTAAGAAGTCTTGTGTAAGATGTTGCACATACAAGGAGGATAATAATGAAGGAAGCAATCGGGTAATAAAAGAAATAGATAGCCTTGGTAGAATAGTAATCCCCAAGGAGATGCGGGACCGCCTATTCTTTGACAACAGAGTAGAGGTGGTGCTGACAAAAGACAGAGTCCTTCTGCGCAATCCTGAGTATGAGCTAATAAAAATAAAAGATAAGCCTGCGAACAGGAAATAGAATATTAATATAGAAAACCACCCTTTGATTTTCTCTTTGGGTGGTTTTTTATGTTTGGTTGATTTTTTGGTGAAAAATTAGGCAAAATGTAAGCTTTGGTTTGCCTTATGTGTCAATTTCGCGGTTTTCAAGAGCTGCGAGGCCCTCGCGGAAGGCGCGGGCACCGAGGAGACGCTCCTCCTCGTTTTTGCTCTTCAGCATAGGGATAAGCTGGCGGTAGAGCTCGCCCTTCACCGACATATCGCGCTTGAAGCTGTCGGTATTGTAGAGGGGAAGAGTCTTGTCCTTCATCTCAAAGGAATAGAGTCCGAACGCCTCGCTGCCGAGGTTTCTGGGAATAATAAATCTGGGGTCGATCTCGCCCACAAACTCAATGTAGAGGGCGGTCTCTGCACCGTACTTTCTCTCGCTGACAAGACGGCTGACGCGGCTGACGATCTCGCTGCCCGAGTCAACGCCGGTAATATCAACGGTCTCCTTCTTGAACACGATCTTACCAAAGGTAAGGTTCTTCGCGTCCATAGTCATATTTCCGTTCTTATACTTAACTGTAATAAGCTTTGCGCCGCCGATACCGGGCTCGTCAAAGCCCGTGGACTCGAGCGCGCCCGAGTAGCCGTACATAGCAGAGCCGAGGCTGACGAAATCACCGCCCTCGTGTCTTGAGCCAAAGGCATAGTAATCCGCGCCGAACTTCTTAAGATCGGAGGTGGAAACGGGGCAAAGCTCCGAGCCAATAGGACCGTCAAGGTCTGCATAGCCGCAGACGATATTGATCATAGAGCTGTCGCCTACGCGTCTGTCGTAAAGGGGGCTGGCAGTAAGGCTCTGACCGAGGAATGCCCAGCCGTAGATAACCACTCTGTCCTCTGCAAAATCGAAGCGGTCGATCTTGTCGGAGCTGAAGATATAGCAGTTAGAGGGGAGTCTGCCCGAGGTGTATATAGGATTATTCTCATAACAGTCGTACTTACCGGGAGCAATAATAAACTTGGTATCGGGACTGTTTCGGAACTCGCGGATAAGCAGCTCGGCGGTAGAGCCCGTAGCGCACTCTGTCTCAAAAAGGTCGCCAGAGATAAGCACGTAATTAATGCCCGCGCCGCGAACGTACTCCATCATAGTCATAAAATTCTGACGAAGACCTATTCTGCGCTCGTCACTCTTCTCGGGAGAGAGTCCCGTAAAGGGAGTATCGAGATGTATATCTCCGCAGTGGAGGAATTTTAAAACGGTAGCCTGAGTTTTTTCGCTCATTATATGTACCTTCCCTTCAAAATCGGCAGAAGCATAGCCTGTGCGCCGAAAAATCATAGTAATTTATTATAGTATAGCATCTTTCGACCGCATTTGCAATATTTTTGATAAAAAAACTTAAAAAATGTCTTGAAATGGTTTAAATTATATGATAAAATAATAATTGATAATTCAAGGCAGAATTTTTGGAGGTACATCATGCTTAGTTTAGCCGTAAGAAATACCAACAAGCTTATACGAGAAAAATCAGGAAGTGAGAACATCCGTCTCGGACGCCTTTTCACAAAGAAGGACACCGCTCGCCTTATGGCAGATATGCTGGTGCTTGACGAGACTAAAACAGTATATACCATTCTTGACCCCGGAGCAGGCACGGGCATCCTTGCCGCAGCAGCTATCGAGCAGGTCTGCAAGAGCTGTCCTCTTGCAAAGCAGATATTCATCACCTGCTATGAGAACGATCCCGTTTTCATTCCTATGCTGGAGAACAACCTTGAGCGTATCAGAAAGAAATGCCGTCACGACTACGGCGTAAAGCTGTACGTGACAGTATACGAGGAGAACTATCTCACCGAGTCGAAGAACCACTACACCGTAGCGCTCTTTGACGAAACAGTGGAGGACAAGTTTGACATCATCCTCTGCAATCCTCCCCTCGACCTTATAGACAAGCACTCCAAGGAGGCTACGGCTGTTGGCGGCGTCACACAGCTCAAGATGGGCGCGCCCTATCTTTTCTGCCGTACGGCTGCAAGACATCTGGAGGCTGACGGTCAGCTTGTTATCATTCTTCCCACTAACGCGGCTACCGCGTCGGGCGTTGCTCCCTTCCGTAAGGAAATGGCAGAGAGCCTTGCACTCCGCAAGATGCATCTCTTTGTCGGCAAGCAGAAGAACCTAAAGCGCGCTATACCTCTCAAAAAGAACTTCATTTTAGCATACGCAAACGGCGAGAAGGGCGACACAATTGAGGTGACCACATCTACCGACAACGGTGCTAAGATCACCGCCCTGCCCCCCATTCCCTACTCCTTTATCGTGGACAAGGAGGACGGCACCCTTACCCTGCCTAAGAGCGTTGAGGACACCAAGATCGTAAAGCACATCTCCGATCTGCCCGAAACTCTCACCAGCCTCGGTTTGAAGATCAGCACGGGCCTTGTTCTCGACGCGAGATGCGAGGGTATGCTCTTCACCGAGCCTGTAAAGGGCTCTATCCCCCTTATCCGTCCCTCTGCTATCAAGGGCGGACAGATCCGCTTCCCCCAGCCTATCAAGCATCAGTACATTGTTCCAATGAACGAGAAGCTTGTACAGCGCAACAAGAATATGATAATCATTAAGCGCGTGCCTGCAAAGAGCGACGAGAGATTCGTAAACTCGGCTATCTATATGGCGGCGCAGCTTCCGGGCTACAGATACATCAGCACCCACAACAAGATCAACGTTATCGACACGGTGGACAAGAACACCGAGATCAATCCCAGATTTGCCTTCGGTCTTTTCGCCCTGCTTAACTCCACCATCTACGACAGATATATCTCCATCGTTTCCAAGTCCAAGCAGATCAACGCCAAGGAAATGCGCGATCTGCCACTTCCCCCAAGAAACATTATTGAAAATATAGGTATGCGACTTATGGCAACCAGACAGACCTCCGTGGCAGTCTGCGACCAGATCGTCAACCCAACCTTACATATTATTGAAAAGAGAAGATAAAAAATAATTTAAGGCTGAAATCATATAAGGGCGGCCGAGTGCCGCCCTTTCGCAAATACTTAGGAGAATACTTATGGAAATACTTCAAAGCTTAATTTGGCTGCTTGCCGGCGTTGGTGTATTCATCGTCGGAATGAACTTTATGAGCGAGGCGCTTGAGAAGAGCGCGGGCAGCGGAATGAAGAAAATGCTGGAAAAGATCAGCAACAACCGTTTTTCAGGCGTTGGAATCGGAGCGGGCGTGACCGCCCTAATTCAAAGCTCCTCTGCCACCTCGGTTATGGTCATCGGTCTTGTAAACGCGGGCGTTATGACGCTTATGCAGGCAACACCCATAATTATGGGCGCGAACATCGGTACTACCATCACAGGCGTGCTTGTCGCCCTTAAAAACGACTACTTCAACATGATTATGTACCTCCTTGCCTTCGCGGGAGTTATGATGGGCTTCTTCAAAAACGAAAAGATCAAGCTCGCAGGTCTGCTTTGCTCCGGCCTCGGACTGATATTCGTGGGACTTGAGGTTATGAGCAGTGAGGAGGCTTTCGGCAATCCTCTTATCGAGGAGATGTTCACAAAGATCTTCGAGGCTATAGATTTCCCGCTTCTCCTTATTTTGGTAGGTATCATTTTCACCGCCCTTATTCAAAGCTCCTCTGCCGCGACGGGCGTTGTTATCACTATGGTCGGTACAGGCGTGATGTCCCTCGACCTTGCGCTGTTCATTATTCTCGGCGCAAATATAGGCACCTGCGTGACCGCCCTGCTCGCTTCCGTAGGCGGCAATGCAAATTCTAAGAGAATAGCGCTTATACACTTTACCTTCAACCTTATCGGCACGGCTATGTTCACCGCGCTTATCTGGATATTTAAGGATCAAACGGTCAATTTGCTTGTTTCTCTCTTCCCCGGAAGCGATGCTATGTCACTTCAGATGAGAGTTTCGGCATTCCACGTTATCTTCAACGTGACGACGACGCTCATTCTTCTTCCCTTCGTAAAGCAGCTGGTTAATTATTCCTGTCTTGTTATTAAGGATAAGACCGAGGACGAGGAAAAGCTTACACTTAAATACGTGGACGACAGACTTTTGTCCACTCCTCCCGTTGCGCTTATGCAGGTTAAAAAGGAAATGGATTATATGCTCGGCTTGGTTGAGGAAAATATCAACCTCTCCTTTGAGGCTATGAAGAATGGAACTCTTACCGACGGCGACCGTATTAAGGATAACGAAAGAATCATTGACTTTACCAACGGCGAGCTGACCAAGTTCCTTATCAAGCTCTCTACGGGAGCATCCCAGACCGATGAAAGAATAATCGGATCTTACTTCCACGTTTTAAACGACCTTGAGCGTATAGGCGACCACGCCGAGAACTTCTACGAGATCGGCGAGGAGATGCGCGGTAAGAAGATTCAGTTCTCCGACACGGCAAGAGCTGATATCAAGAAGATGTCCGAGCACGTGCTTTCTATGCTTGATATAGCAAAGGATGCCTTTGAGAACCTGAACAGAAAAGGCCTTCCCGAGCTTACCCAGCTTGAAAACGAGGTTGACGATATGAAGCAGGACCTTACCGCAAGCCACTATTCCCGTCTTGCAGAGGGTAATTGCAGCATAGAGGTAAGCCCCTACTACTCCTCTGCCGTACTCGGCCTTGAGCGTGTGGCAGACCACCTTGTCAACGTGGGCTAC
>JAZNZI010000036.1:0-5726 GCA_045594865.1 Eubacteriales bacterium | reverse complement strand
TGACAGCTCTCGCTGCGGCTCGGTCACGTTTTGGCTCTTGCGTTATTAACGCAATTCACTACCCAAACGCCGCTTCGCTACCTTTTCACAAGGGAGCCTTCCACATAAATCATTCTTCGCTCTCTTTTTGTTCGTTTTCTGATCATCGGCATTAGCCTCTTTTCAACCACGCAGGCTTAGCGTGGTTTTCGTTATACAAAGAAAAGCCACCTTGTAAAAAGGTGGCTTAATTTATATTTATTTAAGATTATTTTGTCTTGCAATCTCATACGCAAACATTGTAGTGGCAGAGGCAGCAGACAAGGATGCGCGAAATTCTCTTGCATAGTCTATCTTTACCAGCATATCAGCGCAGTCCATTATGGCGCGGGAAATACCGCGCTTTTCACCGCCCACGATCAGCAGCAGCGGAAGCTTAAGCTCACATCTACCGAGAATATTGTCGGTGTTTTCATCTGCGCAGACTACCGTGTATCCCTTATCCTTAAATATTTTAACGCAATCGGCAGGATTTGCCTTGTACATACAAAACATCTCTGATGCACCCGCAGAGCTTCTTGCAACCACGCCCGCCGCGCTCATCCAGTTTCTCTCGGTAAGGATAACGCCTGAACATCCCATAGCGTAAAGCGAGCGGAGAGAATATCCGAAATTATATGGATCCTCAATCCCCTCAATCATAACGTAAAAGCCGCAGGGAAGTATTGGGGAAGTGCCGTCAAGGTAGGGAAGTGTTCTCTCCTCGGTGATAGCAATAAGGCCGCCGTGAGAGCTGCCAAGGGTTAATTTTTCAAGCTCCCCTCTTGTGCTTTCTATTATCTCATATCCATATTTTTCAGAAACTGCCTTGAGATATCCTACTTCTTTTGAGATTTTTCTCGTTTTGGAGACGTCGAAAAGTATTTTGCTGATTCTTCGATCGTTGACTCCGGCATCTATTCCGCGCAGTATCGCGCGTATGGAGGTCATACCTTCAAAGACTGTGGAATCCTGAAATCTAATTTCTTCCTTTTGCATAAACTCAGCTTCGCTTTCATATATTTAAATAACAGATTTTTAGTGGAGGCGGATATGATAGACTCATTCAGACGGGAGCGCGCCGAGCTGCTTGCCGAATACGTAATAGAGAACGGCGCAACGGTAAGAAGGGCTGCACAGCATTTTGGTGTAAGCAAAAGCACTGTACATAAGGACCTAACTCACAAGCTGAAATACATAAATCCATCGTTATATCGCTCTGTAAAGGCTATCCTGGAGCATAATAAGGCACAAAGGCATCTGCGTGGCGGTGAGGCAACCAGAAGAAAGTATCTGAGCGCCGCGAGCCAAAGCACCGAGAAAAAAAGAGCGGGGAAATAGGGAAGTACCCTACCCCATTTTTTTGTCTTTTTTGATATTTTAATTATACTATGTTTTATCTGACTTTTCAAGTCCTTTGATAAATTATTTGTGATATCATATATTAATGTTTTTCTATGATTTGCTTTTAAATCTGAACATACGTATAATCTAATAAAAGGACGTACGTACAATTGATAGAATCAGATCGATTTATCAATTAAATTCAATTCGTCGAATTAACCGTGCGTATGATCGACTTGTGCCAATAAAATAAATATTCGATTAAACTGCAACAAAAAATAAATATAAACGTATGCACATTATGACAGTTTCTGAAGGATCATTCGCATAAATACCGAATATATTATAAAATATCACAAATAAGCAAAAAAACTTAAAAGAAAGAAAAATAGGCTAAAAAACAAGGCAAAACCCCTATATTTCTCCTTTTTTACTTCCCTCAATTATACAAAATTTGCCTTTTGTATAATTGTGCTACTACCACTACCCTATGATTTGCACTATTTTAAGGGTAGCACGGCAAGAAGCTCTCTGTCAAGGGCGCTCAGCAAACAGGGCAATATTTGCAATGATTTGCAAGCTTTGCAATGCGTTCGCTTCGCTCTCTTTAATGCCCTCGCCTATTCCCTGCCCATTTCCGCAGGGAAATGCTCGGGGTATCCTTTCGTTGGCTCCCGCAATTCCCTCCTCCTCTCTTTTCATTATACGCCTCGTCAAGAGTCGAGATGAACGGCTCCGCCGCTCTTGACTTCGGCGTGCCCGCCTCAAAAAAGAAGGAGGTTTTCCACTATGGAAAGATATTTCTGGGCTTGGAAGAGATTGAAGAGACGAGAGGAGCAGATTGAGCAGCCGCGCGAGCTCACCGACCAGGCATTTATTGGCGCGGTGATTTCCGCTATCGTTGCTAAAGAGATTCCCGCCGGCGACGGAAAATTTTCTCGCGTCGAGAACTACGTCAAAGACGTACGAACCGAGATCGAATGGTGCCGCACTAACTGGGTAGGCTCCGATGAGATTCTCACCGCTTTCTTTCTCGGTGTCGAGGCGATGTGCACAGAGTTCGAGCACGTCACCGAGAAAATCAAAAAGGGTCGCTAAGACCCTTTTTTTGTTCGTTTTCCCTTGTTTTCCTTGACGAATTCCCTGCTCTCACCTAGCGCCTCGATTACCATTTTGACAAGGAGTTGCATATCCTTCCGTCTGAGCGGAAGCTCAGCATTGTCACCTGTTGACCAGTCAGCGAAGCTGTAGATCTCAGTCGTAGCTGCGCTTTGATGCTGCAACGCATCCTGCACAGCTCGAAAGCCCTTTTCCCTGTAAAGCTCGACGGCAAACACCTTTCGCAAGGAGTGCGGCGACACTCCGTCGGGATCCACTCCTGCGCGCTTGCAAGCCGCCTTTATCCTCGCCCAGGCAGCTTGTCTTGTTAGGTGCTGCCCTTTCTTGTATGGCGAGGGAAAAAGCCACTTGCCGCGCTTTTTCGCAAGCTCCCTTCGTAGCTCTGCCGACACCCTTGCTACACCGTTTTTGCCTGTCTTTTGCGCCTTGTAATGCAAGCCGTCGGCTTGCAGGTTTTGCCGCCGTAGCTTCACCACGTCGCCAATGCGTAAGCCTGTTTCCAGGCTTACCCAGAGAGGAAGCCAGGCTTCCTCGGCCAACACGGCACGGAGCTTTTCAAGCTCCGTTGTTTCGATGTACTTTGATTTCAATTTGACTTTCCCAAAATGTAAAATTCCGTCATTTTGTCACGCGAGAAGTGACAAAATCAGTCAAAAGGTGTAGTAATCCGCAATTCGTCCTCGCGCTCCCGCTCACGTTCTGCGATTCTCGCCGCTTTCAGCCTTGCAGCCTCCAGCTTCGAGAGCTCCTCGACCTTAGCTCGCTCCGCGTTTCGTCTTGACGTGATGTAGGTGTTGAAGAAGAAGGTGTTGTTGATCGCCACGTCATATTCTGCCGTCATTCCGTTGTCGACCAGGAAGTCGACAAGTCCGGCATATTCCACCAGGTCAACGTCGCGGATCAGCTTCAGGATCCGCGCCTTGATCTCGTTTACCTCCGACTTAGTCAGCTCTACCAGGTCGGCAATATTGAAGCCATTGAGGCTCAATATTTCGCTCTCCTGGTATTGATACTTTTCGGGGTTGTCCTTGTGGGTAAAGTAGCGATACATTCCTTTCACGCTCTCCAATGCCTGCGGCACGGTCGCGTTCAGGCTCGCGGTGAACTTCGCCACCGCATTGTAGGTTGTCGGTCCCGAGTAGACGAGAAGCACGTGATAGTGCGCTTTCTTTGCTTCTCCTGTCGGGTTTACGTCCTTGTCATGCAAGGGGGAAACAGCGGCCATCAAGCCGCTTATTTTGATTTTTTCCCGCCAATCAGGCGGTGCAGATTCCGGGTACAGGACGAACGTCCAATTTCTCTTTTTTATTGCTTCTGCCATTGTGAAGCTCCTTTCAATTTGTCACTTGTCACAAGTCACTCATTGGGGGGTGTCGTAGTCCCCCCCAATGGAGCTTGCGGAATTTAGTGCAAATCTGATGTGCAGCAGAAGTGTCCCACCCTGCGCCTCGTCCGGTACCGTCGCTGCGCTCCTTGTCCCGACCGCTGCCGCTCTCGGTTCCCGCCACCGTCGCCGACTGCGGTCGGCTCCGCCCCGGCGCAGAAGCCCGCCACGCTCGCATTAAGCAACCACCCGTCCGCTTGCTTGGGTGCGTGTCGCTTCCTTCCTCGGCCGTTCTGCTCGTCGCCGTTGCCGTCGCCCGTCGCTGCGCTCTAAAGGGCTTTAAGACGGCAAAAAACGGCTCCTGCGCGGCTCGGCTCTCGGTCGGTCGCTTTTGCAAGCTTGCCAGGATAACGGAACACGTGGTTCCGTTATGGTAAGAGAAAGAGAAAGGCGGCGGCGGTTTCACCGCCTGCGCTCCGCTTTACGCGCCACCGTGCGGCTTGGCACGCGGCTCTTGCTCCGCTCCGTCAAGTACCGCACGCCGCTCTTTCGAGAATCTCAAGCTCTGCGGAGCTTGGTCTGCCGACGGCCCGCTCGCCGCGGAGGCAGGACGCCGAGCAATGAAAAAGCACCTACCCGAAGGTAAGTGCTAATCACGTGATTCTCTGTCTGGCAAGCCGCCGACCAGATCTCCGCCGACAGTCGCAGAGTGGGGATGGCAGGTGGGAAAAATGGCAGGTTGGAGTAAACCTTCCGAAAACCACCTCGGCTTGCCTTACGGTTTTGCCCGTATGTCCTACTGACATTATAGCACACTCGACAATGCTTTGTCAATAGCTACCGAGGAAATTTTAGAGCGCCCCTTCCGCCGCCTATCTTGCCGTGCCTCTCCCTTGCACGTTCCCGTTCCACAATTACAAGGGGTCTACGACCCTACAAAAGCACAGATTTTGGTCGGCAAGCCACCAAAATCAAGCCTTTTGTATAATTAAGGATATATTTCCCTGACGTGCTGTATAAGGGGATCTCGGGGGAGTTTTGATGTTCTGTGCCTTTTTTTGCAGAATTAGATACAAGGGAATTACTGTCCCTAAAAAAATAGAAAGAGCAGTATTCTGTCAGGGAAATTCTCTTTACTAACCTGCTCTGCTAAGATTAAATTTCGGATAGGGAACTCGCCTACTTAAAGCGTGGGGAGATTAATTTTAATAATTCCCTGTTATACAATTCTTTTTTAGCCATCTGGGGAATAATAAAAACAGGTTGACTCTTCCCTATTTTCAGTTTTAAAAAGCACGGTAAGGAGCATTACTTTCCTACCGTGCTGTTTTTTTATTTTACGAATTCATTATAAATTGCATTAAGTGCGGTGATATAATCGTTTGCATCAACGCCGATAATGATATTAAGCTCGCTTGAGCCCTGGTCGATCATACGGACGTTTACGTTCGCCTTTGCAAGAGAGGTGAAGATACGTGCGGCAGTTCCCTTCGCCTTAATCATTCCGCGACCAACGACTGCAAGAAGCGCCATATTTTCTTCTACGAACACGTTTTCGGGGTTGATATTCTTGCAAATTCCCGCAAGAACGTCTGCACGCTTCTCTGCCAAAGCCTTTGTGGATACGATAACCGTCATTGTATCAATACCCGAGGGGAAATGCTCAAAGGATATCTTGTTGTCCTCAAGCACCTGAAGCACCCTACGTCCAAGACCAAGCTCGGAGTTCATCATCGCCTTTTCAATAGTAACGCTGGAGAAGCCTGTTCTACCGGCGATACCTGTAATGATATGCTCGCCCATCTCGTCGGTCTCGGGCAGAATAAATGTTCCCTTATCCTCAGGACGATTGGTATTTCTGATATTGATCGGAATCTTTGAATATCTTACGGGGAAAATCGCATCCAAGTCGGAGGCCAAG
>JAZNZI010000035.1:0-3474 GCA_045594865.1 Eubacteriales bacterium | reverse complement strand
AAGGCGGCTGAGGGATTGTTTTAACGCAAATCTACCCTTTACAATCCCTCCGTCACGCTACCTCGTGCCACCTCCCTTTACACAAGGGAGGCTTTTTCATACCTCCCGGAAGGTAATTGGACAAATTTAACCAAATATATTTACAAACCGCAAAAAATGTGATATAATAGTTATGCCAAACAAAAAACGAATAATGATTAAAGGAAAACGCCTTATTTTTACGAGGGGGGTTATACCCTTTTGCTTTTTTGCACAAATTAGTGAATAATGGTAAAAACGTTGATTCCGCTAATTTGTGTATGGTGTTTTCCATATCATTAGTTTTTTGTTTGGCGACAATTGGAGTCGGCGTTTTTCGGTGCGGTGACTCCGGTTGCCGCACTTTTTATTTTATATTTATTATTTTTGGAGGATGCTTTTATGTACTGCGAAAAATGCGGAAATCAAATTGGTGAAAACGCAAAATTTTGCACAAATTGCGGCAATAATTTGAGCAAAGCACAAGAAACGATTGTGGAACCCACTATGGCGCCGAACACAAAAAAGGAAAAAGCAAATATATGTTCGATATTGTCCATAGTATTTGCTTCTATTGGTATAATTCCGCTATTAAATATTCTTTTTGTGCCCGTTGCGGTAATTCTTGCTATAATTGGATTTGCTACTGGTAAGAACAAAGGTGCAAAAGTAAAGATAGCAAGCGTAATTGTGTTAGCAATTTCAATAATTATCTCGCTTTTGTGGATGGTGCCTGCTATAACTGGTTCGCCGATAGATCCATCTACCAACAATGATTCTGGGGATCAAAACACACCAACTGTTTGTTCTCACTCATACTATCTAAAAAGCACAGAAGCAACTTGTTTAAATGGTGGATATGCTACATATCAATGTTCACTGTGTAATGAAACAAAAAGAGAATATGAAAGTGCATTAGGACACAGTTGGCTGAATAATAAATGCGAAAGATGCAGTACAACAAAAGATTTGGAACTTGATCCTGTTGATAATAACATACTATCAATTGAACAGATTGATTGGGATATAAATTCTGCTAATGGTGTTGAGCCCTCGATTACATTTACTAATCATACCAACAAACAGATTGCGTATGTTTACTTTACGCTAAAATTTTACGATAGAATGGGTAATCCAGCCTATTGTTCAATTAGGTCTGAACATACACGCAGATTGAAAGCAACAGGTCCAATAAATGCGGGTGAAAAAGATACAAGATACTGGGATCCCATTATTTACAACTCTTCAACGGCTGCCGTAAAGCCTTTGAAAATAGAGATAGAGTATACTGATGGCACAAGACAGACTATTGTTTGCACAGGAAGATATTGGTATTCTAATTCATATTACGGCGGCGATTTAAAAGATTGATATAAAATAACTTAAAAAGCGCAAATCGAAACGTATTGATTCGACTTGCGCTTTATTAATTTTCAAAATTTGTCCTTAAGAGTACGCGGCATTTGCAAGCGGTTTCTCTTTTAAATTATATCACACCCAACCGGCGTATTGATGATCTTCGCAAACTCCTCCGCCGTCTTTGACTGAGGGAGAGCCCACATGACCTTGGCGATTACGGTTTCGGTCGTCATGCTGTAAGCTTCGGGGAGCTCGTATTTCTGTTTGATGCGGAGTCCGACCTGATAGATCGACATGTCGCTGCCCTCGTGAGGCACCTGCGTGGTGATAACGATCCGCACGCCCTTTTCGATAAGCATTTCGATCTTATCCGCAAATTCGTCGTTGTCGTAGTAGGGAAGACCGCCGACGCCAAAGCTTTCGATAATAACTGCGTGTGCGCGCTCGGCGACGTAGTCGAAAATATCCGCGCTCATACCCGGCGTGAGCTTGATGAGCATCACGTTTGTGTCGATCTCGTTATAAAACCTCGTGGGCTCGGAGAATTTTTCCTTGATATAGTATCTCATAGCACCGCTGCGGATAAATCCGATCTCGGGGTAATCGACGCTTGAAAAAGCATTCGCACTTCTCGTTCTGTTCTTTCTCGCTCTCGGTGCGCAGATGATCTTGCCATCGAAAACAACGTGAATTCCGCAGGCGTCATCGTCTGCGGCGTAAATGAATGCGTCGCGCAGATTCTCTCGGGCGTCGGTGTCGCGGCTCTCCATAGGCGTCTGTGCGCCGGTCAGCACGATTGGCTTCTGGCTGTTCTGAATGAGAAAATGGAGCAGGGAAGCGGCATATGCCATCGTGTCTGTGCCGTGCGTGATAACAAAACCGTCGTAATTGAAATATTCTTCGCGGATCTTTCCCGCCAGCTTCAGCCAATATTCCGGTCGCATATTGGTGCTGTCAAGATTGAAAAGAGAGGTAACGCTCACGCGGCAAACGTCGCGCACCTCGGGAATGTGCTCAAGCAGACGCTCACCCGAAACTGTTGGAACAAGACCGTCCGCGCCCGCGGCGGATGCGATCGTTCCGCCCGTTGTGATAAGGAGTATATGCTTCATTTTTGTCGTCCTTTAGGTTTAATAATATAATTATACCACTCTTTTGCCGTCCTGACAAGTATTTTACACAAAAAGACTTGACAAAACGCAAAAAATAGTACATAATTATATTATTATGCAATTAAGAAAGAGAGGGCGGAGAAGATGCAGATCGATCTTGGCGGCAATGTGCTGCCCGGCTTTGTCGGCGGCTCAAAGGATGTCGAAATATGCGCCGACAGACTCCGTACACTTTATTCCGCGGGCGTTGCGGCTGCCGTGCTGACTCCGCGCTATTACCCCGCAAAAATGAGCGTCGCGGAATTCACCGCGCTTCGTGAGCAGATCCTTTACACCCTTTCGGAGAATATGCCGAAAAAGTGCCCCGTGCTCTATCTCGGAAGTGAGGTCTATCTTGACGAGCGGCTGAAGTACATATCCGACATCGGCTCACTTGCGATTTACGGCACACGAACGATAATCGTCGATATGCCCGAGGGCATCTGGGAAACCAACCTGCTTGATACGCTTTATGCCATCAAAATGGCAGATTACGAGATCTTGATCTCGCACATCGACCGTTGCCCCGAGGGCTACGTAAAGGATCTATTCAAGCTTGGATACAAGGGCATCATGGATGCATCCGCGCTCCTCGGCGTGACCAATCTCTTGCGCCGCAAGCGCTTGTTTGAGTGGATCGACGGCGGAAACATAGTCGGTGTGGCAAGCAATTTCGCCTCTGACGAAAAACGGGCACACGAAAAAATTATGAAGCTGCATTCAATTCTCGGCGGCAGAGCCGCAACTCTTGCCGAAGCGAGCGCGCACTATCTTGCGGGCGCAATTAAAATCACAAAATAAACGGAGGCAACAATGGCAAATACCGAGCTTATCACAAGCGTATATACCCGAATCAAAGAGAATAACGGAAAGGTCAACGTCGGCAAGAGCGAGACCATAGATATGACCTGCGTCGCACTTCTTGCGGGGGGTCACGTCCTTCTCG
>JAZNZI010000034.1:0-10183 GCA_045594865.1 Eubacteriales bacterium | reverse complement strand
CGCCTTTAATACGAATATTTTATACACACAGAACGCAAGGAGAAATGCAACGGAGGCGAATAAAGTGCCGAACAAAATCCAAGAGTCGATAACAAGTCCGTAGTGACTATTGAAATACGTCAGCGTAAGAACTGCTATCGGCAGACAGAATGCGAAGGTCAGAAGTATTCCGAAGAATATCTTTACCGAGCTGAACACCATATCCGTGTTCGCTTTCTTTATTTCCTCGGCGTGTTCTGTTTCTTCCTCGTCGATAAGCAATCTGAAGCTCACCGTGAAGCAGATCTGACATATCGTAGCTGCTACGAAGAATACACTTGCAAGGCAGAAGCCGAGCAGACCTTTTGAGAAGCCGAGATTGCATATCATAGCGGCTATAAGTCCTACGATAATAAGACCTATTGAGATAAGGGATAGAATGGTAAACTTCTTCTTTCTGCTATGAAGCATCAGCTTGAATTGCTTGTCGCTTTTTACTTTCTGCCTACTCGTACCATTGTCCGATGTTGTTTCTCGATCCGAATTGCTTCGTTCGCCGCGTAGAAGTTCATCGGTGGTTATACCGAATATTTCAGCAATTGAGGGAATTAATGACAACTCAGGCGTACATTCGTCGCGTTCCCATCGGCTAACGGTTTTATCAGAAACAAAAAGCTTGTCTCCAAGTTCTCTTTGTGTCATGCCGTTTGCCTTTCGTAAAACGGATATAAATTTACCTATAGTTTTTCTTTCCATTGTGTAAAATCTCCTTTCTTACTGTCATAATTCTACCATTATGTCAGTGAAAATTCCACCCCTAAACAAAGGAATTACTCTCTGAAAGCGAGAAAGTAATATTATTTTCACTACTTTCACAACGACTTTTCAATCAATGCCTTGATCAATTCCGCATATTTCTCTCTGCAAGCATCGTTGTTTAGTAATTTCATTATATCACATCTTTGTCGCAATAACAATGTTTTTGATTCTTCGATTTACTTATATTTTATTCTTTAACTTCCTTCTTCTACGGCAAGGTTTCAGCGGCGCGGACTATTGACTGGGCTCGAAAAATGTGATATAATGTAAGAAAAAACAAAGGTTGGCAGAAAAATGAGAAGAGTAATAAAGCAAGTTCTGTTTGTAGGCGTGTTGGTTTGTATGTCTATTGCGCTGCTTGTAACGATTATAGGCGTCATTGGAATCGTGCAGACCTATCAGATTGGAACTATTGATCTGGCGTTTGCGGCGGCGCTATTCTCGGTTGTTTCCGGATTGACGTCAATCGGCAGTCTTGTTGTAGCTATATTTACCATAGTAAACGATTCTGTTGCAAACGTTCGTACATATTACGAGGCTGTTGAAGACGAAAAAATAGTAAAGGCGAGACACCTGCTCTATAAGTACAGAGATTTTATATTTGAAAAGGGAATAAGCGTCTGTGATAAAAACCCCAACTTTGATGAGATCGCAGGCGATTATTCAAGCGATGAGGATGAGACGCCCTTAACCGAGAAAAATATTCGAAATGCCGCATCAAAGATGGCGAATTTCTATCAGATGTGGGGAGTCTTACATAAAAACGGTCTGCTTCCTATATGGGTATTTAACACTTCCTCGGGAGAGAACCTTGTCAGAATTTATGATACCATAGAGGATATTGTTGATGCAAAGCGAGAGAAAAACAGTCTTTACGGAAATGAATTTGTTGATCTTTGTGAAAAGGTCAGAAAGAGAAATAATATTGAAATGAGAAGCGCGAAGGAATTTTTAAAAGAAAGAAAAGAAGTTATTTTTGAAGAATCCATTCCCGAAAATTGCCCTGCGGAAGAAATGTAATATCAAGCAAATAAGGCGGTCTGAACCATGCAGACCGCCTTAAATGTTGCATATTATTTACAAAAACGTGCATTTTTACACATTCGTCGTTTCTTTTTTCTATGTTTTCTTTTCGCCTTTTTTCTTAAAAATCTTGCTTCTGAACAAAAGAATATTCATTGCAACAAAGAAGAGCACGAGAATAATAAGCATAAGAGTAGGATTGGTGGGTGCGAGATCTGCAATCAGAAGAAGGGGGAAGCCGAATACGATGGCGGGGAAGTTCTGGTATACCATATTATCGGCTGCGGGAGTTTTAAATTCACCGTCAATCTCACGAAGAAGGATGGTACCTGTGGACGCGGTGCCCGTGAGCATACCGTACATCATAAGGAACTGCTCCTCCTCGTACTCGGGGAAAATCTTATTGCATACTAAACGCAGATATCCGTAGGTGATAAACGCGCCGACAACACCGAGAACAATAATTACTCCCCAGTAGCTTTCAAGCCTGTCAAGTCTGATAGCCGCAACACCCGAAACAACCATAAGGTCGAAGAAAAAGTTGGAGGTGCGCGTCATAAGGAAGTTGTTTATGTATTTTCTCTTCATAAGTCCGCTCTTGCGTAAAAGTCCAACAACACCCTTAACAATAACCGCGCCGACAACGCCGAGAAGGAAGTTAAAGCCGTAAATCGTTGCCTTCATACCCGGAAGAATAAGACCGAGAAGGTACATTATGAGGTAAGCTATAACGTAAGCCGCGATAATAAGAGAAATCTGAATAGTCATTTTATCAACGCTTTCCTGCATAGGAATCTCGCCCTCAACCTCGTATGGCTCGTGATAGTCGCTGCCGTCGGTTCTCTTTGACTTTGTGAGTTTACCGTTCCTCTTTCTTATATTGAGATGAATTACGCCGCCGACCGCCGCGGAAATAAAGCCGAGAGCGGCAATGGTAAGACCAAAGTCGCTGCCGCCTATGAATGGATTTGCCTCGTTGTTTTCAAACTTTATGCCGTAATTTAATGCTTGCCCCGTACCCTGACCGTAGCCGAACGGGAGCAGAATACCTGCACCGGTAAAGAAATCCGCGATAAATAGGCCCGCTACCATAGTGATTACAACGCC
This sequence comes from Eubacteriales bacterium, assembly GCA_045594865.1. Lineage (GTDB taxonomy): Bacteria > Bacillota > Clostridia > Oscillospirales > CAG-272 > UBA1740. The sequence continues at coordinate 7,255 of JAZNZI010000034.1, read as the reverse complement.
GACAACGCCCTGAAGAAGGTAGGTTGAAACGGTGGTAACGCCGGTGTCAAATATTTCAACAACCCTCTTTTTGTTCACAGGCTTTTCGCTTGATTTAAGCGATGATGCAATGAAACCGAGCGCGAGGGAGTGATAGGTTATTACCTCAAGCATTTCTGTGCCGTTTCCGCCAAATACTGCGGCATCGTACATAACCTCACCCGTGATAGCCTTATAAATTGCAGCAACGATAAGCAGTATAGTGCCGCCTATGACAGAGGTGGGAATGAGCGAATTGCGAAGAAAAGGTATTTTTCGTCTAAGCGTATTTCCTAATAAAAGACTGCCCGTTAGAACGGAAAAGAGCAGTAATAAGCTCCATACCTCAGAGTCCCAAAAATTCAACATTTTCGTCTCCTTTTTTTACATTTTTGTATCTGTTAAATATATGTACATACTTAAGGGCGCAGAAGCGCTTCCCTCCCTTAAGCTGATAAATTTTACTGCCTAAGTAGATGTTAAGCTTGTTTCTGCCGAGGACGGTGACGGTTGAGCATTCCTCAAAGGAATAGCATTCTGTGGCACCCTCGGACTCAATCTCAATACGGTCGCCAAATAGCGAGATCTTAGCCTGCGGATATAGCGGAAGCTTCTTCTTTTTTGGAATAACCTCCTTAATCCCTGCATAATCAACGTACATTGGCTTGTCAATGTATTCCGACGGATCAAGCGAGTTTATATATTCGCTCTGGGCGTTGTACCAATCGAGCACAAAGTGGTGGGGAAAATCACAGTTAATGCCCTTGAGCTCCTTGGTAGGCAGATAGCGGATACGCTTGCCGCATTTTTTACATTCTATCACGTCGCCGTCACTTTCAAGAGTTGAAAGTCCGCAATCGGGACAGGTGTAAATCGCTCTCTCAAGATACTCCGCAAGGCGCTTGTGTCGGAATTCTCCGCTGACGCAAGCCTCGTTTACATACAGACCGTCGCGAATAATTTCGAAAAGCTCATCGTCGGTCATATCCTTATATTCCTCAGGCTCAATAATTTTCGAAACGTATGCCCGCATTCTGCCGCGTCTTGTGACGTCGCTCCATCTTGGCTGAATGCCGTAGCCGCCCTCGATTCGGAAGAGAAGGATTGGCATACCAAGCTTCCTCGCTAAAGATGAAATTGCGGGACTCATATATACGGTCTCGCCGCTATAGGTACGGTTTCCCTCAGGGGCGATGGCAATGCTGCCGCCCTCCTTGCCAACCTTTATACAGTTAAGTATGGCTTTGATGTCGGTGGTCTGCTTTTTAATAGGAATTGGCTCGACGAGATACTTGATAAGCGAGGAAATCCAGCCGTTAGAGAATATATCCTCGGTTGCAAGATAGTAGATGGGTCTGTCAAAGGACACACCGACGAAAAATTGATCGAAGGCGGTCTGATGATTATATAGAATAAGAAGAGGCTGATTTTTCTTCTCGTGGAATTTTTCTATCCTTACTCCGTATTTGATGCGTGAGATCAGGTGAATCGGGAGTCTGAGAATTAAATATACTACCTTATGACGGAATTTTCTCCATGTTTTCTTTTCCTTAGCTTTCATATGATACTCCTTAATTAAACATATTATAGCACACTTTTAGTAATTGGTCAAGAAAATCCACAGTTTATTTACATTTATATAAGATTTGTACTGTTTATTTGAGGCAATTCGTTATAAAAACATTTTGCACTATTATCTCAAAAATGTTGTTTTAAGCGAAAAATATTTATTAAAATGTTGTAAATTACTCAGAAATTTGTTGAAAAAGCTCTTTTTATTTGCTATAATAAATACATGTAAAAATAAGTGAGGTAATGCAAATGAACTTTTTGCTTGAAACTACCGCGGAGACTGTTGAATGGTCTGCGGTAATTGATACGGTCGTATCCTGGTGCCTTAACACAGGAATTAAAATCGTTATTTCGCTGCTTATTCTGTTTGTAAGCTTCCGCGTTATTAACTCTGTAGCTAAAAAAATAGAGAAAAAGGCAATGAATAACGAAAAGCTTGATAAAACTCTTGTCAAGACCCTTACCTACATAGGTAAAATTGCGGCGAAGATCGTCGTTGCCATCTGTCTTGTAGGCTATCTTGGCATTGATACCAGCGGACTTACCGCCCTCGTCACCTCTCTCGGTGTTTGTGCAGGCTTGGCTGTAAACGGCGCGCTTTCTAATTTTGCCGGCGGTGTGCTGATTATTTTCACCCGTCCCTTTAAGGTTGACGATTACGTTGAGGTTGAGGGCAGCTCCATTGCGGGCACGGTTGAGGAGATCCGCATTGTAAGCACTAAGCTCCGCACCCCCGATAACAAGGTTATCTACGTTCCCAACGGCACTCTTTCCAATTCCAACATTATCAACTACTCCGAAAAGCCCACCCGTCGACTTGACTTTGAGTTTGGCATAGCTTACGAGAGTGATTTTGAGAAGGCGAGAGAGCTTATTTACAATCTTCTTGTATCCCACGAGCTTACTCTTAACGATCCTGAGCCATTTGTAAGAATGAGCGGACACGGCGACAGCGCGGTAAATATCACCGCTCGCGTTTGGGTAAACAGTGAGGATTATTGGACTGTAAAATGGGATATTCTTGAGGCAACCAAGAAGATATTTGACGAAAACGATATCGAGATACCCTACAACAAAATTGACGTTAACGTAAAAAACTCATAAAGTAGGTGTAAAAATGGCTGAAATCTGGGATCTCGTGGACAAGGACGGCAACAACGTAGGAATAAAATGGCCGCGAGAAGATCACGATAGCATACCCGAGGGGCTTTATCACCCCTGCGTTGAGGTGTGGGTAAGGGTTGGCGACAGACTGCTGATCGAGCACCGACATCCCGACAAGAGTGAGGGACTGAAGTATGATGCCCCGGGTGGCGCGGTGGTTGCGGGCGAGAGCGTTCCCGAGGGGGCTGTGAGAGAGCTTGCCGAGGAGGTTGGAATATTTACAACTCCCGAAAAACTTGAGTTTATCGGTGCGGTTGGTGCAGGGCGTCATTATGCGGTGACCTATCTTCTCAAGCTCGAGTCTCTCCCAGAGCTGAAGCTTCAGCCAACCGAGGTTATCGGCTATAAGTTAGTGACCAGAGCCGAGCTTGACTCTATGTCAGACCAGCTTTGCAAGAACTGTAAAATGCGCTATCTCGTCTACCGCGACAGACTATTTTATTAAAATAAAAACAGGCTATTTCAGCTTTCGCCGATTTAGCCTGTTATTTTTTCCGTCCTCTTACCGAGTAGATGCCGCGAAGAATTATGTTCTTTGCCGCCATTGCCTTTTCCTTTGAGGTGGCGGGGACGTTCTTTAAGGGATACGGAACACCCATCTGCTCGTACTTGCTCTCGCCCATGGTGTGATATGGAAGCACGTCAAGGGCGCGCAGGTTTTTAAGGTCGCCGATAAACCGACCGAGAGCAAAAAGATGCTCCTCGTCATCCGTATATCCCTCCACTACAACGTGGCGAATCCAGACAGGAATTTTCTTTTCCTCAAGGTATTTTGCAAAGGCGAGAATACGCTCGTTTGAATGTGCCGTCAGCGCCTTGTGCCTTGCCGAGTCAATATGTTTTATATCAAGCATTACAAGGTCGGTAAGGGTCATTAGTAGGTCCAGCTTCTCGCAGTAGTCGGCGTTATTTTCGGTATAGGTTATACCTGAGGTGTCAATACAGGTGTGAATGCCCTTTGCCTTTGCCGCGCGGAAAAGCTCGATAAGGAAATCTATCTGCAAAAGCGGCTCACCGCCCGTGACGGTAATTCCGCCGTCGCGGTAAAAGTGGCGGTTGTTCCAGTATTCCTCGATTATCTCATCCACCGTCACTCTCGTTCCGCCACCCATCTCCCATGTATCGGGATTGTGACAGTACAGACAGCGCATAGGACAGCCCTGCATAAACAGGACGTATCTTATTCCGGGGCCGTCAACCGTGCCGAAGCTTTCTTTTGAGTGTATATAGCCGACCATATCTACCTCCTTATCTTTTTATTTTAAACGGCGGTTAATATAACCGCCGTTTATTTTTTTGATAAAAATTAAATTTGATCGTGGAATGTTCTGGATATAACCTCGTCCTGCTGCTCCTTTGTGAGCTTTACGAAGTTTACCGCATATCCGCTTACGCGTACGGTGAGCTGGGGGTATCTCTCGGGATGAGCCTGCGCGTCAAGGAGAGTCTCGCGGCTGAAAACGTTTACGTTAAGGTGATGTCCACCCTTCTCCATATAGCCGTCAAGGAGAGAAACGAGATTATCTATCTGATTCTGTGTTGCTGCCATTATTTTTATCCTTTCGTTTTACTGCTTTAAGTGTAGCATTTTTGCTACGCATTTTCTGTGACGCGGTCACCTTAACCGTTGTTTTCGGTAAACTCGTAGCCGTATGCGTCTGCGTCAAGTCCCTCGAAGAGAGTGGGAGTGCCGCAAGCGCCGTTTGAGCAATCAAGGTTTACCTCAATATCGCCTGCAAAAATCTGATCGTCCTTGCCGAGCGCACCGGGAATAATGGAGAAGGTGTTGGAAATACCGTCCTGTGAGTCGATAAAGGGAAGCTTTGCAACCGATGCAAGAGATGCGATAGCGCCGTGGGTATCTCTTCTGTGCATAGGGTTAGCTCCGGGAGCGAATGCCTCGCCTCTCTTACGTCCGTCGGGAGTTGCGCCAGTTGCCTTACCGTAAACGATGTTAGAGGTAATGGTAAGGATAGAGGTGGTGGGAATAGACTCGCGGTAGGTGTGATTCTTCCTAATGTGCTCCATAAATCTGTGAACGATATCGTATGCGATAGAGTCAACGCGATCGTCGTCGTTGCCGTACTTGGGAAAGTCGCCCTCAACCTCGTAGTCGGTGGCAAGTCCGTTCTCGTCGCGGATAACCTTAACGCGTGCGTATTTGATTGCAGAGAGGGAGTCTGCCACAACCGACAGTCCCGCAATACCCGTTGCAAACCAGCGGGTGACGTCCTTGTCGTGAAGAGCCATCTGGATCTTCTCGTAGCAATACTTGTCGTGCATATAGTGAATTACGTTAAGGGTGTTTACGTACACACCCGCAAGCCACTTGAGCATTGCGTCGTACTTAACGATAACCTCGTCGTAATCGAGATATTCGCTTGTGATAGGTCTGTACTCGGGGCCGATCTGCTTGCCGCTTATTTCGTCGACACCGCCGTTGATGGCGTAGAGCAGGCACTTTGCAAGATTGGCTCTCGCGCCGAAGAACTGCATCTCCTTACCAACTCTCATAGAGGATACGCAGCAGGCGATGGCGTAGTCGTCACCGTGGGTAAAGCGCATCAAATCGTCGTTTTCGTACTGTATAGAGGAGGTCTCGATAGACATCTTAGCGCAGTAGCGCTTGAAGTTCACAGGAAGTCTTGTAGACCAAAGCACGGTAAGGTTAGGCTCGGGCGCAGGGCCGAGGTTGGTAAGGGTGTGGAGATAACGGTAGGACATCTTCGTGACCATATGACGTCCGTCGATAGCAACACCGCCGATAGACTCGGTAACCCACTGGGGATCGCCCGAGAAGAGCGCGTTGTACTCGGGAGTACGCGCGAACTTGATAAGACGGAGCTTCATAATAAACTGGTCAACGAACTCCTGGATATCACTCTCGGTATATCTACCCTCTCTGATATCTCTCTCGGAGTAGATGTCAAGGAAGGTGGAGGTACGGCCAAGTGACATAGCCGCACCGTTTTGCTCCTTAACCGCGGCAAGATAACCGAAGTAGAGCCATTGAATAGCCTCCTTGGTATCCTTTGCGGGAAGGGAAATATCACATCCGTAGCTTGCAGCCATCTTTTTCAGATCGCCGAGAGCGCGGATCTGCTCGGAAAGCTCCTCTCTCGCCCTGATAACCTCTGCGTACATAGCGGAGCGGGTGGTTCTCTTCTGCTCCTCCTTGTCGGCGATAAGTCTGTCAACGCCGTATAGCGCAACTCGTCTGTAGTCACCGATAATTCTGCCTCGTCCGTAAGCGTCGGGCAGACCTGTGATGATATGGCTGCTTCTGCAGGCCTTCATCTCGGGGGTGTAAGCATCAAAAACGCCTGAATTGTGGGTTTTTCTGTGGATAGTAAAGAACTCCTTTACCTGAGGATCAATGGTATAGCCGTTTTCAGCGCATGCCTTCTCTGCCATACGGATACCGCCGTAGGGCATAAGCGCGCGCTTGAAGGGCTTGTCGGTCTGGAAGCCGACGATCTTCTCTATATCCTTGTTAAGATAACCGGGGCCGTGAGAGGTAATGGTGGAGATTATCTTGGTGTCCATATCAAGAACTCCGCCCTTTTCTCTTTCCTGTCTTGTAAGCTCCATTACCTGATCCCAGAGCGATAGGGTGTCCTTCGTGGGAGCCTCAAGGAAGCTCTCATCGCCATCGTAGGGTGTATAATTGTGTCGGATAAAGCTGCGCACGTTGATTTCCTTGACCCAGGTGCCAGCCTCAAATCCCGACCAAGCATCGTATTTGTAGTTCATTTTTGTCTTTCCTTTCTTAGTCTTATATTGATAAGTTTGTATCCTTTTGGACCAAACAATTCTTGCCAACACAAGATTATACAACAAAATAGTGTAAAAGTCAAGATTGTTATAATAATCTTATGTGATTTTTAACTGCTTTAAAATGGTATTATATATTGACTTTTCTTTTTTTGGGTGATATAATTATTTTAGAAAATATCATCTCTCGAGAGGAGTTTATTATGAAGGACATATCTCCCCGCAATGCGGGTTTGGTTTCGGCAATACTCGCATTAGTTATTATTATTTGCATATACACCGCGCTCGGCAGTGTAGATATTGTATTTAAGCAGGGCGAAAGACAGGTTTACCGTCTTGATGACGTAAGCGTTTTCTCCGAGCTGACCGTTCCCGAGGGGGATGACAACGTTTATACCTACGGCGAGGAGGGCAGTGAGAAGGAATTCGGTGATACTCCCGAGTTCAGATTCCACATTGCCACCACCGTTCTCTTAAACTTCGTCACATTTAAGTGGGATGAGGCGAGCAACATAATTGAGCTTAATGCAAAATAACAACGCATTATTAAAGAGCCTTGGATTTCCAAGGCTCTTTTTTGTTTTATTGGTGAATTATACTATTAAGTGCAACACTTTCAAGGAAAAAAGAAGACTCATATTGAATCCTGTGTTATAATGAAGTTACCACACACCAAAAAACAGGAGGAAACAATATGAGCTACCATCATTTTACCATAGAAGAACGC
>JAZNZI010000033.1:0-2651 GCA_045594865.1 Eubacteriales bacterium | reverse complement strand
AATGCATCGGCTTTTGTACTTGATTTGATTATGGTGACGTGCTCAATCAAAGCGAACTTTGGGGTTGAGCAGGGTAGGGGATTTCCATTCAATGCCGTAGTCTTTTTTTAGAATGTCCCTCTTGGTTTCCCAATATAAGTAGCAATATCCCATACCGCTGTTAGGGCCTATTTTTGCAATGATTTTTGCTTCAAGCTCATCTTTGATGGCTTGAAATTCGGGGGTATCCTCCACGGGATCGTATTTCAGCATCGTGTTGCATCTCCTTTCCAAACAATTCGAGATCTCTTAACTGTATTCTTCCACCAAGGTAACGCTTTCAAGATTGTTTTCGTCCTTGCCGAAGAAGAAATAAAGAAATCCGACAAGGTGATCGAGAAATCCCATTTCGCTATCCAAAGGATCGAATTGCAAAAGAAGCTTTGGGGGCTTATCTTCGTAGTTCCAATCGCTTGGGACTCCGAGAAGGCGCGTGCAGGCTTCGCCGTCGTCGACCTCGCAGAACTCCATCAAGTACGCATCGTTGAATCCTTCATAGCCCTCGACCTCGAGGTTGAAATCATCAATGGCAAGCTCGGGATCGCCCTCAAAATAGCGCACGTCTGCCGCGAGGTCATAATCTCCGCCGTCGGTATGTAAGAAGATATAGAGGTAGCCTGTGTGGGGAAGGCGGTTCTCTTTATCAAGATGCGCGACATCGGCAAGATTGATTTGACAGAGGAAAATCTCATCCTCATAGAAGTCGCCTTCCCATGCAAGTGGAACGGTGGGAGTGCCAAAAAACTTTGACGCACCGAGATCATAATCTGCAGGTGCCTTTTTTACTTTGATTCCAATTGCCATAATTGTTTGGCACTCCTTTCATTTATGATTCTTCGCTTTTTTCCTCAAGCATCAAAACCACGTGATCGCTGCGCGACCAAGCGTATTCGTTTCTGCCGCCCTGTTCACTCCTTCCGCGCAGACATACGCGGGGATTTTCGAGAGAAATGACACCCTCGATGCCCCTCTGCGCCTCTTCATCAAAGAAGGTGAATTTGATTTCATTTTCGGTCAATTCATCAATTCTGATTCTTTCGCCGCGGCTTGTACTGTCCGCTCCGTCCTCAATTTCATAGACCTCGTTCCAATAGTGGTTATACCAACTGCCGTATTTATATTCGTTCGTTTCGCGATCAAGACGGAGAATGTATTTCGACCATTTTTCGTTTATATTACTCATTTCTTCAACCTCTGTTATTTTATGCAACGTTATGATATGGAATAGTGGATTTTATCTTCTCGCTCGGGCTCGGTCTTTTCGGTAACGACCGTTGCGCTGAATGCATAATGCGAATTATAGCAGCCCTCGAGATAGGACCATTTTTGATAGGAATATACTCCTCTGCATTCCTCGCCCACTCTGACCACGCGCTCATATTCCAGAGGTACTATCTCTGATTCCTTGTTATTGGGATCTTTTCTTTCGTTGGAATAGGAATGAACCGTAAACGTGCCGTCGCCGTTGTCCTTACAACTTATCCAAAAGCTATAGCCCACAACATGCTTTTCCCCGTTCACAGGAACATACTGCAATGCGTAATCCGGGAAATTGAATTTTACCATTAAATAATACATACCGTCACCGCCTTTTATTTTGTAAGAATTGCATCAAAGATACCGTAGGAGGGTGAGTTGCTGTTATGGTCGAGCCAGAAGGTAAGACGTTCACAGTTTGCAACATCCACGGTGATCTCTGTAGTTGCCATATCAGAAGTCAATTTGTATTCACCAACTATCTTGTCGTCCGCAATCACGTAGAGCGTGTCATAAGGCTGCTTTCTGCCGTCGGATCCTTTGTCATTGTCAAGGACGCCGACGTTGAAGGTCATCGTTTTATACTGCTTTTGAAGATTGAAGCAAGCAAAGGATGCTTGGCTGACCTCACTCGAGGCAGCGAGAGCCATAAGCGCAAGTGCTCCACCGACAAAGCCTGCAATGCCAAAGGATCCGGCACCTATAAGACCGCCTGCATCCAACGACAAGTAAACGCAGGTAGAAAGCACGAAACCGCGCGTGTGGTTTACACCGTCAATGGTGAAATATTTTCTGTTGTCGGTGCCGTCGTAAATTCCGTTGAAATAACGGATCGCATCGTGTCCGTTGCCCTCGGCACTCATATACTCATAGGGCTTAAAGCGTTCCATCAAGTCAACCGTATCGGGGAAGGGCTCCTCTTCGTGCTTGAAGAAATCAAGCTCACCGATCTCGTGCGTATGTACGCCGATGTCCGCCACCATATAGGTTCCGCGCGTCAGTGACGGCATACCGAGCAGGCTGAACTGAAGCACGTCAACGCCCTCGATATTCAGCTCGTAGCTCTTGGGGAAGGCGGTTGCGGTGAGAGGGTAGCGTGCAAGCTCAACCCCGTCACCGTAGATGACGAGAACGTCATCTTTTACGTGGCTTCTGTCAACACGTCCTACGGTAAAGGTAAGATACTTAAACTGTCCGCCAAGCTTGAAGTTTGCTTCGGCAGGCATAGCAGAATCCAAGGGAGAGCCCATAAAGCTGTAAATGGATTCCATAGCAATTCCTTCGTTGTAGAAGATATCGCCAAGATAATGTCCTCTGTATTTGGTCGATCCGTCATATACGCGCGTCGCCTTCGT
>JAZNZI010000032.1:0-2138 GCA_045594865.1 Eubacteriales bacterium | reverse complement strand
AGAAAAACCGATTAAGCATAGGAGGAAGAAGAAATGTCAAGAGAATTTGATTATGCAATGGAGCTGAAAAAGAACGGCAACGTCGAAGAAGCAAAGGCTTATTTTGAAAAAGCTGCGCAGGGTGGCGAGCCCGAGGCATATATGGAGCTTGCAAGGCTTGCAGTCCCCGAGGCGGGTGAGCATTATTACAACTATTCAAAGCTTGACGTAACCCTGCTGCCTCAGGGCTATCACAAAACCGAATTTGAATATTATCTCAAGGCAAGTGAGCTCGGGCACACAAGAGCCATGGTTTACGTCGGAATTGCCTATAAGCAAGGATATCTTGTAAACCGTGACTACGATATGGCATTTAATTATTTTGCAAAGGCGACTGAATTAGGTGACGATTATCTCGCTCCCTACTATCTTGCCGAATGCTACGAAAATGCACTTGGCACCGAGATGGACGAAAACGCAGCGGTGCTTTACTACACAATGTGCGCCGAGCACGGTAACATCCCTGCAATGCTTGCCCTTGCAAGAATTTATAAAGAGGGGCTTGGTAGTATTGAAAAGGATGAACAAAAATCTACAAGATACTTCTTTATGGGTGGTATTGGAAGAAATTGATATCAACTATCAGTATAAAAACATAATTATTACAAGTTTTTGAAATCTTTAGAGGAGAATGTGTGATGAAAGAGGAAATCAAAAATCAAATCCTCGGTTTATCCGTCTATAATCAACGCACCGAAAAAGAGGACATCGTATGGATTGCAAACGAGCTTTGCAAAAAGTACGGTTGGAGAACCGATGATATGATATATACACGCACCGGTTTCGATCCGGTCGAGCACCGTCCGTACAGCGAGGTCGTTCGTGATGAACGCAAGGCGTGGAATTACACTGTTGATGCGGCGCTTGAGGAAAAGGACGTTTATGCCATCGCAACCTTGCTGTTTTTCAAGGAATACGGCACGATTGAGCAGACCGACTTCCATACAAATAACGAGTCGCCTTTGAGGGATATAGTAGAAATACTTGAAAGCATCGAGGAAAAGGACGCATTTGTTTATTTCCTTATCGGCAGAGCGAATTTCACAGCGCGCGGAGCAGAATATGACTTTGACAGGGCGCACGAGTGCTTCCATTTGGCGGCTGAGGGCGGAATTGAGATTGCAAAACTGTTTGCCCTTGAGATCGAAGACGATTTTGAGGGAATCTTCAAGGAAGCGAGCAAGCTTATCGAGAAGTATCCCGATAGTCACATTATTAAGTTCTACCTCGCATTCTGCTATTATTACGGTTACGGAACCGAGAAGAATTATGAAAGGGTAGCAGAGCTCGTCAAATATACCAAGACAATAGAAAACTATAACGACGACCCCATAGATTACTATTTTCTTTCAAGCAGATATTTGCTCGGACTTTGCTACTTCCACGGCTATGGTGTGGAGAAAAATCTCAGCCGAGCAGAGCTTATGTTCAGATTTTCTGCCAGCGCAGGCACTCCCGAAGCGTATTACTGCCAGGCAATAACCGAACTTTTATCGGATGACAGTAAACATACGGGGTATATATACGATCTTTTGAAGAAAAGCGCGTACGGTTATTATCTCCCGGCGATCAGAAAGTTTATGCTTTGTCTAAGGAAGGGCTACGGCACCACACCCGACAAGGAGCAGTATGTTGCATTCTCGGACTATTATGATCACTACAAAGAAACTCAAAAAACCACCTCTGATCTTGGAGTTGAAGCGGATCATTGCAATCTTATCGATCACAAAAACAATATCATCGAGGACGATGAAATAGACTAAATTTAGGAGGAAACGCTATGGAGAACAAAAGAAATTACAAATACGATCCTGTCGAGGATACTCCCGAATATCTTGCAATAAAGGACGAGCTTGAGGCAAAAATTATTGAAAGAATGGGCGGCGAAATGACAAGAGGTAACGCACATCTGTACACCCCTCTCAAAAAGGAAATTTTGAAGAAGGATTACGGCATTGATTGGAAGTCGCCTCAGGAGTTAAATCCGAGGATAAAATTTAAGTGATATGAAATTAACGTATAAGTATACCGTGCACGGCTTCTCTGGCGGTATGATGCTCTCTAACACCGTAGACGGCGAATGGGATTTTAATTCATTT
>JAZNZI010000031.1:0-6723 GCA_045594865.1 Eubacteriales bacterium | reverse complement strand
CCCTTGGAAGTCCCACAGACTCTCTGCCGAAAACGAGAAAAACACCGTCAGGATAGTCGATATCGGTGTGAGCATTCTTGCCATGGGCAGAGAAAAAGTAAAGCTCGGCATCTGCGTTTTTTGCAAGGAAATCCTCGTAATTTTCGTAATAAGTGACGTCAAGCTTGTCCCAATAGTCAAGGCCTGCGCGCTTTAAGGTGCGGTCGGATATCTCAAAGCCGATGGGCTTAATAATATGCAATTTTGCTCCCGTGACGGCGCAGGTGCGGGAGATGTTTCCCGTGTTCTGCGGTATCTCGGGGGAGACTAAAACTATGTTGATTTCTTTCATTTTGCTTACCGTTTTTTATTTTATTGTATCACAAACGCAAAGTAATTGCAATAAAATAAAATATTTTTACATTTTTGTCTTTATTTTTTTGTTTCGTTGTGGTATAATAAGATGGTTTATTATATTCAGGCAGAAAAATGTGCCTGACTACTATCGAAAGGAAATCAGAAAAATGGGTATGTTCAGCTCGCTTTTTAAAAGCTATAGCGAAAAGCAGATAAAGAGAATAATGCCTCTCGTTGACGCGACCGAGGCTCTTGCCGACAAGTTCCGCGCTATGAGCGACGGTGAGATGAGGGCGTATACGGATAAGCTCAAGGGTGACCTGGCAAACGGAAAGACTCTTGACGATATTCTTCCCGAGGCGTTTGCGCTGGTGAGAGAGGCAGACGATCGAGTGCTCGGCAAGCGTCCCTTCCGCGTACAGATAATCGGCGGTATTCTTCTCCACCAGGGCAGAATTGCCGAGATGAAGACAGGTGAGGGTAAGACACTGGTTGCTACCCTGCCCGCCTACCTTAACGCGCTGACAGGCAAGGGCGTGCATATCGTCACGGTAAATGACTACCTTGCAAAGCGTGACTCCGATGAGATGGGCAGAGTTTACGGCTTCCTCGGTCTTTCCACAGGTCTTATCGTTCACGGACAGAAGAATAACGAGAAGCGCGAGGCATACGCTGCAGATATTACCTACTGCACCAACAACGAGCTTGGCTTTGACTACCTGCGTGATAACATGGTAGTTTACAAGGAGAGAATGGTACAGAGAGGTCACAACTTCGCCATCATAGACGAGGTTGACTCCATTCTTATAGACGAGGCGAGAACGCCCCTTATCATTTCAGGTCAGGGCTCTAAGTCCACCGACCTCTACCAGATGGCAGACAGACTTGTCAGAACCATGTCCCGCCACGTTATCAAGGAGGTTGACTCAAAGCAGGACCTTGACGTTTACGAGGAGGACTATATCGTAGACGAGAAGGCGAGGACGGCGGTGCTTACCCAGCACGGTATTGAGAAGACAGAGAAATTCTTTAACATTGAGAACCTGTCCGACCCCGAGAACACAAGCATCTACCACCACGTAAACGTTGCCATCAAGGCGCACGGCGTTATGAAAAACGAGGTGGACTATATAGTTAAGGGCGGAAACGTGCTTATCGTTGATACCTTTACAGGCCGACTTATGCCCGGACGTCGCTACAACGACGGACTGCACCAGGCTATTGAGGCTAAGGAGGGCGTTGACGTTCAGCGCGAGAGCCGTACTATTGCTACCATCACCTTCCAGAACTACTTCCGTATGTACGGTAAGCTGTCGGGTATGACGGGTACTGCGCTTACCGAGGAGGACGAGTTCAAGACCATTTACGCACTCGACGTAGTTGAGGTTCCCACCAACAAGCCTATGATCAGAATTGATCAGAACGACACCGTTTTCAGAACCTATCGCGGAAAGATCGGCGCTATCGTAGAGCAGATAAAGGCCTGCCGCGAAAAAGGTCAGCCCGTGCTTGTAGGTACAGTTTCCATTGACAAATCCGAGGCTCTCTCGGCTGTGCTTAAAAAGGTGGGTATTCCCCACACCGTTCTTAACGCGAAGCATCACGAAAAAGAGGCGGAGATAGTTGCTCAGGCAGGTCGCTTTGGCGCGGTCACTATTTCCACCAATATGGCGGGACGTGGTACGGATATTATGCTGGGCGGTAATCCCGAGTATATGGCAAAGATGGATATGCGAAAGGCGGGCGTTGACGAGGGGCTTATCGCCATGGCGACCAGCTCTGCTCCCTCCGAGGACGAGGCGGTAAACGAGGCGAGAGCCATGTACCGCGAGCTGTATGCAAAGCACCGCGAGGCTATCGCTCCCGAGGCGGCTAAGGTGCGCGAGGCGGGCGGTCTGTTCATTCTCGGTACCGAAAGACACGAGTCAAGACGTATTGATAACCAGCTCCGCGGACGTTCGGGACGTCAGGGCGACCCCGGTGAATCCAGATTCTTCCTTTCACTCGAGGACGATCTTATGCGTTTGTTCGGCTCGGACAGAATCGACAGCATTGCCGCACTCTGCGAGAGAATGGGGCTTGAGGAAAGCACTCCTATCGATGCAAAGATGCTCTCCAACTCCATTGAGATGGCGCAGAAGAGGATCGAGGATAACAACTTTAACAGAAGAAAGAACGTCCTCACCTACGACGACGTTATGAACCAGCAGAGAAACGTTATCTACAGCCAGCGCGGTGAGGTTCTTATGAACGAAAACGTGCAGGAAAAGATCATCTCTATGATAAAGCAGTCGGTTGAGGAGACCTTCAACTTCTGCTTCTCTCACGAGTCGCCCGAGGGCTGGAACTTCGACGAGTTCAAGAACCATTATCTCGGTCTGCTTACCGATAAGAAGAACTTTGAGTACACTCCCGAGGAGATGGCGGCTATTGACAAGGACGCGTGGCGCGAGGAGCTTATCGAAAGAGCGCTTGAGATATACAGATCCAAGGACGCACTCTTCGCAGCTATGCCCGGTATGAAGCCCGATGCTATGCGCGAGGTTGAGAAGGTTATCCTGCTTCAGAACGTTGACAAGAAGTGGATGGATCACCTTGAGGCAATGGATGAGCTGAAGGAGTACGTAGGTCTTAACTCCTACGCCCAGAGAGACCCCGTTGCAATGTACCGTATCCAAGGCGCAGATCTCTTCGATCAGATGGTTGACGACATTAAGGAGGACACCGTAAGACAGATCCTGGCGGTAGTTCCCAAGCCCCAGGCAACCGAGCGCGTGCAGGTGGCAAAGCCTACCTCCGAGGGCTTCGGCGGCGGTCAGCCTATCGCAAGAAAGCCTGTCGTAAAGGCTGTAAAGGTTGGCAGAAACGATCCCTGCCCCTGCGGTAGCGGAAAGAAATACAAGAAGTGCTGCGGCGCTAACGAGGCCGCAGATAAGGACTGATAGATTTAGTTATTTGAAAGGTGCTTATTATGGCAAATTCAAAATATGAAAAGGCGATTGCCCTTGCCACAACGGTGTGCATAATACTGCTTGGCATCGCGCTTATCGTCTGCACCGCCCACCTGTATTTTACGGGCGGTGAGCAGCCCTACTCCCGAGAGAGAGTGGGCGGTTATCTGGTAATTCTCGCCGTTCCCATGATCATTACCGCAGGACTTGCGGTGGCGGGTGTTGTAATGAGAATTATCCGAAAGAAAGAGGCTGACGAACTTACCGCGCGTACCAATTCCGAGCTGCTTGAAAGCTTCAGATCAAGGTTTGATCTCTCCTCTATGGAGGGCTTTGAGGCAGAGCTTATACGCAAGGAAAGAAATAACAGAAGACTGTTTGATATAATATCATATGTGACGTCTGCCTTGATTTTTACCTTTGTTTTGGTATATTTAGGCTTCGTTGCCGAGTTCACGATTGATAATCTGAACGGTGACGTTCTCTCGGCATTTGCCCTTGCTCTCCCGCTTTGTGCTATAGCGATTGGTGTGCATATTCCGAGAATATACTTTGCCGAAAAGAGCTGCGGGCGTGAGCTTGAGGCTATCAAAAGATACGTTAAGGAAAACGTCGTTCCGAGAGCCGAGAAGTATGAAAATCCGAAGAAAAAGCCCGACTACGCGCTTATCGCAAGATACGTTATCGTAGCCGCTTCTATCGTTTTCATCATACTCGGTATAACCAACGGCGGTATGAAGGACGTGCTTGCAAAGGCGGTAAAAATCTGTACGGAGTGTATAGGACTTGGCTGATATGAAAAATGCGTTTGTAAAAATCAAAAATTGGTGGAGCGAGCACGGAATTACGAAGAGAAGGCTGATACAGCTTTACTCCGCCCTGCTCTTTAACTCCTATTTAAAGGGATATATCACGGGAGATATTTTCAAGGGTGCTACAAAGAACCTTTGTACCCCCGGACTTAACTGCTACTCCTGTCCCGGCGCGGTGACGAGCTGTCCCCTCGGAGCGCTTCAGAATTCCTTCTCGGCATCGGGCAAGACCGCGCCCTACTATATGCTCGGTATTATAATGCTCTACGGCATTATTTTCGGCAGATGGATATGCGGCTGGCTCTGTCCCTTTGGTCTGCTTCAGGACCTCTTACATAAGATCAAGACTCCAAAGCTTAAGAAAAACCGCTTTACAAGAGTACTGTCATTCCTGAAATACGTGATACTCGTGCTGTTCGTGGTGGTTATTCCTCTGCTCTATATGACGAAGGACTTCCCTCTCCCCGCCTTCTGCAAGTATATTTGTCCCGCGGGAACGGTTGGCGGCGCATTAGGTCTGCTTATCAACCCCGAAAACGAGGGTATGTTCGGTATGCTGGGTCCGCTGTTTACCTGGAAGTTTGCTCTTGCGGTGAGCATTATCGTGGCGTGCGTATTTATTTACAGGACCTTCTGCCGTTTTATCTGCCCTCTCGGCGCGATGTACGGCTTCTTTAACAGGTTCTCCATTTTCGGCATCAAGCTGGAAAAGGACAAGTGCGTAAATTGCGGAAAGTGCATCTCGGTATGTAAGATGGATATTCACCACGTGGGTGATATGGAGTGTATCAACTGCGGCGAGTGTATCTCGGTTTGTCCCACCAAGGCGATAAGCTACAAGGGCGCAAAGATAATTCTGCCCGACAGCGAGATAGAGGCGGCAAAGACCGACGAGGAGAAGGCGGCGGTTGAAAAGAAGAGAGAAAAGCGCGTAAAGCTGGCTTCGAGAATTACCGCGCTGGTGCTTTCGCTTACTCTTATCGGCTCGCTCGTGTACTTTAACTTCATCTATGACGACGGCATTGACGTGCCCTCGGGTGACGGGGAGGAGGACGACGGAATCCCCACCGGTAGCGCTATCGGCTACAAGTGTCCTACCTATTCTCTCGACCTCGTTGACGGCAGCGGTCAGATAAATATCAAGGATCTGCGTGGCAAAATAGTAATCATCAACTTCTGGGGTACCTGGTGCCGTCCCTGCAAGCAGGAGCTGCCCGACTTTGATCAGGTTGCCACCGATTACGATGGAGAGGTCGTAGTGCTTACCGTCCACACGGTTGACTACGCCGAGGAAGCTCCCAAGTATATTGCTACGAACTTCCCTGACAGCAAGATGCTCTTTGCCTACGATGAGTCGCTTACCGACACTATTGATATGTACTTTACTCTTCTCGGCGGTACGTCAAGCTATCCGAGGACGCTGATCCTCGATGAAAAGGGCGTTATCGTATTCACCGCCGATGGAAAGGTTGAGCACAGTCAGTTGGTTGACGTTATTGAAGAAACAAAAAATAAATAAACGAAATGACGGAGCTTTTTGCTCCGTCATTTTTTGTCATAATACACCCTTGAGCCTGTCGGTAGCGAATGGGTGAGCCAGACGTTGCCGCCTATAATACAGCCGTCACCGATGACGGTATCTCCGCCGAGAATTGTTGCGCCTGCGTAGATTATACAGTCGTTGCCTATGGTTGGGTGTCGCTTTTTCCCCTTTATAAGTCTGCCCTCCCCATCTCTTTCAAAGCTCCGCGCTCCTATTGTGACACCCTGATATATTTTCACGTTATTACCGATCTCGGCGGTCTCGCCAATTACCACTCCAGTGCCGTGATCGATGCAAAAGCTGTCGCCTATCCCGGCGCCGGGGTGAATATCAATGCCCGTCTTGCTATGGGCGTGCTCGGTCATTATTCGCGGCAGATAGGGTATGCCCTTCAGATAAAAGACGTGAGCAATACGCTGAACCGCGATGGCATAAAATCCGGGATAGCAGGTCATTACCTCAAGGGGTGATGTGGCGGCGGGATCGCCCTCAAAAATAGCTATGGCATCGGAGAGGAGAGCGCGTTTTACCCTCGGAAGCGATGCCAAGATATCAAGTACTGTCTTATTTTCCTCGCCCGCTTTGATAATAGAAAGGCAGTCGGTCAGCATATAAAAAAGCTTTTCTATCCGCTTATGCGGTGATATTTGAACATCATAGCCTTCAGCAATCATATAAGGAAAAAGCAAATTGATTGCCTCACCAAGAAGGTCAATCGTCTGCTGTCGCGAGGGCATATTTGCGGGGATCTTCGGCTCGCGTAGATCTATACTATCCTCTGCCAATACAAGTTCTGCAAGGATTGCTTCAAGATTCGGGGTTTCCATGTTTTTTCTCCTTTCTCGCGGTTTTCCAGGCTGTCTCAAATGCAAATTTGAGGCAGCCTCTTTTTGGGGATAGTCAGATTTAGGCGAGAAGCGTCGCTTTGCGACCCGAAGACGTATATAAATACGGCGAGAGGAAGCAAACGGCGGTAGAAAAATCCATAAACCCCGAAGAAATTCGCAGAATTTCAACCTTTTACTGTCTCATTTACAATTTTTGTTCGGTTAGGCAAGAGAGAATAAGACAAACTCGCTCT